>DWVD01000059.1 GCA_019120395.1 Candidatus Gemmiger faecigallinarum
CGCCAAGAGCTTTGCCCGCATCTTTTACCGCAACGCCATCAACATCGGCCTGCCGATTCTGGAGTGCCCCGCTGCCAGCGAGGCCATCCGGGAGGGCGACGTGGTCAGCGTCAACTTTGACACCGGCGTCATCACCGACGAGACCACCGGCCAGAGCTTTGAGGCCGCGCCCTTCCCGCCGTTTATCCAGAAGATCATCCAGGCCGGCGGGCTGATGGCTTCCCTGAAAGAGAAAGAATGAGAGGGTGCAACGACAATGCAGAAGAACATCGCGCTGATCTACGGCGACTGCGCCAGCCCTGAGATCGTGGCCCAGGCGGTGCGGGTGCTGGACAAAATTGCCGAAAAGCACGGCCACACCTTCACCTACACCCGCGCCTGGATGGGCGGCGAGGCCATTGACAAATTCGGCGACCCGCTGCCCCAGAGCGAGCTGGACAAGTGCCTGGCGGCCGACAGCGTGCTGCTGGGCGCGGTGGGCGGCCCCAAATGGGAGGGCCTGCCCGGCGACAAGCGCCCCGAAAAGGGCCTTTTGCGGCTGCGCGCCGGCATGGGGCTGTACTCCAACAACCGGCCTGCCAAGATCTGGCCCCAGCTGGCCGTCGCCAGCCCACTGAAAAAGGAGATCGTGGACCGGGGCATCGACTTTATCGTGGTGCGGGAGCTGATCGGCGGCGTGTATTTTGGCGAGCATAAGACCGAGACAGTGGACGGCGAGGAGAAGGCCACCGACGTGATGAGCTACGCCGAGCACGAGATCGAGCGCATCGGCCGCATCGGCTTTGAGACCGCCATGAAGCGCCGCAAGCGCCTGACCTGCGTGGACAAGGCCAACGTGCTGGACACCAGCCGCCTGTGGCGCAAGGTGATGCACCGGCTGCAGGCCGACTACCCGGAGGTGGAATACCGCGAGATGTTTGTGGACAACGCCGCCATGCAGATCTGCAAGGACCCGTCCCAGTTTGACGTGATCGTGACCGAGAATATGTTCGGCGATATTTTGTCCGACGAAGCCAGCGAGATCACCGGCAGCATCGGCATGGTGCCCTCCTCCAGCCTGGGCGACGGCACCCGCGGCCTGTACGAGCCTATCCACGGCTCCGCGCCGGACATTGCCGGGCAGGACGCGGTCAACCCCATCGCCTGCATCCTGTCCGCCGCCATGATGCTGCGATACAGCTTTGGCATGGCCGACGAGGCCGACGAGGTGGAGGCCGCCGTCAACGCGGTGCTGGACCAGGGGCTGCGCACCGCCGACATCTGGCAGGAGGGCTGCACCAAAGTGGGCTGCACTGCCATGGGCGACGCGATTTTGGCCCGGCTGTAAACCGCTTTTGCCGCGCCGCCCTGTGCGGGACGGCGCAGCCGGGAGTTCCTGCTTTTCTTTTAAAACCGCGGCCGGCGGGGCGTACCCCCGGCCGCAGCCTGGGGCATTTTAGAGGGAAGAATGCCGCTTGAAGCCGGCGGTTTGCCGGCAGACAGATTCGGCTGCCCCGCCGCAATGTGCGTGCGGTACGGGGCGGCACGAAAAAATTGACCCCCGTTTTGCGCCATGTGCGGGCCAAAACGGGGGTTTGCTGTGCCTGTGTCTGTGCGCCGGTCCGGCAGGCTGAAAGGCCCTGCCCTTTACCGGGCGCGCGGTGCCTGCGCGCTTTCCCGCCAGGGCCGGCGGCGGGCGCAGGCGTTGTACCGGGCGGTACGCACCGCCCAGCTGGCGGCAGCCAGGGCAAAAAAGCCCAGGCTCAGCGCCCAGGTGGGCGCCGGCACGTCAACGGGGCGCACCAGCCAGGGAACGGCGACGGCCAGGGCAAGCGCCAGCAGCACGCCCAGCCCGGCCAGCAGGCGCGGCGAAAGGCCGCCTTTTTCCGGCGGTTGGCTGAACTGCCGGCGGAACAGCGCCGACGCCAGCAGCCAAAGGCTGTACACCGCAAAGACCGCCGCCGTGCCCCACAGCGGCCAGGACTGCCGCTGCACCGCCATCCCTGCCAGAAAAACTCCGACCGCCGCCCCCGCCGCCGGCCACCAGGTTAGCAGGCGGTCCAGCGGCGTGCCGGGGTCAATGGCGGCGCACAGTTCGTTCACGGTGCCGGCCGGGTCTTTGCCCAGGGCCTCAGTCAGCGGCCTGCCCTCCTGCCCGGCGCGGGCGGCCAGGTCGATCAGGTCGCGCAGCACCCGCTGGGCTTCGTAACTGTTCCAGGTGGCATCGTCCAGCCGGCGGGCAATGCCGCGCAGCACCTCTCGGTCCCCGTCGGCCAGCGCGCGCAGGTCCCTGCGGTTTTGGCGGCGCAGAAGAAAGTACTCGTCACAAAACATCCGGCGTCCCCCCTTTCGGTCCCCCGTTCAAAATGGCCTCCACCCCTGCTGACGTTTCCCGCCAGGCATCGATAAACTGGGCCAGATAGGTCTTGCCCGCCGGGGTCAGCAGGTAATACTTCCGGCTGGGGCCGCTGGGCGAAGCGCGGTACTCGGCCCGGATCAGCCCCTTGCGCTCCAGCCGCAGCAGCAGCGGGTAAAGGGTACCCTCGGTCAGGCCGGCAAAGCCGCTTTGCCGCAGCAGCGCCGCGATGGCGTAGCCGTAGGCGGGCGCGCGGGCGATGATCTGCAAAATGCAGCCCTCCAGCGCCCCTTTGCGCAGCTGCGCACGGTCAAACATCGGCGTCCCCCCCCTCTCTCCCCTGCGTCCTGGCGGCCGCAGGGCGGCGTTTGATCTGCCTTGCGTGGCAAGGTTCTTTCTTTAAGTATATGGTATCACAAGGTAGCCAAAGCGTCAACACCGGAGCGCCGTTTGATCCGGCAAGAACAAAACCCTGCCGTTGGGGAACTTTCCCCCGGCAGGGTTTTGCCTGTATCCCGGAACCCCTGTTTGGGGCCGGGCCTGTCCTTGCTGTTTCACAGCAGATCGTGCTGCACCGGCTGTTCAAACAGGGCGCGGGCGGCGGCGGGGTCGCGGGTCTGGGCCAGCACCCACATCAGCTTGGTGACCACCGCCTCCGGGGTCATGTCGCGGGCTTCCAGCACGCCGGGCAGCTCGCGGGCAATGCGCCCCACCTCGTACACCGAAAGGTCGCTGCCCTCGTGCTGCACCTGGGTGGAGAACACCGCCAGCCGGCCCGACGCCAGCCAGTCCCGCACGGCGCGCAGCAGCGGGCCGTCCTCGCCGCCGGGCAGGCCGCCCACGCCGAAGCCTTCAATGACCACGGCGCGGTAGTGGTCTTTCAGCGCCGCAAAAATGTCCGCCCCCATGCCGGGCACCAGCCGCAGCACGAACACCGCCGGGTCCAGCCGGTCGCAGAACCGCACCGGCGGCCGGTCCTGCGGCGTGGGCAGGAAGCGGATCAGCCGGTCGTCCCGGAACACCGCGGTCTCCGGGTAGTCGATGCTGGAAAAGGCGTTCAGGCTTTTGGAGCGCACCTTGCGGGCGCGGGTGCCCAGGATGACCAGGTTGTCAAACACGATCTGCACGCCCCAGGCTCCCTCCGACACCGCGTAGGCGAAGGCGTGCAGCAGGTTGTTGCGGGCGTCGGTGTCCCGGTTGTAGATGGACTTCTGGCTGCCGGTCAGCACGATGGGCTTGGCGGGGTTTTGCACCATATAGCTCAGCGCCGCGGCGGTGTAGGCCATGGTGTCGGTGCCGTGGGCGATAACAAAGCCGTCGTACTCGCCGTAATGGTCCCGGATGGCCTTTGCCATGCCGCACCAGTGCTCCGGGCCGATGTTGGTGGAGTCCAGGTCATAAAGCTGCATCGTGTCGATCCGGCACATTCCTTCCAGCTCCGGCACAAACTGCAGCAGCTCGGCCGCCGAGATGGCCGGCGCCAGCACGCCGCGGCTGGTGGGCTTGCAGGCGATGGTGCCGCCGGTGGCCAGCAGCAGGATCTTTTTGGTTTTGGGCATGGTCTGCCTCCTTTTGGCATGGGGTTGGGGCGCAAAACGGCCCGCCGGGCGGTTATTCCCCCGCCGGGCGGGCGCCGATAACAGATATGTATGTTTTTGGGGAAAGCCGGTCTCTGCCGGGTCAGTCCATCTCTGTCGTCACCAGAAACGTCTCGCTACCGGCGTCGGTCGCCACGGTGATGGCGTAGTTATACACCGTGCGCAGCTCCAGCGTCAGGGTGTCGCCGTCCTGCTCCGCACGGTAGTCCAGCTTGGGCATGACGGTGTTGGGCTCGTACAGCTTGTAGCCGGTCGACCAGGGTTCGGCAAAGCGGACGGTGACGTCCTGCTCCGTCACGCCGGTCAGGGCAATGGCAGGGCGGCCCTCGGCGGCAAACAGCCGGGCGGGCTGCGGGGCGGCGTCCTCGGCCGACCAGTAGTCGGCGTCCGTCCCGGTCACCGCGCAGCCGGAAAAGCTGACCGGCACCGACGCCGTCTCCAGCACCGTGTCCAGCGCGGGGGCGGCGTCCCGGGCGCAGGCGCAGAGCAGGCACGCCAGCAGAAGCGTCGCCAGCGGGATGGCTGTTTTTTTCATAGGGAATACCTCGTTGTGCAGGCGGGCGGCAGTCCGCCGGGTCATTCGTAAGGGTCATAGGGCGGCTTGGGAAATTCCCGTTCCAGGCCCAGCGTTTTGGGGCACAGGCCGGTTTCGGCCAGCACCAGGCCCATCAGCAGGCCCAGATTCAGGTGCAGGCGGCGGTACTGGGCCAGGATCAGCGTAAACCGGGTCCACCGGCAGCCTTCCGGCCTCTGCAGCAGGTCCTCGTCATGCAGCGAGGTCAGATACAGCGAAAGCCTGGCTTTGATGGTGGTGAAATACTCCTCCATCTGGCGGCGGCTCAGCCGCACCGCCGGGCAGACGCCCAGCTCGTCAAGGTGCGGCGCGTGGATCGGCGGCTCCACAAAGCCGGGGTCGGCCGGGTTGACAAACCACTGGTCCAGCTTGTGCAGCGTGTGGTACAGATACTGCCACAGCGGCGCGCCGCCATAGCTTTTGTCCCAGATCTCGTCGGGGATGCAGTCCATGGCGTTCTGCGTCTCCCACAGGGCGCGCACCGTCATCTCGACGATCACCGCCGTATATGAGCTTTCCCGCATGGCACATCCCCTCCCCTGTCTGCCGGGGGCGCTATGCCCCCTATCCAGTATGGGCAGGACCCGGCGCGCTATACAGCGGCGCCGGCGGCGGGGCGCTGCGGGAACTTTGGCCGCCACCGCTATTGTACACCAAAGGCCGCCCGGTTACAAGGCGGCCTTTGGGCGGCGCCGCGAACTTTGCGCCGCCGCGCAAAATATGCTATACTGAGCTGCGACGGCGTTTACTGCTCGCCGGTCTGGTCCAGCACTTCCCACTCGTCCTTGTAAGCGATGCTCTCGCCATAATACCAGGCGCTGCCGCGGTATGGACCGGCCAGGTCGAAATGCTCCAGCGGCCACAGGTCGTCCAGCGCGGGCGGCTGGCCGTCAGCCGCGCGGTAATAGACTGCCTGCGCGCCGAACGAGTCGTTCAGGGTCCGCCAGACGGTATCCAGCAAAAACCACCGCAGCAGATCGGCGTCGTAAAACACATAATCCGGGCTGCCTCCCTGGGGCATTTCCCCGTCCCACAGCGCCGACCCGGCCTGCCAGGTCACCGTCCAGGCGTCCCCCTGCTGTTCCAGCGTAAAGTCAAAGGCGATGCCGGTCTCCTCCGTCAGGGCCGCGCACAGCGCAGCGGCGTCAACGCCGCCGGGCACCTGGACCACGCGCACGTCCTCGACCTCGCTGCCGGCGGTAAAATCCAGCAGCAGGGCATCCGCCAGGCCGGCCGTCTCCGCGGTGGCCGTCTCGGCCGTACGGATGGCCGGTTGCTGCGCCGGCGGCTCTGCCTGCTGGGGCGAGGCGGCCGGCAGGACGCTGGACGCTTCGGCGCCTGTTTCGGCGCAGGCCGCCAGCGCCAGGCCGCAGGCCGCGGCGGCCAGGCAGAAAAGGAACCGGTGTTTCATGGTGGACAAACTCCTTGCATTGCAGCGGGTTTCAGACCGGCTGCGGATAGACTAGCAACATCTTACCACCAGCCGCCGTATTATTCCAGACCCGCGGCCATATTTTTACAACTGTATGGGGCGCGGCGGCCGCTGCAGCGCCGCATTTGCGGCGTTTTTTCCGATTTTTGGCATTTGTTCACGTACTGTTTGGCTTCCGTTCACGATTTGACCACAAATCTGTGAAATAATATCTGTGTTCTTCCGGCAGGCGGGGCAAAGCGCCCGCCGCCGCACGGCCGTTTCCCTCCGCCGACGGGCGGGCCCGGGCGCGGTACTGAATCAAAAAAGGATGGCGCTATTTTATGAAAGCCTGGTTTCAGCGTTTTATGTCCGGTCGTTACGGCGGGGATCAGTTCAGTCAGTTTTTGTCGATCCTGTCGCTGATCCTGCTGGTCCTGGGGTTGTTCACCTGGGGCATCTTCTATTACATCGGCCTGGCGCTGCTGATTTACAGCTATTTCCGCATGTTCAGCCGCAACATCCAAAAGCGGTATGCCGAAAACCAGTGGTTCCTGACCCGGACCGCCGGCATCCGCAGCTGGTTTGCCCACATAAAGGTCCGCTTTGCCCAGCGCAAGACCTACCGTTATTTCAACTGCCCCCACTGCAAGCAGGCCATCCGCGTTCCCAAGGGCCGCGGGCGCATCTCCATCACCTGCCCCAAGTGCCAGACCCAGTTCATCCGCAAAAGTTGACGCTGTATGTTTGGATATGTTACTATCTACCGGAAGGACCTGCCGCCGGAAGCCGTCGACCGCTACCAGGCGTACTACTGCGGCCTGTGCGAGGCGCTGGGCCGCCGCTACGGCGCGGCGGGGCGGATGACGCTCTCCTTCGATATGACCTTTGCCGCCATCCTGCTCAGCGCGCTGTATGATCCCGAAACGGCGTTTTCCGCCGGGCGCTGCCTTCCCCATCCGGTCAAAAAGCGCCCCCGCGCCGCCAACCAATACCTGAACTATGCGGCGGACATGAGCATTGCGCTGGCTTATTACAACTTTTTGGACGACTGGCAGGACGAACGCCGCCGCGGCAGCCTGCGCAGCGCCAAACGCCTGGAACCGCACCTGCCCGGCATCCGGCAGGCACATCCCGTCCAGTGCGAGGCCATCCGCGCCCGGCTGGACGCCCTGACTGCGCTGGAAGCAGCCGGCAGCGACGATCTTGACGCGCTGTGCGGCTGTTTTGGCGCGCTGCTGGGGGCGGTGTTCCAGTACCAGAACGATATGTGGGCGCCGGTGCTGGACCGGGTCGGCCGCGGGCTGGGCGGCTTCATCTACCTGATGGACGCCTACGACGATTTGGAAAAGGACGCCAAAAACGGCAGTTTCAACGCGCTGGCGTCACTGCGGGCCAGCCTGGACGACGAAGCGTTTGAGGAGCGCTGCCACGAACTGTTCACCCAGCAGCTGGGCATCTGCGCCGAGGCGTTCGGCCTGCTGCCCATCCTGAAGGACAGCCCCGAAGGCCAGCTGCTTTATAACACCATCTATTCCGGCGTGTGGTGCAAGTACACGCTGATCAAAGCACGGCGCGAGGACAAGCGCAGAGAGGCAGAGAAACGACATGCGTGACCCATACAGCGTCATTGGCATCAGCCAGGGCGCCGACGAGGAGACCATCAAAAAAGCATATCGCCAAAAGTGCAAGGAGTTCCACCCCGACCTGCACCCCAACGACCCCACCGCCGAGGACAAGTTCAAGGAAGTGCAGGCCGCTTACAGCGAGATCATGCGCGAGCGCCAGGGCGGAGGCCACGGCAACGCCAGGGCTTCCGGCGGCAGCGGATACGGCGGCCAGGGCGGTTACCGCAGCGCGGGCGGAAGCTACGGCGGCCAGGGCCAGCAGTACCAGGACCCGTTTGGTTTTGGCTTCGGGTTCGACCCGTTCGGCTTCGGATTTGGCGGCTATTCTTCCAGCGGGTACAGCAGCCAGGGTTCCAGCCGCGACACGCCGGAGATGCAGGCCGCCAACAACTACATCCGCAACGGCTACTATCAGGAAGCGCTGAACGTGCTGAACGGCATCCCCGAGCGGGACCGCAATGCCCGCTGGCATTATTACTCCGCGCTGGCCAACGCCGGCCTGGGCAACAACATCCGCGCCCAGAGCGAGGCGCGCGCCGCCGTGGATCTGGAACCGGGCAATTACGAGTACCAGAACCTGCTGGACCGGCTGCAGAACCCCGGCCGCAGCTACACCACCTACCAGCGCTCCCACTCGCAGCCCGGCAGCGGCAACCCGCTGCTTCGCTTTTGCCTGACCGTATGGGTCGCACAGTTGCTGATGGCCTGCTGCTGCGGCGGGCGCGGATATTATTTCTGCTGCTGACCGCCCGTCTCCTAAAAAAGCAAAAATCCAGGCGCCCCGCACCGGCATGGCCGGCCGCGGGGCGCCTGTTGTTTTGGCGGGACGTTTACTCGGCGGCGCGCAGGCGCTCCACCACCGTCTGGCGGGCGGCGGCGCGGTAGCTGGCCAGCGGCACCAGGCAGCCCAGCAGCACGAACACCGGCAGCAGCGCCAGGATGGGCAGCACCGTGAACCGGTAGCTGAAGAACCAGAACACCCCTTCGATGGCGGGGCCGATCAGCGGCCCGGCGACGGTACAGACCGCCAGCGCCAGCAGCAGGGCCAGCAGCGTGTAGCCCAGCCCCTCAAAGATCAGCATAGCCTTGAGCTGCCGGCCGGTCATGCCGACGGACTGCAGCACCGCGAACTCCCGCCGGCGGGTGATGATGCCGGTCAGGATGGCGTTGACAAAGTTCAGCACGCCCACCAGCCCGATGACAAAGGCCAGCGCGCTGCCCACCGCCAGGAACATGTTCCGCAGCCCTTCAAACTGGGCGGCGTAGCCCTGCTTGCTCTCAAAATCCAGCGTGAGCTGGACGGTTTGGGTGTAATTGGTCAGCCAGTCCTCCATGGCGGCGCTGGACTCGTCGGTGGCGTCAAAGGCGTAGCACATGACGGCGCTGGTGCCGGTGTCCTGCACAAAGCGGTCGCCGTCCAGCAGGAACTGGTCGCCGCCGTAGTAGCGGAAGGACAGGGTGGACGGCACCACCACGGCGGCGCAGACGGTGTAGGTCACGTCCCGGTACTCGGTGGCGCGCACCGAGTAGGGCCGCCCGCCGGCTTCCACCTGGGCCCAGTCGGCGTCGTCGGGGATGGTCTCGCCGGTGTCGGTGTAGTAGGCCTCGGTGGCCTGCACATAGCGCAGGGTGACGGTGTCGCCCACCCTGGCCCAGTTGCTGTTCGGGTCCACCTGGTCGTAATCATTGTCGCTGTACACCGCCGCGATGGCGTTCTGCGCCGGGTCGGACAGCGGGGCCAGGTCGCCCTCCACCACCCGCAGCGCGGACTGGGGAAAGCTCTCCATGCCGTACAGCTCGATGGGGGTGTACAGCTTGCCGTCGTCGCTGCGGGGCATGGCGGCGATCTGCTGTTCCAACAGGTCCAGCTCGCCGACGCTGGCGTAGGCGGCGGTCCAGCTGCTGCGGTACCAGTCCTCGCCCACCGCGTCCCAGATGGTGGTGATGGAGCCGTAGACCCGGCCGCTTTCGGTGATGACGCCCTGGGCGTTGGCCTCGGCAATGACGTCCTCCGTCACGACGTTTTCCTCGGAGCGGTAGCCGGACTGGAAATAGTCCGCCGACGCCAGGATATAGTCCGCGGCCGAGCGGTCCCGCAGGTATTTTTCCATGTCAAAGCCGGAGGTGAAGGTCCAGGTCAGGTTCAGCAGCACCACCGCCAGCGCCAGGCTGAGGACGGTGACGGCGGTGCGGCCCCTGCTGCGGCCCAGGTTGGCGCGGGCCATGGCGGGCAGAAATCCCCTGCCGCCGGCGGCCCGGCGTGCCCGGCGGGGCAGGCGGCGGGGCGCGGCCTCGGTGTAGCGCACGGCCTCCACCGGGGATACCCGCCCGGCCAGGCGCACCGGCCGGGCACAGGACAGCAGCACCGTGACCAGCGAAAAGACGGCCGACGCCGCAAAGGCCAGCGGCTCAAAGCTGGGCACCACCTGCAGGTTGGGGTTGATGATGCCCACAAACACGGGCATCATGCAGCTGCCGGCCAGGTAGCCCAGCACCAGGCCCAGCGGGATGCCCGCCAGGCACAGCCACAGTGCCTGGTAAACAAGGATGCGCCGCAGCTGCCGCGCCGTGGTGCCGATGGTCTTGAGCAGGCCGTAAAAGCGGATGTCGTTGGTGACCGAGATCTGGAACACGTTGTAGATGATCAGGTAGCCGGTCAGCAGGATCAACACCAGCACGGCGGCCAGCACGATCAGGGTCTGGATGTCGCCGCTTTCCGCCACCTGGGCGCCGGTGTAGCCCCAGTTGACGCCGCTGCTCACATAGCCGTCGGCGGCGGGGTCGGTGGTCTGCATCCCGTGGCGCGCCAGCAGGGCGTTCAGGTCGTCGGCGATGCGGGCGGAGCTTTGGAACATCACGCCCATCGTCCATTTGCCGGTGGAGGTGGCCGGGTCGCCGCTGGAAAGCGCCGCGATCTCCTCGGCGGCGGAGCGGGAGACCAGCACCTGGCTGGCCGGGTTGACCGGGTCATGCTCCCACCAGCCGCTGAGGGTGAAGGTGCGGCGGACAGCGGTGGGGCGGCTGGTCTCGGTGTCGATATAAAAATCCAGCGTGAACCGGGCGCCGATCTCCGGCTCCACGCCCAGCAGGTCCAAAACCAGCCGGTCGCAGGCGGCCTGGTCGGTGCCGTCGGCGGGCAGGGCGCCCACGGTGGGGGTGCAGAAGTAGTGGGGCGCCTCCTCCGGCTCAATGTAGCTGACCTCCACATGGCTTTTGTGGAAGGGCGGGTCGGTGGGGCTGCCCAAAAACAGCCGCGCCCCGGCGTGGACCAGCTCCGGGTCGCCGCACAGCTGCTCCACCTGCTCCCAGGTCAGGTTCTTGACCGAGGCGTGGATGTCGCCGCCGGCGGTGCGGAAGTTGTACTGCTCGGTGCTGGCGTTCAGCGCCGCGGCGATGGTGAACAGCGAGGTGAACAAAATGCTGGTCAGCGCGATGGCCAGCACCGCCACGATGTTGCGGGTGCGGGCGGCGGCCATGCTCTTCCGGCTCAGGCGGCGGATACAGCCGCGGTTGGCAACTTTCATCATGGCACCCCCTTACCGTGTGACGATGCGGCCGTCCTCAATGCGGACGATGCGGTCGGCCAGCTGGGCGATCTCCTCGTTGTGGGTGATCATGACCATTGTCTGGCGGAAGGTGCGGCCCATGGTCTTCATCAGGCTCAGCACGTCCTGGCTGGTGGCGGTGTCCAGGTTGCCGGTGGGTTCGTCTGCCAGCAGGATGGCCGGCTTGGTGGCCAGCGCGCGGGCAATGGCCACCCGCTGCTGCTGCCCGCCGGAAAGCTGCCCCGGCAGGCTGTTCAGCTTTTGGTCCAGCCCCAGCGCGTGGATGATGCTGGCCACATGACGGCGGTCCACCTGCGCGCCGTCCAGCTGGATGGGCAGCACGATGTTGTCGTAAACGCTCAGCACCGGCACCAGGTTGTAGGCCTGGAACACAAAGCCGATCTTGCGGCGGCGGAAGATGGTCAGGGCCTCGTCTTTCAGCGAGAAGATGTTTTTGCCCTCCACCGTCACGGTGCCGGAGGTGGGGCGGTCCAGGCCGCCCAGCATGTGCAGCAGGGTGCTTTTGCCGCTGCCGGAGGTGCCGACGATGGCGACGAACTCGCCCTCCTCCACCGCCAGGTCCACGCCGTCCAGGGCTTTGACCAGCGTGTCGCCGCTGCCGTAGTATTTTTTCAGTTCATGGGTCTGCAAGACTGTCATGGGGCAGGCTCCTTTCCAAATTCAGCCAAAGGCCCGGCGGGCTGCGCCGAAAAAGGCCCCGGCGATAAAAAACGGGCATCCCGGCGGGGAACGCGGTTCCCCTGCCGTGATACCCAGTATACAGGATGAATCTGTCGCGGCGCTTTCGAAAAAGTGACGGTGTTGAAAGGTTTCCGGCCGTCAGGCTCCGCCGGCTGCCGGCGCATCGCTGCCGGCGGCGGAAGGTTCGCCGCCCCGCCGGGGCAGATACAGCGAAAACACGCTTCCCTGCCCCGGCGCGCTGCTGACCCGGATATACCCGCCCTGCCCGGCGGCGATCTGCCGCGCCAGGTACAGCCCGATGCCCAGGCCCTCGGCGCTGCGGGCGGCGCTGCCGCGGGCAAAGCGGCCGAAAATGGCGGCCTGTTCGCTTTCCGGGATGCCGGGGCCGGTATCGGCCACATCCACCCGGCAAAAGCTGTCGGTCAGCCGGGCCGAAAGCGTCACGCTGCCGCCGGGCGGCGTGTACTTGACCGCGTTGTCCACCAGATTGTACAGCGCCTCCGGCGTCCAGCGGGCGTCAAAGCAGGCGACGGCTCCGCAGGGGCGCACCGTCAGCCGCAGCCCCTTGCCGGCGGCCGCGGCGCGCGCTTCCCCGGCCGCCTGTTCCAGCAGCCCGTCCACGCGGTTGTCCGCCGGGGCCAGCTGCAGCAGCCCGGTCTCCAACCGCGACGCCTGGATCAGATTTTCCAGCAGGAAACGCAGTTTTTCGGCCTGTGCGCGCAGCGGCGTCAGGCGGGCGCGCTGGGCGTCGCTCAGCTCGGTCTCCTCCAGCAGCGACGCATAAAGCAGCACGTTGGCCATGGGGGTGCGCGCCTGATGGGAGATGTCCGAGATCAGGCTCTGCACCGCCGCCTGCTCTGCCGAAAGCGCCCGGTTTGCCGCGGCGCTGCCGCGCAGCAGGCGCGCCATCCGGCTTTCCAACGCCGAGAGGGCGGTCTCGTCAAAGGATTCCTCCACAAAGCCGCCGTCGATGGCGTCCGTAAGCATGCGGTCCAGCCTGCGCACCAGACGCCGGGCCCGCAGCAGCTGCACCGTCCCCGCCGCCAGCGCGGCCAGCCCCAACGCGCACAGCGCCGCCGCCAGGCCCGTCACGGCTGCGCCTCCCACTGGTAGCCCACGCCGTACACGGTGCGCACCGGCGGGTCCACCAGCTTGGCCCGCAGCCGCCGCATCGTGACCGAAAGCGCGTTCTCGTCCACATAGTCGCCGCCGTCCCACACGGCGTCCAGCAGGCGGGCGCGGGTCAACACCCGGCCGCGGTTTTCCACCAACAGCCGCAAAAGCCGCTGCTCGGTGCGGGAAAGCTCCACCGGCACGCCCTCGCGGGCAAACCGCATGCGTTCGAAATCAAATTCGAACCGGCCCTGCCGGTAGACTGCCTCCCCGGCGGCGCGCCGCCCGCGCAGCAGGTTTTTGACCCTGGCCCGCAGCACGGCCAGGGAAAACGGTTTTGTCACATAGTCGTCGGCGCCCAGTTCCAGCCCGCGGACCTCGTCCACCTCCAGGTCGTTGGCGGTCAGGATCAGCACTGGCAGGTCGCTCGACCGGCGCACCTCCCGCAGCAGCGAAAGCCCGCTGCCGTCCGGCAGGTTCAGGTCCAGGATCACCAGGTCCCAGCGCTCCCGCTGCAGCGCCCTGCGGGCGGCGGCCAGGTCCGGCGCCAGCTTGCAGCTGTACTGCTCCAGCGTCAGGCGGACGCCCTCTCCCAGCGCGGTGTCATCTTCCACGATCAGCACGCGGTTTGCCATATCGCTCCTCCTCCCCCGGCCGGCGTTTTCCGGCCGGTTCTGTCGTCCTATTATACCATACGATATGGCGGCCCCCAACTCCCCGTTTTGCGCCAAAAAAGCGGGCCTGCCCCGCCTTGCCGGCAGGACAGGCCCGCTTACCGCCCGGATGGCAGCGACAGGCAGAAGGACGTCCCCTGCCCCACCCGGCTTTCCACCGTGATGCGCCCGCCGCTCAGCTCCACGATGCGGTGCACAAGCGCCAGACCCAGGCCGTTGCCCGCCGCCGCGCGGGAGGAATCCCCCTGATAAAACTTGTCGAACACATGCCCGATGTCCTCCGGTCGGATGCCCACGCCCTCGTCCCGCACCGTAACGGTGACCACGCCGCTCTCGCACCGGGCAGTGATAAAGATGGCCCCGCCCGGCCGGCTGAATTTGATGGCGTTGCCGATCAGATTCATCCACACATGTTCCATCATTTCGCAGTTGTTGCGGTAGGGCAGCCGGGGCAGATCCAGCTCAAACACCAAGTCCTTGTCCGACCACTGGCTTTCCATCCGCAGCACGCAGGTGCGGATCTGTTCGTCCAGGTCATACTCGGTCTGTTCCCCCACCAGCTTCTGGTTTTCGTACCGGGAGATCAGCAGCACGTTGCTGGCCAGCTTGGAAAGCCGCTGGGATTCTTCGGCGATAAAGTCGAGGTAATCGTTGCGCTGCTGCTCGGTCAGCCCGCCGTGGCGCAGCCGCCGGGCAAAGCCGCGGATGGACACGATGGGCGTTTTAAATTCGTGGGAGAAGGTGTTGATGAAATCGTTGCGCATCATCTCGGTGCTGCCCAGCTCGGCGGTCATTTGGTTGAAGCTGTGCAGCAGCTCGGCAATGTCCCCGGTGCCTTCCTCCGCCACGCGGACCGAGTAATCCCCGCGCGAGATGGATTTGGTCGCCTCCAGCATATCCTGGATCGGCTTGGCCGACCGCCGGCTGACAAACGAGGAGATGGGGATGGCCAGCAGGATGGACAGCACCATGGGCATCCAGGGCGCCATAAAGTGCCCCGACGGCAGCACGCGGCTGGCCAGCGGCATCCAGACAAACACCGATACCAACCCCGCCAGCAGGTTGCTGACCACCACGCAGACAATGAACCGCCCGCGGGTGGAATCCATCAGCCGCCGCATCACAGCCGCACCGCCTTGTAGCCCAGGCCCCGCACCGTCACGATGGCAAAGTCCCGGTTGTCCCTGAACCGGTCCCGCAGCCGGTTGATGTGCACGTTGACGGTGTGCTCGTCGCTGTCGGTGTCCAGGTCCCAGATCTCGTCCATCAGCTGGCGGCGGGTAAAGGTCTTTTCCGGGCAGGCCAGCAGCTTGTACAAAAGCTGGAACTCCTTGCGGGGCAGCACGGTGGTGCGGCCGTTGCAGCGCACGGCCAGATCGTCGTACACCAGCACCGTGCCGCCCACCGCCAGCCGCCGGCTGCTGATGGCCTGCGCCCGGCGCAGCAGCGCCCCGATGCGCAGCAGCATCTCTTCCTCGTCGGCCGGCTTTGTCATGTAATCGTCCGCCCCCAGGCGAAGCCCCCGGCGTTTGTCGGCCAGCGCCTCTTTTGCGGTCAGCATCAAAACCGGCAGGTCATAGCCGTTGCCCCGCAGCTGCGAAAGCAGCTCGAACCCATCCATGCGCGGCATCATCACGTCCAGCACCATCAGGTCCACATGCTTTTGTTCCAGCAGTTCCAGCGCCTGCGCCCCGTCCGCCGCCAGCATCGGCTCATAGCCCGCGTCCGCCAGGGTATCCTGCATCAAGCGGCGGGTCCCCTTGTCGTCCTCGGCAACCAAAATCCGAAACACACCTGTACACCTCTGTTCCGGGATACCTGATCCATATTGCGGCGCACCGTCCTTTTCCGTGCACCCGGTCCCCTTTTATACCGAAATCATACACTCTGCCTGCGACAATTTGATAAGAAAATGGTGAAAATTATTCGAAACCTTCCCGCCGGGCCGCCGGAATTGACCGAAAGTTGACATTCGTTTTCTATAATCTGCTGCAGAGCCCGGGCGCGCATCCGCGCGTTCCGGCAGGCCGGCGGACAGCCGGCGCAGAAAGGAAGCAGAGAACATGAAACAGTCACACAGAACAGGAGGCGCGCGATGATAACGGTTGAGCATCTGACCAAATATTACGGCAGCTTTCTTGCCGTGGACGACATCTCCTTCGAGATCAACGAAGGCCACGTCTACGGCTTCCTGGGACCCAACGGCGCAGGAAAATCCACCACCATGAACATTATGACCGGCTGCCTGTCGGCCACGTCGGGCCATGTGCGCATCGACGGGCACGACATTTTTGACGAGCCGGACCAGGCCAAAAAGCTGATCGGCTACCTGCCGGAGCATCCGCCGCTTTACCTGAACGAATCCCCGCTGGAGTACCTGCGCTTTGTGGGCGAAGCCAAGGGCCTGCGCGGCGCCGAGCTGGACCGCCAGGTCGACGACGTGCTGCAAAAGACCGGCACCGCCGCGGTTAAAAACCGCCGCATCTCCAACCTTTCCAAGGGCTACCGCCAGCGGGTGGGCATCGCCCAGGCGCTTCTGGGCAGCCCGAAGGTCATCATTTTGGACGAGCCCACCGTCGGCCTGGACCCGCTGCAGATCATCGAAATCCGCGACCTGATCCGGGAGCTGGGCCGGACACATACCGTCGTATTCAGTTCCCACATCCTGTCCGAGGTGCAGACCATCTGCGACCAGATCCTGATGATTGCCAAGGGCAGGCTGGTGGCCTTTGACACCCCCGCCAACCTGGAGAAAAAGCTGCTGGCCCCCAACGAGGTCCGCCTGACCACCGACGCCGCCCCCGACGAGCTGCGGCATATCCTGGCAAAGGTGCCGGCCATCTCGCAGCTGACGGTGGACCCGGATACCGGAAAATGGACCACCGCCCACATCAGCACCGACCGGGACGATATCTACGAGCTTTCCCGCGCCATCTATCAGGCGTTTGTGCCCGGCGATAAGGCCATTTTGGAGATGGCGCTGAAGAAGGGCACGCTGGAGGATGTGTTCATTGAGCTGACCGAGTCCGAAAAGCCGGCCGCGGCCGCCCGGCCCAAGGCAGGGCGCAAGGCGGCAAAGCCGGCCGCCGGCCGGCCCGGCCCGCAGACCGGCGGGGACCCCGCCGAAGGAAAGGAGGCGTGACCCATGGCAGCTGTATTCAAACATGAACTGCGGATGTACTTCCATTCGCTGACCGCCTACGTGTTCGGCGCGTTCCTGCTGGTGATCGTGGGCATCGGCGCCATGCTGTACAACCTGCAGGCCGCCGTCAGCAACTTTGAGTTTGTGCTCAGCTTTTCCAGCATCATCTACGCGGTGATCGTGCCCATCCTGACCATGCGGGTCATTGCCGAGGAGCGCCGGCAGAAAACCGACCAGCTGCTCTACTCGCTGCCCATCTCCACCTTCCAGGTGATCGCGGGCAAGTACCTGGCGCTGCTGGTGGTGTTTGCCATCCCGCTGTGCATCATCGCCTGCTATCCGCTGATCTTCGCCCAGTTCGGCGAAGTCTACCTGCCCACCAGCTACGGCTCGCTGCTGGCCTTCTTTCTGATGGGCGCGGCGCTGATTGCCGTGGGGGTGTTCATCTCGTCGCTGACCGACAACCAGGGCTTTGCCGCGGGCATCGGCGTGGCGGTGATCCTTTTGAACTATTTCAGCGTCACGTTGTCGGAATATGTCTCCTCCACCGCCCAGGGCTCGGCGCTGGCGCTGTTTGTGCTGGCCGCCGGGGTCGGGCTGCTGATCCATTACCTGACCCGCAACGACAACCTGGCCTGCGCCGTCGGCCTGATCCTGATGGCCGTGGTGGTCGTCTGGTACTTTGTGGACAGTTCCGCCTTTGAAGGCCTGCTGCCCAGCATTATGACCACCCTCTCGCTGTTCGAGCGGCTGGACGTGTTCGTCAACGGCGTGTTCGATTTGACCGCCGTGACCTATTATCTGTCCGTAGCGGCGTTCTTCCTGTTTTTGTCGGTGCAATCGCTGGAAAAGAGGAGGTATAACTGATGAGTGTGAACAAAAAGCCCAAAAAGAAAAGCTCCCCCGCGCCGGTGCACAGCCAGGTGGCGCTGCTGGGCGGCTCCTACTCGCTGATCATCTCGGCGGTGGTGCTGGCGCTGCTGATCGTGGTCAACCTGTTTGTGTCCGCGCTGCCCACCACGCTGACCAAGTACGATATCAGCTCCACCCAGCTGTACTCCATCACCTCCAACACCAAGGTGGTGGTCAACGCCCTGGAGCAGGACGTGACCATCTACTGGGTGGTGCAGTCGGGCGAGGAGGACGACGTCATCGAGAACCTGCTGGGCAAGTACGAGAGCCTGTCCGACCACATCACCGTGGCCAAGCGCAACCCCGACGTCTACCCCACCTTTACCCAGCAGTACACTGACGAGGAGGTCCCCAACAACAGCCTGATCGTCGAGTCCGGCGACCGCTACCGTTATATCAGCTATAACGACATCTACGTCACCGAGACCAACATGTACTCCTACACCTATTCCACCTCCTTTGACGGCGAGGGCGCCATCACCTCGGCCATCGACTATGTGGTCACCGAGGACCTGCCCCAGCTTTATGTGCTGGAGGGCCACGGCGAGGCCGAGCTGCCCTCCACCTTCTCTGACCAGCTGGAGAAGGAAAACTACGAGGTCAACACCCTGTCGCTTTTGACGGTGGACGAGGTCCCCGCCGAGGCCGACTGCGTATTGATCTACGCGCCCTCCACCGACCTTTCCGACGAGGAAGTGACCATGCTGGAGGATTACGTGGCCGGCGGCGGCAAGCTGCTGGTCAGCGCCGGCCCCACCGAGGACGGCACCCTGACCAACCTGTACAGCCTGCTGGAAAACTACGGCGTCACCGCGGCCGAGGGCATCGTGGTGGAAAGCGACCGCGAGCACTTCGCCTTCGGCGCGCCCTACGTGCTGCTGCCCGACCTGGCCAGCAGCGACGTGACCGACTCGCTGATCGACAAGAACTATTATGCGCTGATGCCCATCTCCCAGGGCCTGACGGTGGGCAGCACCGAGAACGGCACCGTCACCCAGCTGCTGACCACCTCGGACACCGCCTTCAGCAAGGCGGCCGGGTACAGCCTGTCCACCTACGACAAGGAGGACGGCGACATTGACGGTCCCTTTGCCGTGGGCGTCAGCATTGAGGACAACGGCGGCGGCAAGATCGTCTGGTTCAGCTCCTCGGTCTTTTTGGAGGATATGTACAACGCCTATTCCTCCGGTGCCAACGTGGACATGGCCATGAACGCCCTGTCCAGCCTGGTGGGCGAGCGGGAGGCCATCGCCATCCGCTCCAAATCGCTGAACTACAACTACCTGACCATCAGCGACTCCGCCTCCTCGGTGCTGAAAGGCCTGATGATCGGCGTGTTCCCGCTGGGCTACCTGGCCGTCGGCATCGTTGTGATCGTAAGAAAAAGGAAGGTGCAAAATGAAGCGGTATAAACGGATCATTGCCCTGCTGGCCGTGCTGGCGGTGGCCTGCGTCGCCACCTTTGCCGTCTCCCGCTATGAGGCGCACAAAGAGGAGATCCAGAACAGCGACGAGGTGATTTTGGAGATCGACCCCGACGCCGTCACCGCCCTGTCCTGGAGCTATGACGATACTTCCCTCTCCTTCCACAAGGACGAGACCTGGCAGTACGACGGGGACGCGGCCTTCCCGGTGGATGCGGACAAGATCGCCGGCCTGCTGGACCAGTTTTCCCAGTTCGGCGTCTCCTTCATCATCGAGAATGTGGAGGACTACGCCCAGTACGGCCTGGACGACCCCACCTGCACCATCGACCTGACCGCCGGCGATACCAGCTATACCATCAAGCTGGGCGATTTCAGCCAGATGGACGAGGAACGCTATGTGGACATCGGCGACGGCAACGTCTACCTGGTGTCGGACGACCCCATGGACAAGTTCGAGGTGGAACTCAGCGACCTGATCGACGACGACGAGCTGCCCGACTTTGAGCAGGTGTCCCACATCACCTTTGCCGGCGCCCAAAGCTACACCGTCACCCGTGAGGAGGACAGCGGCAAGAGCTACTCGGCCGAGGACGTCTATTTCAATCAGGACGGCCAGCCGCTGGACACCGCGCGGGTCAACAGCTACCTGTCCAACATCAGCAGCCTGAGCACCGACGAGTACGTCACCTACAACGCCACCGACGAGGAACTGGAACAGTACGGCATGAATGACCCCGAACTGACCGTGACGGTGGATTACAGCCGCGAGAACGAGGACGGCGAGACGGTCAGCGACACGTTTGTGCTGAACATCGCCCGCGCTCCCGGCGACCGCGCCACGCTGGAAACCGCCGACAGCGACGACGCCGACAGCTCCGACAGCACGGCGTCCGACGCTGCCGACAGCATCGAGGCTTACCTGCGGGTGGGCGAGTCCCAGATCATCTACAAGCTGGACGGCGCCGACTTTACCGCGCTGATGGAGGCTTCCTACGACGATCTGCGCCATCAGGAAGTGTTCTGGGGCGACTTTGCCGACGTGACCCAGCTGGACATCGAGCTGGAGGGCACGACCCACACCATCACCTCCACCGGCTCCGGCGAGGATCGGGTCTACTCCTACAACGATGCAGAGATCGACCTGTCCGGCATCCAGACCGCGGTGGAGTCGCTGACCGCCGACAGCTTTACGACCGAAGCCGCCTCCGGCCAGGAGGAGATCGCGCTGACGCTGCACCTGGACAACGAGGACTTCCCCACCGTGACCATCCGGCTGACCCGCTATGACGGCAGCCTCTGCCTGGCCGAGGTGGACGGCGAGAGCGTCTGTCTGGTCAGCCGCTCGGCCGCCATGAACTTGGTGGAAGCCGTGCAGGCCATCGTACTGAATTAAGCCTTTCCCGGCCGCCCTGCGCGGTCCGGACGCCCCGGCAGGCAGAGCCTGCCGGGGCGTCCGTTTTTTGCACAGCCCGGCAAAACCAGCGTTTTGCACAAACATTCCCGGCGGTATCTGGCAATACCGCCGGTTCTTTTTTGTGTTTGGAAAAACGGTTGAACCGCCTTTTACCGCGCGCTATAATGGGGCAAAACTGCGCCGCCCGGCCCCGCCCCGCGCGCAGACAAGGAGGTTTTTCTCGTGATCTATCACGTATTGCAGTCCGCCCCTGCCGGCGGCGACGGCAGCGCCCGGCGGCCGTTTTCAACCATTTCCCAGGCGGCCGCGCTTGCCATGCCCGGCGACACCGTCCAGATCGGCGACGGCGTCTATCGGGAATGGGTGCGCCCCCGCAACGGCGGCCTGGGCAACAATCAGCGCATCACCTACTGCAGCGCGCCCGGCGCGCATCCCGTCGTCAGCGGCGCCGAGCTGCTGGAGCGCTGGACGCACGACCGGGGGCAGGTCTGGCGCGCCGAGGCGGACAACGCCCTGTTTGGCAGCTACAATCCCTACGCCGACGAGATCTTTGGCGACTGGTACGACGGCCTGGGCCAGGCCCACCACACCGGCGAGGTATTCCTGAACGGCGAAGCCCTGTACGAGGCCGCTTCCCTTGCGGCGTTGTACGAGCCGCCCGCCTCGCCCGAAAAGGCGCTGCGCTGGTTTGCCCAGTCGGAAGGCAGCCGCACCGTCTTTTACGCGGATTTCGGCGGGCAGGACCCCAACGGCGGCTGCGTCGAAATCAGCGTGCGCCCCTTCTGCTTTTTCCCGCAGCAGACCGGGCTGAATTACATCACCGTCCGCGGCCTGACCTTCTGCCAGGCCGCCACCCAGTGGGCACCGCCCACCGCCTTCCAGCCCGGCGCCGTCGGCCCCCACTGGAGCAAAGGCTGGATCATCGAGGACTGCGTCGTCCACGACTCCAAGTGCTGCGGCATCAGCCTGGGCAAAAAGCGGGACATCCGGGACAACGCCTGGTCGCTGGACCCCGCCAAGGGCGGCACGCAGACTTATACCGAACTGATCTTCTCCAACCTGCGGGACGGCTGGAGCAGGGAGTCCGTCGGCGGGCACATCGTCCGCAACAACGAGATCTACAACTGCGGGCAGTCCGGCATTGTGGGCTGCATGGGCGGCGCTTTTTCCACCATCACCGGCAACCACATCCACCACGTCAACCTGCGGGGCGAATTTTCCGGCGCCGAGATGGCCGGCATCAAGCTGCATGCCGCCATCGACGTGGTGATCGAGCACAACATCATCCACGACTGCTGCAAGGGCATCTGGCTGGACTGGGAGGCCCAGGGCGCGGCCGTGCGCCGCAACGTGCTGTTCCGCAACGACCGCGAGGAGGACCTCTTTCTGGAGGTCTGCCACGGCCCCTGCCTGGTGGAAAACAACGTCCTGCTTTCAGCGCGCAGCTTTTTGAACGTGTCCCAGGGCACCGCCTGCGTCCACAACCTGTTTGCCGGCAAGATCCTGGCCGTGCCGGACACCAACCGCTTTACCATGTATCATCTCCCCCACAGCACCCAGGTGGGCGGCGTGATGCTGATTTACGGCGGCGACGACCGCATGCTTTACAACATTTTTATCGGCAGCGACCGCGAAGTCTGGCAGGACGGCGCTTACGGCACTGCCTGCTATGCCGATTACAGCCACGAGGCCGCCGCCAAAACCATGGAAAACGACACCCCCGCCGCCGATCTGGGGCGCACCCTGCCTGTGACGGCGCGGGAAAACCTGTATCTGAACGGCGCGCAGAGCTGGGCCCACGAGGCCGACCCGCACGCGCTGCCGGATTTCTGCGCCCGCGTCTCGGTGGAGGAGCAGGACGGCCATTTCTGGCTTTGCACCAACCTGGACGAGATCGCCGACCAGCTGGACGGCTGGCGGGTGGACCGGGTGACCACCGAGCTGCTGGGCACGGCGTTTGAGCCCGGGCAGCCCTTTGAGAACCGGGACGAAAGCCCCCGCGTGGTGGACGCCGACCTGACCGGCCTGCCCCGCCCCAAAAAGACCTGCATCGGTCCCTTTGAGGGGGCCGCCTGCCGCCGCATCCTGCTGGTGTGACGGCGTATTCCCGGCGCCGCCGGGGCTGCTTCCGCACAAGGGCGGGGCGGCCCCGGCTTTTTTTTGCCGCGCCCCGCGCAGGGCGGCATTTTTTGCGGCGATCTCCATGATAACTTCACAATCGCATGCTATACTCCGGCCGGGTGATTGTTTATGAAACAGATTTTGATCGTGGAAGACGAGCCGGACATCCAAGAGCTGCTCTGCGCCTATCTGCGGGACGCCGGATACGGGACCGCCGCGGCCGGGGACGGCGTGGCCGCGCTGGACCTGTTCCGGTCCCGGCCCTTTGACCTGGTCCTGCTGGATATCCTGCTGCCCAAGATCGACGGGTTTGGCGTCTGTGAGCTGATCCGCAGGCAATCGCAGGTGCCGGTTTTGATGCTGACCGCGCTGGAGGGCGAGGCCGAGCAGCTCCGCGCCTTTGGCCTGGACGCCGACGACTATGTAACAAAGCCGTTTTCCATCCCCGTGCTGCTGGAAAAGATCCGGGTGATCCTGCGGCGGCACGGCGGCGCGCCGGGGGACGCCCGGCTGCGCTACCGGGACCTGCTGATCGACCCGGACGCCCGGGAAGTCCTGCTGGACGGGCGGCCGCTGGAACTGACCGCCCGGGAATTTGAGCTGCTGCGCACCTTCCTTGCCGCGCCGGGGCGGGTGTTCACCCGCGAGATGCTGCTGGCAAAGCTGTGGGGCTACGATTTTTACGGGGACGAGCGGGTGGTGGACAGCCACATCAAAAACCTGCGCCGCAAGCTGGAGCGGGATTATATCGAGACCGTCAGGGGGGTGGGGTACCGTGTTGCGAAAGAAAGCTGCTGAGAGCCTGACCGTCCGCATCTTCCTGAGCACCGCCCTCCTGCTGCTCTGCGCGGGGGGCATCACCTTTGGTCTTATCGCCTGGGCCACGCCCAGCATCTACACGGCCGTGATCACCGAGGACCTGGCGCAGCAGGCGGACCAACTGGCCCAAAAGCTGGCGGGCGCCCGCCTGGCCGACAGCGGCCCGCTGCTGGACGACTTTATCCGCGCCTCCGGCGCCGATGCGATGCTGGTCGGCCCGGACGGGCAGATCGCCGAGACCGGCTCGCAGCTTGCCGTCCGCGCGCTGTATCCGGACGGCGGCGGGCTTGCCGCCTTTTCCGGGGACAGCTCCGCCGCCACTTACGCGTCGGATGTGGCGGGGGCGCAGGACGAGGTGACCGTCACCCTGTCGGAGCAGGCCTCTATTACCGCACAGGTCCGGTTTGCCGACCAGTCCGGCGCCTATCTGCTTTCGGTGGCGCCGCGTCTGGAGGCAAAGAACCAGGCGGTGCAGGCGCTGGCCCAGACCGCGCCCTGGCTGCTGCTGGTGCTGCTGGCGTTCTCTCTGCTGTGCGCGCTGGCCTATTCGCGCTATATCGCCCGCCCCGTCGTCCGGCTCAGCGGCATCGCAGAAAAGATGGCCCGGCTGGATTTCAACTGGGAATGCGGGGAAAAGCGCCGGGACGAGATCGGCAGGCTGGGCCGCAGCCTGGACGAGATGGCGCGGCGGCTGTCCGCCTCGCTGGAAGCGCTGGAGGTGGCCAACCGCGCGCTGCGGGGGGAGGTGGAGCAGGAGCGGGAGCTGGACCGCCAGCGGATGGCCTTCTTTTCCGCTGCCTCCCACGAGCTGAAAACGCCGGTGACCATCTTGAAAGGCCAGCTGTCCGGCATGCTGGAGGGGGTCGGCGTGTACCGGGACCGGGACAAATACCTGCTGCGCGCGCTCCAGGTTGCCGGCCGGATGGAGGTCCTGGTCCGGGAGCTTTTGACCGTTTCCCGCATGGAGAGCGGTCCCGCCGGCGTCCGGCAGGAAACGGTGGATCTGGCCGGGCTTGTCCAGCGGCAGCTGGCGCTGGACGCCGAGCTGTTTGCGCAGCGCCGCCAGCATCTGTCCCGGGAGCTGGCGGCGGGGCTCAGCGTGACCGGGGACGCCGCCCTGCTGGGCAAAGCGGTCGGGAACCTGCTGTCAAACGCCGCCCTGTACTCCCCGCCGGGCGCGCAGGTGCGGGTGTGGTGCGGCCTGCGGGACGGCCGCCCCACGCTTACGGTGGAAAACAGCGGGACGCAGATCCCGCCCAGCGCCCTGCCCCATCTTTTCGAGGCCTTCTACCGGGCGGACGGTTCCCGCAGCCGCAGCACCGGCGGCAGCGGCCTGGGCCTGTACCTCGTGCGCCGGATCCTGGACCTGCATCGGGCCGACTGCACCATCGAAAACACCGGGCGCAGCGTGCTGGCCACCGTCCGTTTTGCCGCGGGATAGCTCCCGCACCCTTTCGCTTCGCGGAGCGCGCGCAGGGAAACTCTGCCGCCCCGCCGCGCTTTTTTCCCTCTGCCCGTGCCGTCCGTGCGCGGGCTTTTTTGCGCCCCGGGAGATCCTCCACACAAAACACATATAAAATCCAGCTTTGCTCCACACAGCGCCGGTATCCTTGCCTTATCCCAAACAGAAAGGAACAAGGCAATATGGACATTTCGATTCAAAACGTCAGCATGACTTACCCTTCCGGGAAGCAGGCGCTGAAAGGGCTGGACCTGCAGCTGCGCGCGCCCAGTCTGGTCGGCTTGCTGGGCCCCAACGGCGCGGGCAAATCCACGCTGATGAAGCTGCTGGTAACGGCTTTGCTGCCCACCGGCGGCGCCATCCTGATGGACGGGCAGCCGCTGGACAAGGCCGAGCGGCTGCTGAAATCCCGGCTGGGCTATCTGCCCCAGGATTTCGGCCTGTTCGACGAGCTGACCGTGACCCAGTTTTTGGATTACATGGCGGCGCTGAAAGGCGTGCCCGCCCCCGCGGCCGCGATCCGGAAAGCCGTCTGCGCGGTCAACCTGGAGGACAAGGCCAGGGCCCGGCTCCGCACCCTGTCCGGCGGCCAGCGCCAGCGGGTGGGCATCGCCCAGGCGCTTCTGGGCGACCCGCCCCTGCTGATCTTCGACGAGCCTACCGTGGGCCTTGACCCGGAGGAGCGCATCCACTTCCGCAACCTGTTTTCCCGTGCCGCCCAGGACCGGCTGGTGCTGCTGTCCACCCACATCATCGAGGACGTGCAGTCGGTGTGCGACCAGATCGTGGTCATCCACCACGGGCGGATCCTGTTTGCCGGCACGCCGGAACAGCTGATCCGGCGCGCCGACGGCCATGTGGGCGTATTTTGGGAAAAGGACGCCGTACGGGAACAGGGGCTGCATATCACCGCCCGGGTCAACACCAGCCGGGGCATCCGCTGCCGCGCGGTGGCGGACGCCCTGCCCGCCTGTGCCCGGCCGGAAGAGCCTACGCTGGAGGACGCCTACCTCTACCTGATCCATCTCAATTCCGGGGAGGCGCTGCAATGAAAACGATCCGCCTGTTTTTGCCGGAGCTGGGACGTCTGCTGCAAAGCCGCCCCACCTGGCTTGCGCTCCTGCTGACGGTGCTTTCCCCCGCGGCAGGGCTGATTTTGTACAACCCCGCCACCGCCGACACCATGCTCTCGGCTTACCTGGCCAATCCGGCCCTTGCGGGCGGCGTGGCGGGCGGCGTCCTCTTCGGCCTGCTGACCGTGTTTGAACTGGACCGGGTCGGCCGCAGCCGCGCGGAGCTGCTGGTCGACGCGGCGGTATCGCCGCTGGCCATGGCGCTGGTGCGTCTGGCGGCGCTTTTGACAGCGGCGGCGCTGGCCGCCGCCCTTACCATGCTGGCATGGCTGCCCGTCAGCATGGCGCTGATCGGCGCGGTCTTTGACGCCGTCGACTATCTGCTGGCCTACCTGCTGCTGATGGGGCTGGCTCTGCCGCTGGCCGTCCTGGCGGCGGCCGCCGCCTTCCAGTTCACCTGCCGCGCCGACCTGTCCCTGGTGCTGTTTGCCGCTTTTGCCGCGCTGAGCCTGACGGTCTGGGCGGACGACTGGCAGCTGTGCTGGCTGAACCCCTGCGTGTGGGCGCTTTCGGACGATTTTTCCAACTTTCGCATCTTCCGGTCGGTGGCCTGGATGCGCCTGACCTGGCTGGCCGCCCTGGCCGGGGTATGGGCGGCGTCCTTCCTGTGCATCCGGCAGCACGGCAGGGGGCTGGCAGGCTCGCTGGCGCACAGCGTCCGGCATGTCTGCCGCCCCGCGGCGGCGCTGCTTCTGCTGGCCGCTTCCGCCTTTGCCTACTGCGCCCAGCCCCTGGTGGACAACAGCAATCCCGACCAGACGGTGATGACCTTTGCCCAGATCCCCTACGCGGAAAATGTGGTCTGCACCGGCCGCAGCGCCCAGGTATTCCCGGACACCGCCGCGGGGACTGTTTCCGGCAGGGCGACCTATCAGTTCCATAACACCTCCGGCCAGCAGCAGAAAGCGGCTTTCGGCATCACGCCGGGTTACGCCGTCGCCTCTGTGCAGGCAAACGGCGCCGACGTTCCCTTCTCGGTAAGCGATTACCAGGAATACAACGAAGCCCTGCTGGAGGTCACCCTGCCCGCCGACGAACAGGTGGAACTGACCGTGTCGTACAGCGGCTTCCCCCGCGAAAACCGGAACCTTGCCGTCATGCAGGGCGGCAAGGAGATCAGCGGGGAATATCTCTGCCTGGAAAACGCCGCCCTTGCGCCCCGGCTGATGAACGTCCCGCCCGATGAGACCGGGTATGACGCTGCCATCGAAGTCACCCTGCCCGCCGCCATGACGGCGATCCCCTTTGGGGCCAGCGAGGCCGAGGTCGTGGCCGAGAACAGCGACGGCACCAGGACCTGGCGCTACACCACCGGCAGCCTTGGCGGGATCCTTTATGCGGGCGACTATGTCCGCGAGGAGATCCAGGCCGGCGGCATGACGATCGACTTTTACTACGGCCGCAGGCACCAGCCCGTCATGGAAGCCGCCGGGGCCGCGGATGCGGTCCGGGCGGTGGTGGAGTACTGCACCGGTCATTACGGCCCGCTGTCTTTCGGCGCGGGCGGCAGCCTGAAGCTGATCCAAAGCCGCGTGACCGGCGGCGGGTACGCGGCAAACGGCGCAAGCCTGCTGGACGAAGCGGATTTTACCGCCGACAACCTGGGCGACGCCAGCAAGGGCGCAGCCGCGGGCGAGGTCATGATCCACGAGCTGGTGCATCAGTGGTGGGGCCTGGGCAATATGTTCGACAGCTCGGACGCTGCAAGCCCCTGGTCGGCCGAGGGTCTGACCGTCTATACCACTTACCGCATCGTCCGGGAGCTGTACGGCGAGGCCTATGCCCGGCAGCACTACATCGACGCCTGGCAGCAGGCGGTGGACGACTATTATCAGAACTTTTACGTCCGCAATCCGGAATATCTGGCCATGCTGCCGGCCGAAAAGCAGCTGGAGATCTCCAACGACCTGCGTTACGTACGGCAGTATTGCGAGATGCCGCTGAAAATTTTGAAAGCCGAGCAGCTGGTGGGCGGCGAACAGGCCATGGATCAGATCCTTCAGCGCCTGTTCACCCGGGAGCTGGATCCCCTGGCCCCCTATCTGACCTATCAGGATTTCCTGGACGCCTGCGGGCTGACGGAGGAGGCGCTGGACCTTGTTTAAGATTTTTCGATACGAATGGAAACGTTTTGTGTGGAATCGGTTCTTTTTCGGGCTTCTGCTGGTGCTGCTGTTTTACGGCTGGCAGGTCCTGGACCGCGTGACCATCCTGGGGGTCTCCCACACCGCCCCCTTTTCCCCCTGGAGCTTCGGCGACTATCTGAGCCGGGTGTTTCCGCTTTTGTGGGTCGGGACGCTGTTTTTCCTGACCTTTTTCACCTCCGCAAGGGCGCGGCGCGCCGCCATGCTTACCGACGCCGCGTCCGCTCCACCCCGGCGCTACGCCCTTGCGCGGTGTTCCGCCGCCCTGGCCGCCGTCTGTCTGCTGGCGCTGGCCTGCCTGCTGGAGGCCGCCCTGTTCTACGGCCGCTACTTTGGCTGGCATGACTGGGAAACGCTTGCGCTGCCCGCCCTTGTCGCCCTGGCGCCGCCGCTGGTGTTTGCGCTGGGAAGCGGCTGGCTGCTGGGCCGGGTGCGCCCCTGGCTGCTTTATGTCTGGATGCTGGTCCCGTTTGTCTGCCGGGCGCTCCCCCTACCCGACGCGCTGGGCCTGTGGGACGGCAGCTTTTTTACCGAGTATCCCCTGACGGCGTCAGCGCCTGACCCGGACTTTGTCCTGCCGCTGTCCGTCCTGCCGGCCCAGGCCGCATTGCTTGTTGCAGGCGCAGCGCTGCTTGCCCTGCCCGTCCGCCCCGCCGGGCGCGGGCGGGCCTGACCGGGCCGGCGCAAGGCCCGCAGGTCCCGCAGCAGCAGCGCAAAACGGGCGGCTTTCTTTTGCGGTACGCGCACAATGCGTGTTCCGCATGGGAAAGCCGCCCGCTTTTTTCAGGCAATTCAATAGCACAGCGCGATCAGCACCGGCACCAGCGCCGAGCAGATCATGCCGTTGAGCACCGCAAAAACCACCGTCTCCTCGCTGGTGTAGCGCACCAGCATGGGCAGGGTGGTATCCTCGCTGGTGGCCGCCGCCGGGGCGATGCAGGTATAACCGTTGAGATGGCGCGCAATGTAAGGGATCATAAAAAAGGAGCCGATCTCCCGCATCAGGTTGCTCAAAAATGCGATGCTCCCTATCTCGGCGCCCGCCAGGCCGCTGATGGTCACGCCGGCTAGGCTGTACCAGCCCAGCCCGCTGGCGATCGAGACCGCCAGGTTGACCGGATACCCCAAAATCAGCCCGCACAGGGCGCCGCCCAGCAGCGACCCCGCCACGATCCCGCCCGGGATCAGTAAGATCCGGACATGGTATTGCCGTATGCTGGCCCAAAGCCCCCGGTGCATGCCCACGCTGACGCCCACCGAGAACATCAGCAGGTACAAAAGCCACTGGGTGTGCGCCGTCAGCGGCGTCAAAACCCCGGCCGCCGCAGGGAACGCCCCGCAGGCAACGCCCAGCAGCAGCGCGCCAAGGGCCAAAAACAGCATCGGGTCCACCGCGGCGCGCCCGGCGGTCCCGCCGCCGGCGGAGGCAGGCGTGCCGGACGCCCCGCTCCCCGGAAGAAACCACCGGGTCAGAGCATACACCACCGCGACCGAGCACAGGGTCGGGAGCAGGAAAAACAGGAGTCCCCGCGCCCCCAAAAACGCCAGCTCCGAAAAAAAGCCGTCCCGCTGACCCAGACTGACCCCCATGGAGAAGATCAGCAGCAGGGTGCAAAAAAGCTGCACCCGCTCGTTGTTCGCCTTCTGCCCCGCGGGGAAAACGCGCCCCGCCAGCATCCCGGCCGCCATAAATCCAAGTGTTTCCATTGCTGCTTGCCGCCCCCCTGCTGCGCCCCGCCATGCAGACGCAGGCGGGGACGTTCCGGCCGCCGCCCGGCATCCTGCGGCCGGGGCACGGCGGCCTGGGTATGCTAACATGCCGCCGCCAAAATGTCAAGCCTCCCCGCCGCAGGCCACCAGGCAGACCGGCTGCGGGCAGTCCGCCTGCAGCACCGGCCCGGACAAAAGGCCGGTCTTCGGGTCCCGCGCAAAGCCGGTGATGCCGCCGCCATCCTGGTTGGCCGCCAGCACCAGATCCTCCAGCACCAGCAGATCCCGCGGATTGCGTCCGCCGGTGGGCTGGCGCTGCATCAAGGCCAGGCCGCCGGGCTGAGGGCCGGCCGCGATCACTGCGATGCTGTCATCCCCGCGGTTGGAGGCGTACAGGAACCGCCCGTCCGGCGACGCCTTGATCGCCGCGCAGGTGCTGCCCGGCACATCGCCCGCCAAAGTGGAGACCCGCCCGGCGATCCGCCCGCCGTCGGCGGTCTGTTCCACCGCGTACACCTCCGAGCTAAGCTCGCAGACGACGTACAGCCAGCCGGGACGGCCGGGCAGCACCGCAAAGTGCCGCGGGCCGGCACCGCCGGGCAGGGCAATGTCTCCCTGCGGCTGCCGGCACAGCCGCCCGGACGCCGGGTCCGGGGCGTACAGGCACAGCCGGTCCAGTCCCAGGTCCACACAGTACAGCCCGCGGCCGTCCGGCGCAAAGCCGGCAAAGTGGGCGTGGGGGCCTTCCTGCCGGTCGGGGTTGGGGCCGTGGCCCGCGTGCCGATCCAGGTCGGTGCGCCCGGCCAGGCTGCCGTCCGCCGCCAGCCGGAACATCGACAGGCTGCCGCTGAGGTAGTTGCTCACATACAGCGCCCGGTTCGGCTCGTCCAGCAGCAGGTGGCAGGGCAGCGTGCCGCCGGTGGGCAGCCGGTCCAGCGGTTCCAGCCTATCGCCCCGGCGGCGGAAGGCCGCCGCGCCGCCGCCGAACTGCCCGTCAAATTCCATGTCCTCCATCACAGCGTAGACCAGGCTGCCGTCCGCCGACGCCGCTAGGTAGGAAGGATTGGAGATGCCGCTCTGCCCGCCCGCCGGTTCCAGGCGCAGCGGATCGGCGCGCAGGCGGAACAGGTGGATGCCCTGCGCCTGCGCAGGCGCGTAGCTGCCCACAAGGATGGTGTATTCCCGCATGGCGTTTGCCCTCCTTTTGGCGGTCACAGAATGCCGTAGCGGGCAAAGGCCTCAGTGGCGGACATGCCGCCCTCGATGGCTTTGCGCACCGTCTTTTCGCCGCGGGCCTTTTCCAGCGCCCGCTCGACCACCTCGTCGATGTGCTGCGCCGGCACCATCAGCACGCCGTCCACATCGCCGAACACCAGGTCGCCGGGCTGCACCGTCACGCCGCCCACCTCGATGCGGCAGCGGAAATCCACCACCTGGGTGCGCACCGAGGAATCCTGCGCGTAGCATCCGCGGGAAAACACCGGCCAGTTCTGCTCCAGCACCTGCGGGGTGTCCCGGTGCCAGCCGTTGACCACCGCGCCCGCCGCGCCCCGCTTTTTGGCGGTGGCGGTCAGCAGCTCGCCCCAGTAGGCGCAGCGCATCTCGCCGCCGGTGGCCAGGTAGACCTCGTCCTGCTTCAGATCGTCCAGCGCCTCGGTCAGGTAGCCGAAGGGCTTTTTCTGCTCGCCGTAGACGTCGATCATCAGCACGGTCATGGCGTAGCCGGCCAGCTTCATGTCCGGGCGCAGCGGCCGCACCGCCTGGGGCAGAAACTGGTGATACAGCCCCATCTGGTCCATGATGTCCCCCACCACGGGGGTGTACAGTTCCTGTTTGATGACTTGCAGGCATTCATGCCGGTCCAGTTTCATGGTATCTTCTCCTTGTATCATGTATCACGGGTTTTATTTTTCCGGCGCGCCGGGCGCGCCCGCCAAAAGCGTTTTCAGTAGCGCAGCAGGTTTTCGCTGTAACCGCCGTCCACAAACAGCGTGGTGCCCGTCACGTAAGAGGACGCCTCGCTGGCCAGGAACACCGCCGGGCCGGCCAGTTCCTCGGCGCGGCCCACCCGCTGCATGGGGATCCACTGGTCAAAGTCCATCTGTTCCACCAGCTCGCGGTTCATGTCGGTCAGGATAGCGCCGGGTGCCAGGTTGTTGACGCGGATGCCATACTGCGCCAGTTCCAGCGCGGCCACCCGCGTGTACATGGCCAGCGACGACTTTGCCATGCAGTAATAGCCGTTGCCCCGCACCGGCACCCGCTGGTGGATGGAGGTCACATTGATGACCGAGGCTTTGCCCGCCTGTTTCAGTGCGGGCAGCAGTTTCTGCACCAGAAAATAGGGCGCCTTGGCGTTGACGTTGTAGACGGCGTCCATCTCCTCCCGGCTGCCCTGCTCCACCGGGCGGTGGGTTTCAAAGCCGGCGTTGTTCACCAGCACGTCCAGACGGTCCAGCTTGTCCAAAAGCGGCCGGAGCATCCCGTCCAGGGCGTCGGTGTCCCGCAGGTCGCCGTACAAAAATTCAAACCCGTACTGCCGGGCCACAGCGGCGGTGCTCTCCTGCCGGCTGCCGTGGATCCACACCGACGCGCCCGCCTCCTGCAGGCCCTTGGCAATGGCCAGCCCGATGCCCCGCGTGCCGCCGGTGACCAGCGCGGTCTTTCCTGTCAGATCAAACAACTGCATGGCAGTCCCTCCTTTTTCCGGCCTCAGCCGTCCTACAGGGCCATCAGCTGGGCGCGGATAAAGCCCAGCGCATAGGCCATGCCCGCGTGCCAGGGATCGCCGCACTGGAGCTGCGGCGTGTGGTCGGGGATCAGCACCCCGTCAAAGTGATGCTTGTGCAAAATTTCCAGCGTGCGGCGGATGTCGATGTCGCCGTCGTCCACAAACACCTCGGTGTAGTCGGGCACCTTGCCGCGGACGTTGCGCACATGGGCGTAGGCGATGCGGCCCTGGGCGGCGTACTGTTCCAGCGCCTCGTAGATGTCGCCGTGGGTCATCTCCTGGATGCTGCCCATGCAGAAGTCGATGCCGTTGCAGGGGCTGGGCACCAGGTCCAGCACCTTCTGGTACAGCTCCGGCTGATAGACCATCCGCGGCGTCCCGCGCAGATAGGGCATCGGCGGGTCGTCCGGGTGCAGGGCCATCATCACGCCGGCCTCCTCCGCCACCGGCAGGATCTGTTCCAAAAACCATTTCAGCCGTGCCCACAGTTCCTCGTAGCCGATGTCGGGGATATGGCCCTCCGGCGCGTTGGGGTCGTAGGTCATGTTCCAGACCTCGCCGTTGGGGATGCGCGCCTCCAGATCCAGCTGGTCAGCGTGGAAGCAGGTGCTGACGGCGCCGCCCCGCGCCCGGGTGGTCTTTTGGTGCCCCCATACGCCGGCCAGGCTGAAGTTGTAGCCAAAGCAGCGGATGCCCGCCTGCCCCACCCGACGGATGATCTGCTTGAGGTTTTCCATCTGCTCCTCTTTTTTGGGGCCGTCCAGCAAAACGTCGTACCAGTCGGCAGGGCTGAAATTCTCGATGCCGTAGATGCGCAGCCCCCTGGCCTGCGCGCGGCGCTGCAGTTCCAGCAGGCTTTCCAGACTCCAGATGGACTCGCCCGCTTTGGAGTCCCCATAGTTGACCTTCTCGTCGGTCGCCTTGACGATCTCCTGGTCGTTGCTGTAATAGTTGGCCAGATGGATGATCAGGTCGGTGCAGCTGCACTGGCGGGCAAAGGCGAACTCCTCGTCCCGCAGCATATGGCGGTATAATCCAAGACCAAGTTTCATCGGTTTCCTCCATTCCGGGCGGCCGGGCAGACCGCCCCTGTGCTGTCCCTACTATATCGCATCCCGACGCAGATTTCTTCTTGACCTTTGACATTTCTTGTTCTATATTGATCTTGAGAAAAGAAAGCGGCCATCAGGCGCTCTGCACAGGAGGAAACCATGGGCACATCCGTCAAAATCGTCAATGGCGCAGATGTTTTTACGCTGGATCACGAATTTTACTATTCCAGCCGCACCCACATTGATGCAGGGGAATATCCCCAGGTCCACGATTTTTACGAACTTATCCTGGTGACTGACGGCGAACTTGGGATGCAAATTGGCAGCGTTTTATTGACGCTGCCGCGCGGCGGGCTGTTGCTGCTCCGCCCCGGCGACATACACACCAAACTGGAGCGGGGGCCTTCCGCCCACATCGACCTGGCCTTTCCCGCCTTCACGGTACGGCAGCTGTTTTCCTATCTCTATCAAAGCGACGCGCCGCTGCATGAGCTGACCGGAGCGCCTCATCCCCCGTTTGTGATGCTGACGGCCGGGGACACGGCCGCATTCCAAAGCCGTCTGGCCCGTTTGAACCAGCTGCCGCCGGTCGCTGCAGAAAAAAACGCTCGCCTGCGCGCCCTTCTGCCCGATCTGCTGTTTCACTGTCTCAACCGTCCCAGCGAGCCGGACGGAGCCGCTCTTCCCTCCGATCTGCCCGCCTGGCTTGCATCCGCCCTGGAAGGTCTGGACGACCCCGTCAACCTGAGCCAGGGGCTTGGCTACCTGGCCCAGCAGAGCGGCCGTTCCCCGGAACATATCTGCCGCTGTTTCCGGCGGTATTTCGGCTGCACGCCCTCCGCATATCTGAACCGCCGGCGGCTGTACTGTGCGGTCAATCTGCTGACCCATACCGACCTGGAGATCGTGGATGTGGTGTACGAAAGCGGCTTCCAAAGCACCAACTACTTCTACCATCTGTTCAAGCGCGCTTTCGGCATGTCGCCGCTGCAATATAAAAAGCTCCATCTTCCGCGCTATCTCTAACCCGCCGGCCACAGACCTGGCCTGCAAGATGCCGCCCGCAGACATCACAACCCGAACATACCTTTTTACCGTTGGCCCGGCCGATGAAAGCCGCCCTCTTTGAACGGTAAAACTTGATATATGAGTTTATAACCGCCGGTTTCATCGGCAGTTCACTGACTTTTAATCAGTGAACCCGCGCTGGCACACCAAAAGGCTTCCTATTCTTTCCGGCTAAGGTCAACGCCTTTGTCCGGATTCGCGCAGCGCAGCCAACGGTATCAACAGCCGCCGCGCCGCCGCCACAGCGCATACAGCCGCCTTTTGGGATCCAGCTGCCCGAACCGGCTTCACAGGCGGTTTAAGACGCAACAAACCGATGCTCACCCGAACAGGAATACGGTCTTTCGGAAAGTTTTCCACCCCCGCATCGCAATCAATATCCCTCGGCGAAGCCGGTCTTTGTTCACAGACGGGTGAACCACTGGAATACTAGCGCCACGAGTCATGTCGCGTTGGAACGGTCGTCCAGCCGCGAAAGCGGGGGCTACACTCATTGACAAAAGTCTTTTTGAACCTCACGCCCAGCGAGCAGGTTTCAGGACGCAAAAATGGGGAACCGAAACTCTTTTTTCTGCTCGCCGTCCAAACACTCAACATAAAAACTGCACAAAACAAAAAACCGAATCCTCTCATAAAAGAGAAGATTCGGATTTTGCTTGGTGACCCGTGCGGGAATCGAACCCACGTTAACGGCGTGAGAGGCCGCTGTCTTAACCGCTTGACCAACGGGCCATATAAAAAAGAGAAGCCGGCATCTACCTATTTTCACAGGTCGTTTCCAACCAACTATCGTCGGCACAAGTGAGCTTAACTACTGTGTTCGGAATGGGAACAGGTGGGACCTCACCGTCATTGACACCGGCCGTATA
>DWVD01000060.1 GCA_019120395.1 Candidatus Gemmiger faecigallinarum
GGGCCGGCGCCGCCCGCCAGAAGGCCGCCAGCGACGCCGTGGTGGCCCAGCTGGCCCTGCTGGAGAACCGGCTGAAAAATCTGGAGGACTCCAACGCCGCCCGGCTGGAAACGATGCGCGGCGCGCTGAAACAGGGCATGGACGCCATCCGCGCCGACAACAACCGCAAGCTGGACGAGATCCGCGGCACGGTGGACGAAAAGCTGCAGTCCACCCTGCAAAGCCGCATTGCCGAGTCCTTCCGCGCCGTAAGCAGCCAGCTGGAGCAGGTGTACAAGGGCCTGGGCGAGATGCAGAACCTGGCCGCCGACGTGGGCAGCCTGAAACAGGTGTTAAGCGGCGTCAAGACCCGCGGCATCCTGGGCGAAGTACAGCTGGGGGCGATCCTGCGGGAGATCCTGGCCCCCGGCCAGTACGAGGAGAACGTGGCCACCGTACCGGGCAGCGCCAACCGGGTGGAGTTTGCGGTGCGGCTGCCCGGCCCGGACGGCAGCGTCTACCTGCCCATCGACGCCAAGTTCCCCGGCGACACCTACGCGGCGCTGCAGGCCGCGCGGGAACAGAGCGACCCGGCGGCCGTGCAGGCGGCGCAGAAGCGCCTGTTGACAGTGCTGCGCCAGGAAGCGAAGGACATCCACGACAAGTACATCGAGGTGCCCTACACCACCAATTTCGGCGTGCTGTTCCTGCCCTTTGAGGGGCTGTACGCCGAGGTGGTCAGCATCGGCGTGACCGAGAGTTTGCAGCGGGACTACCAGATCAGCGTGGCCGGGCCGTCCACCATGGCGGCGCTTTTGAACGCGCTGCAGATGGGCTTCCGCACGCTGGCGATCCAGAAGCGCTCCGGCGAGGTGTGGACGGTGCTGGCCGCCGTCAAGACCGAGTTCGAGAAGTTCGGCGCGGGGCTGCAGGCAATGCAGCGCCATCTGAACCAGACCGGAAGCGATCTGGAGGAGCTGATCGGCACCCGCAGCCGCGCCATTGCCCGCAAGCTGGAGCAGGTGCAGCAGCTGGAACCGGACGAGGCCGCCGACCTGCTGGGCCTGGCCGGGGACGCCGCCGGCCTGCCGGCCGCCCCCGCCCGGCCTGCCGCCGAGACCGCCTCCGCCCCGCCCAGGCTCCGCCGCCGCGCCGAGGACGGCGGCGGGGCGTAAGGGAAACGCCGCAGACCGCCTGCCAAAAACCTTCCCCATTTACGCAAAAACCGCAAAATGGCAGGCGAAACTTTTTCCGGGATGTGGTATACTAAACGCAGATACAAACGCGCCCGCCGCGGCAGCGCAGCAGGCGGGCGTGGGCAAAATCTCCCGCCGCGGGGTTCCCGCGCAGAAAGGATGTACTTTGTATGAAACAGATCCGTTGGGACAATCTGCTGACGCCCCTCATCGGCATCGTGCTGGGCATCTACCTGGTGGCGCGGCCCGGCTCCGCCACCACGGCGCTCTGCTCGCTGATCGGCTGGCTGGTGCTGGTGGCCGGCGTGGCCGGCATCATCAACGCGGTATCCTTTCAGCATGCCACCATGCTGGAAAGCCCCATGCTGCCCTTGAGCGTGGTGGGCGCCGTCATTGGCCTGTTCATCGTTACCCGCCCTTCCGTTTTGGCCGAGATCGTCAGCCTGATCCTCTGCGTGTTTTTGCTCATCGAGGGCGCCAGCGGCCTGCAAAGGGCTTTCCAGCGCCGCAACTGGGGCGACAGGCTGTGGGTGGTGCCGCTGGTCGTGGGGCTGCTCTCGCTGCTGGTGGGGCTGTGGATGCTGTTTGCGCCGCTGACTTCCACTTATGTGATGATGCGCGTGCTGGGCGTGGCGCTGATCGTCAGCAGCGCGGTCAACCTGCTGGCCTCGCTGATCGGGCAGCGGTAAGCTGAACACCCGTGCAAAGTTTGACATTTTACAAAAACATGTTAAAATACCCCTGTCCGAATGATTAAAAATATTGAGCCATCTGCCCGTTCGGCTGGAAGGCCCACCGGCGGCTGCCCCGGCACAAGCCGCACATCCGGTATATTGCGGGCCGCAGCGCCCGTATTGATAAGGAGAGATGCCCCATGATCCGCATCCTGACCGATTCCGCCGCCGATCTGACGGCAAAGGACGCCGCCGCCATCCCCGGGCTGCACATCGTCCCGCTGAACGTGCTGTTTGAAAACGGCGATACCATCCGGGACGGCGTGGACATGACCCGCGCCCAGTTCTACGACCGCCTGGCCGCGGCCGAAAAACTGCCCCGCACCAGCCAGCCCAGCCCCGAGGGCTTTATCGAAGTGTTTGAGGAGGCCAAAGCCGCCGGGGACGAGGTTGTGGCCATCCTGATCTCGTCCAAACTGTCCGGCACCTTCCAGTGCGCCCAGCTGGCCGCCGAGGAGTGCGAGTTCAACGACGTTTACTTTGTCGATTCCGACACCGCCAGCCCCGGCGAGTATATCCTGATCCGCGAGGCCGTCCGCCTGCGGGACGAGGGGATCAGCGCCGCCGAGATCGCCGCCCAGCTGGATCTGCTGAAAAAGCGCATCCGCATCCTGGCTGTGGTGGACAGCCTGAAGCACCTGCACAAGGGCGGACGTCTGCCCGCCGCGGTGGCCCTGGTGGGCGGCGCGCTGGGCATCAAACCGGTGCTGTCGGTGTACGACGGCGCGGTGCATCTGGCCGACAAAGCCCGCGGCCGTCCCGGCGCCTATGTGGCCATGTTCAAGCAGATGGACAAGATGGGCGGCATTGACACCCGTTACGATTACGTGCTGGTCTATTCCAGCGACCGTCTGGTGCTGGGGCCCATCCAGCACTATGTCCAGAACAACCTGAAACTGACGGAGGGCCACGTCAGCCAGATCGGTTCGGTCATCGGCACCCACATCGGCCCCGCCGCCGCAGGCATCGCCTTTGTCGTGCCGCCGAAAGACTGACCTTCTCCCCTGCGCAAAACCCCCGCCGGAACGGCTTTGCAAAGCCGTTTCGGCGGGGGTTTCCCGTTTCTTGGGGGCAGCGGATTACCGCGGCTGCCAGAACCACAGCTGGCCGCTGCAGGGGGCCAGCTCCAGCGTCAGCCGCCCGTCCGGGCCGGCGGGCAGGGTGCGGGGCGCGTCCGGGCGGGGCGCGGCGCCGCCAAAGCACTGCCAGTCGGTGTCCAGCAGCAAAGCGGCCTGCCCGGCGCCGGGCAGCGTCAGCGGATAGCGGGCCGGCGCGTCCCCAAAGCAGAACGCCCCAAACACGCTGCTGTGCCGTCCGTGGCGGATCAGCGCAAAGGTACAGTTCCCGGCGCTGTCGCAGTCCAGCCAGGCAAAACGGGCGGGGTTCAGCTCGCCGTCCCAGAAGGCGTCATACTGGCGGTACAGCCGTCCCAGCTCCTGCCGGAAATGGTAAAATCCGTCGTGGTTGGGGAATCGGAACAGCTCCCAGTCCTGCGGGCGGCTCTCGTCCCATTCCCGCAGCTGGCCGAACTCATTGCCCATAAAGTCCAGCTTTTTGCCGGGATGCAGCATCATATACAGGTAAAGCGACCGGCCCTGGGGGAACTTGCCGTCGTAGCCGCCGTTCATCTTCTGCAGGATGGTCGCCTTGCCATGGACGTTCTCGTCGTGGGAAAAAGGCAGGATATAATGCTCCTGATAGTTGTACACCATCGAGAAGGTCAGCAGGTTGGGATTCTGGCGGCGCTCCTCCGGCGATTTCTGAAAGTATGCCAGCGTGTCGTGCATCCAGCCCAGGTCCCATTTGTAATCAAAGCCCAGGCCGCCGTACTCCACCGGCGCGGTGACTTTGGGGTAGGCGGTACTGTCCTCGGCGATCAGCATGGCGGTGGGGTGGCGCGCCTGCAGGCCCGCGTTCATGGTTTTCAAAAATTCCAGCGTGCTGCCGTTGACGCCCCGGCCCGGGTCGCCCTGCCAGTAGATCAGGTTGCTGACCGCGTCCATGCGCAGGCCGTCGGCGTGGAATACCCGCAGCCAGTAATCGGCGCAGGATTGCAGAAAACAGCGGATCTCCCCGCGGGAATGCATAAAATTGCCGCTGCCCCACTCGCTCTCCCCCACATCCCCGGCGGGGTATTCGTACAGGGCGGCGCCGTCAAATCGGCGCAGCCCGTAGTCGTCCACCGCAAAGTGCACCGGCACAAAGTCCAGGATCACGCCAATCCCCGCATTGTGGCAGGCGTCGATCAGGCGGCAAAGCCCCTCCGGCGTGCCGTAACGGCTGGTGGGCGCGTAAAAGCCGGTGATCTGATAGCCCCAGCTGCCGTCAAAGGGATGTTCCGCCAGGGGCAGGAACTCGGCGTGGGTGTAGCCGTTTTCCAAAAGATAGCCGGGCAGCTCGGCGGCAAGGTCGTCGTAGGTATACCAGCTGCCGTCCGGGTGGCGGCGCCAGCTGGCGGCGTGCAGCTCGTAGATATTCAGCGGGCTGTCAAAGTTTTTGGTGCGGGCGGCCATCCAGCCGCCGTCGGTAAAGGCATACTCCGGAAGGCCGGCCACGATGCTGCGGCCGTCGGGGCGCAGCGCCATGGCAAAACCGTAGGGGTCGCAGTGGTCCACCACACTGCCGTCCGCACCGGTGATACGGTAAAAATAGGGCATGCCTTTCTCGGCGGCGGGGCAAAGGCCGCTCCACACGCCGCTGATCTCCCGGTCGCGGGAGAGCGGCTCGCCTTCCGGCGACCAGTCCCCCACCACTTCCACCGCCCGCGCGCCGGGCGCCCAGACGGCAAAACGGGTCCCGTCCGGCCCGGGGTGCGCCCCCAGCACGGTGTACGCGTCAAAAGCATGGCCGGTATAAAATTCCATTGGCTGCACAGTGTTTCAGCTCCTTCGGGCTTTGTGGCGTCCGGCGCCGCGCCGCAGCTGGACAGACCGCGGCGCAGTGCCGTATAATAAAATCATGTCGAACCCGGAAAGCCGGTCAGGGCTTTCCACTTTCAGTATACACTGTGTTCAATCTTTTGCCCACCATCAATTTCCGGCATGTGTCGGATAACCTGCAATCGCGTAAAACTGTCGGAGGCTGCCACCATGGATCTGCGCACCCAAAAAACCGAAAAGACCATCACCGACGCCTTTCTCTCGCTGCGCGCCCGGAAGCCGCTGGAAAAGATCACGGTGCGGGAGCTTTGCACCCAGGCGCAGATCAACCGCTCCACCTTTTACGACCATTACAGGGACGTGTACGACCTGGCCGACCGGCTGGAGGACGCCGCCGTGCAGGAGATTTTGGATTCCATCGCCCATCCCGAGACGCTGCTGCACGACACCGCCCGCTTTACGCGGGAGCTGTTTGCCGCCTTTGCCCCGCGGGAAGAGCTGCTGAACGTGTTGTTTTCCGGCAGCCGCCGCGGCCTGATGAGCGCCAAGATCGCCGCCGCCCTGCAGGAGCTGGTATACGCCCGCTATCCCCAGTACCGGGACGACCTGGAATTCCGCATCGCGCTGAGTTTCCGCATCTACGGCGGATACTACGCATACGCCGAAAACCGCCGCTACGGCGAGGACCGGGTGATCGAGGCCATCGGTCGGCTGACCGGCGGGGCCGACCGGTGACGCCCTGCCCGCCATGCAGCGGAAAGCCCTTTCCCACCCCGCAGCCTGCCGGCAGGCCGCGGGGTGGGAAAGGGCTTTTTTGATTTTCTGCAGGTCCGCCCGGGTCCGGGCGGACGCAGGGATGCTCACCCCAAAAGCACGTCCAGCATCATCATGACCAAAAAACCGGCCAGCACGCTCAGGGTCCCGGCGTTGGAGTGCTCGCCCAGGCGGGCTTCGGGGATCAGCTCCTCCACCACCACATACAGCATGGCGCCGGCGGCAAAGGCCAGCAGCCAGGGCATCAGCGCCAGCACCCGCCCGGCGACCAGCACCGTCAGCAGGCCGAACACCGGCTCCACCACGCCGGACAGCGCGCCGCACGCAAAGGCTTTGCCTGTGCCCGCGCCCTGGGCTTTCAGCGGCAGCGAGACCGCCGCGCCTTCGGGGAAGTTCTGCAGCGCCATACCCAGCGCCAGGGCCACCGCCCCGGCAAAGGCCCCCTCCGACGGGTTGGCGGCCGCCACCGAAAAGGTCAGCGCCACCGCCATGCCCTCGGGGATGTTGTGCAGCGTCACCGCCAGCACGATCATGGTGGTGCGCTTGAGCCGCGCGGGCAGGCCCTCCGGCTCGTCGCTGCCAATGTGCAGGTGGGGCATCAGCCGGTCCATCAAAAGCAGAAAGCCCGCGCCCAGCACAAAGCCGCCGCAGACCGGCAGCCCCACGGCCAGCGCCCTGGGCGTGCCGGGGGCGGCCTGCTGCCCGGCCTGTTCCATGGCGGGGATCAGCAGACTCCACACCGAGGCCGCCACCATCACGCCGGCGGCAAAACCAAGAAACAGCTTTTGGGTCATGGCGGACATTTCCCGCCGGAAGAAAAACACCATCGCGGAACCCAGCACCGTGGCCAGGCAGGTAAAGCCGGTGCCCAGCGCGGCGTAGGCAAGTTCGCGTTGAAACAGCGTATCCATCGGTTCCCCCTTTGCTGAAAAAATAAGGAATGAGGCGTCAGGAATTCTGGCCGTCCGCGCGCTTTGCGCACTCAAAAAAGCAAGGGTCTGCGCTGCTTTCCACCATTGCAAACAGCGTTTTTCAGGCGCGTCCCGACGGGCCGCACCGCGCTCCCCAATTCCTCATTCTCATTTTCCCGCCTTCGCTTAAAACAGCGGCGCCATGGTGCGCAGCACGGCGGAGAGCAGCGTGCCGAAAAAGCTGGTGCGGCAGTCGTTCAGCGTCACGGCGCGGCACTTGGACTCCAAGTCGATCATATCGGCGCGGATGTCCTTCAGCGCGCTGCAGCCGTACAGCAGGGTGCTGCACTCAAAATGCAGGTACAGGCTGCGGTAGTCCAGGTTGATGGATCCCACCGCCGCAATGCGGTCGTCCACCAGCCAGGTCTTGCCGTGCAGAAAGCCCGGCGTGTAGCTGAAGATCTTGACCCCGCCCTCCAAAAGCGGCGGGAAGTAGCTGCGGGTCAGCTGGAAAGCGATCTTCTTGTCCGGGATACCGGGGGTGTAGATGCGCACGTCCACGCCCCGCTTGGCCGCCAGGCAGAGGGCGGTCTGGATCTCGTTGTTCAGGATCAGGTAGGGCGTGGTGATGAACAGGCTGTACCGCGCCTGGTTGATCAGTTCCAGATAGGTGTTCTGCGAGACGCTCTCCCGGTCCACCGGGCTGTCGGCATAGGGCTGCACCAGGCCGTCGGCGGCAAAAGGCGCGGGACGGTGGGTCTCGGGGCGGAAATGTTCAAACTCGTGGTCGGTGGGGCGGTTGGCGTTCCAGAATTCCAGGAACATGATGGTAAAGCTCCAGGCCGCGTCGCCCCGCAGCCGGATGCCGGTGTCCCGCCAATGGCCGAACCGTTCCAGCTGGTTGATGTACTCGTCGGCCAGGTTGGCCCCGCCGGAAAATGCGGTGTAGCCGTCAATGACCATGATCTTGCGGTGGTCGCGGTTGTTCATGACCAGGTTGACCACCGGCACAAAGGGGTTGAACGGCAGGCTGTGGATGCCCTCCTCCTCCAGCTTGCTCCAGTAGCCGATGGGCAGCACGCTGACGCTGCCCACATCGTCATAGATGACCCTCACATCCACACCCTGGGCCGCCTTGCGCTTGAGGATCTCGTGGATCTGGTCCCACATTTTGCCCAGGCCGATGATGAAATACTCGATAAAGATAAAATGCTCGGCGCTTTCCAGCGCGGGCAGCATATCGGCAAACATATCCTCGCCCAGGGGATAGTATTTCACCTGGGTGTTGGAAAATACCGGGTAAGGCCCCTGGCGGCTCAGATAGCGGGCGGTCAGCGCGCCGCGGGGGTCCTGGCGGTTCAGCTCCTCCGCCGGGGCGGGGTCCTGGCGCAGCAGCGGATGGATGCGCATGCTGGCGTTTTCCAATCGGCGGCGCAGCCGGAACGCCGGGCGCTTGTTGCCCCACAGCAGGTACAGGATGCCGCCCTGCACCGGCATGATCATAAACAGCGCCATCCAGCTGATCTTGAACTCCGGCTGGATGTGGTCCAGGCGGATCAGCAGCAGGCACATGATAACGCTGAACCCGATGCAGATGCCGTTGATCCAGGGGGCGTACTCGGTCAGGCGCAGGAACAAAAACGCCATCCAGACGACCTGGCTGGCCAGCAGCAGGCAGGTGATGACCAGACGGCTGAACACCGCGCGGTACAGCCGTTTGGCTAGCAGAGTGATCTTTCGCAAAGGAATGCTCCTTTTTTCAGTGATACGCCTGGCCGGGGTGGCCGGCGGCGGCTGCCGCATCCTATGCCGGCCAGGCATGGTTCGTGCAGCCCAATATAACCTACTGTATCACTATGGCGCGGGAAATGCAAGATTTGGTCGGACAGAAGCGGATTTCTGTATCCCCGCCCGCCGTCCGCGAGAGGGGCAGGAAAGCCGCACCGCGGCTTTCCCAACCTGGACTGCCAGCCAAATTTTATGCCAGTTTCATTTTCCCATTCCGCAAAAACAAGCGTATATTCGTGTATTATTATTCAAATTAGCACTCTGTCAAATAAAGTGCTAATATTTCACAGTTTGTTCATACCATATTCATAAAGGCGCGGTATCATAAAATCGTCGAAAGGGAAAGCCCCCGCGACATCAGACAAACTGACCCGGCGCCCCGCGCCGTTTGAAAAAGGAGTAATGACTTATGGCTATCCTGATGAACCCCCACTACAATCCTTTCCGCGACTTTGACGATATCAACCGCGCCTTCTTCGGCGACAATACGCTGACCGAATTCAAGACCGACATCCGCGACATGGGCGACAGCTTTGTGCTGGAGGCCGACCTGCCCGGCTTCAAGAAAGAGGACATCAAGCTCTCGCTGAACGGCGAAACCATGACCATCAAGGCCACCCGCCACAGCGACTTTGAGAACCAGGACAAAAAGTCCGGCTACCTGCGCTGCGAGCGCAGCTACGGCACCTATACCCGCAGCTTTGACGTGACCGGCGTGGAGGTCAGCCAGATCAGCGCCAGCTACACCGACGGCGTACTGCGGGTGCGCCTGCCCAAGCAGGGCCCCAAGCAGCCGGATAACCGCACCATCGTCATCGAGTGATCCCACACCCGGCCACAGGCCGGGCGGCAAGCAAACCAGCCCGGAGGCACAAGCCTCCGGGCTGGTTTTGTTTTTTGATCGCGCGTTTGCGCCAGGTTCAAACGATCTCCCCCGCGCTCCTGCGCAGCTGGTCGATCATATCCATCACGGCCAGGGTGCGGCGGCGGGCCTCCGCCTCGCCGGTGCGGTCGTTTTCGGCCAGCATGCGGGCAAAGGCCGCAAATTCATAGGCCATTCGGTGACGGTCCGGTCCCGGCGCGTCGGCGCGGGTCCCGCCGCCGCGTTCGCCGCCCAGCACGCTGTAAACCACCGGCAGGGCGTTGACGCCGCCCTCCACCACCAGGCGTCCGTCCGGCCCCTGGATGGTGCAGCCCTGGGCGCTCTCCGAGTCCTTGGCCGCCAGGCAGGCCGCCGAAAAATCCGGGTAATGCAGCACCGCCAGGCCGGCGGTGTCCACGCCGTTGTGGCCGCGGCTGGGGAAATACTCGCACCGCTCCGGCATACCCAGCAGTCCCCACAGATAGTGCAGGTTGTAGACGTTCATGTCATACAGTGCGCCGCCGCTGCAGGCCGGGTCAAAGGTGGTGTTCCAGACGCCGTTCAGATACTCGTCGTAGCGGCGGCTGCGGGCGCAGAAACTGGCCATCGCGCCGCGCACCGGGCCGATCTTGGGCAGCTGCTCCTGCAGGAAGCGGTAGCCGGGCAGATACGGGATGGTGATGGCCTCAAAAATCATCACGCCCTGCCGGTCCGCCAGCTGGAACAGTTCCCGCGCTTCGGCGGCGGTGGCGGTGAAAGGCTTTTCCAGGATCACCGGGTACCCTGCCGAGAGCACCCGTTTTGCGGTGCAAAAGTGCAAATGGTTGGCGGTGCCGATGTACACCGCGTCAAATCCGCCGTCTGCCAGCAGGGCGGCTTCGTCGGTGTACACCTTGCCGATGCCGTACCGTTCGGCCCAGGCTTCGGCTTTGGGGGCGCTTTGGGGGCGGCAGCACAGGGCCGTTACCTGGACCTCGGGCATATCGCCCAGGTTTGCCAGAAACTCCTCCACTATGCGGCTGGTGGAAATGACGGCCAGTTTCATGGGGTACCTCCTTGGTGGGTCGCCGCCCGGGCAGGGGCGGCATGGGCAGGGCGGCCGGGCGCCGCCCTGCGGAAAAGCCGGCAGGCGGCTTTCAGATCACGCCGAAATGCCGCAGCGCACGCTCTACGCCGTCCTCGTCCACGCTGGCGGTAACGTAGTCGGCGGCGGCTTTCACCTCGTCGCCCGCATTGCCCATGGCCACACCGACGCCCGCATAGCGCAGCATGTCGATGTCGTTGCCGCCGTCGCCGAAAGCCATGCTTTCTTCCCGCGTCAGGCCAAAACGCTCCAGCATTTTGGCCACGCCCACCGGCTTGCCGCCGTCGGCGGGGATAATGTCGGCAAAGCAGGGGTTCCAGCGGGCGGCCTTGCAACCGGGCAGATGGGACAGGAACTCGGCCTCCTGCTCGGCAGGCAGATAGGCGCTGAGCTGGTAGGTGGTGTGGGTCAGCGCGCGGGCGGGGTCGTCCACCGGCTCGCTGGCGACAGTGCCGCCCAGCATGGCGTACAGATCCAGCACCTGCTGGCTGATGCGGTTGAGGTAAACATAGTCCAGCTCCACAAAGCTGCAGCTGACGCCGCTTTTTCCCAGCCAGGGCAGCAGCTGGCGCAGCGCGTCCGTCGGGATGGGCAGCTGATAGAAGGGGCCTTTTGCGTCGTAGCAGTATTGCCCGTTCATGACCACATAGCCGTCGAACGCAAAGTCGGTCAGTTCCTGCAAAAACTGCATCTGCAGCGGCGGTCGGCCGCTGGCGATGAACACCCGCACTCCCTTCTGCCGCAGCGCATGCAGCGCCCGCTGCGTGGATTCGGGGATGGTGTGGGTGGTAAAGCTGATCAGCGTGCCGTCGATGTCAAAAAAGACTGCCTTGACCATAGGGCGTCACATCCTTTCGCGCAGGAGGGGGAACTTCAGCAATAAGAAATCAGGAACAAGGAATTTTGGCGCGGCCTTTGGCCGCGGGAGCAAAAACGGCGGGGCGTACCGGGAAGGGGTGCGGAATGACGGGACAGAAAGGGGCGGCGGGTCGCCGGGAGCGCTTACTCCCCTTTCAGGTTGCGCCCCATCAGGGCGTCCACCGCGTCGCGGGCGGCCAGCTTGCCGGACAAAATATCGTCCACCACATCCACGATGGGCATTTCCACCTTGTATTTTTTCTCCAGCCGTTTGGCGGCGGGCAGGGCGTTGATGCCTTCCACCACCTGGCCCACCTCTTTTTTGGCCTCCTCGGCGGTGGCGCCATGGCCGATCAGCATGCCGGCGTGCAGGTTGCGGCTGTGCATGCTGGTGCAGGTGACGATCAGGTCGCCCATGCCGGAAAGCCCGGCAAAGGTCTCGGCCTTGCAGCCCATGGCCAGGCCCAGGCGGCTGAGCTCGGCGTTGCCGCGGGTGATCAGGGCGGCCTTGGCGTTGTCGCCGTAGCCCAGCCCCATGGCGATGCCCACCGACAGAGCGATGACGTTTTTGATGGCGCCACCCAGCTCGGTGCCCAGGCGGTCGGTGTTGGTGTAAACGCGGAAGGTATGGTTGGTAAAGATCTTCTGCACCGTTTTGGCGTCGGCCTCGTCCTTTGCGGCCGCCACAATGACAGTGGGCAGGTCGCGGGCGACCTCCTCGGCGTGGGTGGGCCCGGACAGCGCCACCACGCGGCAATGCCCATGCCCGGGGGCTTTGGCCAGTTCGTCCTCGATCACCTCGGACATGGTCATCAGCGTTTTTTCCTCCATGCCCTTGGCCACGTCCACGATCAGCTGGCCGTCCGGCATGCAGGCCGCCGCCTTTCTGGCCGTGGACCGCACAAAGACCGAGGGCACCGCAAACAGCAAAAGATCTTTGCCGGCGCACAGCTCCGCCATATCGGCGGTATAGTGCATCGTCTCGGGCAGCTGCATGCCGGGCAGGTTGGGGTGCCGGCCGGTGGTGCGCAGGTGTTTCAGCTCCTCGGGCAGCGCGCTCCAGACCGTCACATCCTTGCCGTTCACAGCCAGCATCCGTGCCAGCGCAATGCCCCAGGTCCCTGCGCCCAATACTCCGATCTTTGTCATGATAGTCTCCTTTATGTCGGCCAAACGCCGTCAGCTGCGGGATGCCCGCCACCCGAACAGCCGCTGCCACAAGGTGGGCGGCGTGCGGCGCTGCGGCAGGTCCAGTTCAATGATATAGCGCTCGAAAGCGTTGACGATGCGGGTCTTGCCATAGATGTGCTCGCGCGGAAGGTTCGCGCCATAGCTCAGGTGCACATGGCCGTGCACCATCAGCGGCGGCGCGTAGCGGTCCAGCAGGTCTTTGAACGCATTGAAGCCCCGGTGGGGGCGGTCGTCAAAATCGCCGCAGCCCCGCACCGGCGCATGGGTCACCAGCACGTCAAAACCGCCCACGCGGTCAATGCGGCCGCGCAGGTGGCGGATGCGCTTGCGCATCTCGGTCTCGTTGTACTGCCAGACGCCCGCGCGGTACCGGTAGCTGCCGCCCAGCCCCACAAAGCGGACGCCCCGGTAGCTGAACACCTGGTCATCGATGCACACCGCCCCGTCCGGCGGCTTGCGGTCGTAGCTGTCGTCGTGGTTGCCGTGGACATAGATGACCGGCACGTGAGCCATGGTGGCCAGGAAGGTCACATAGTTGGCATCCAGGTCTCCGCAGCAGACGATCAGGTCGATGCCCTTGAGCTTTTCGGGGCGGAAATAATCCCACAGGCCCTTGGATTCCTCGTCGGAAACGGCCAATATCCTCATAGCTCCCGGGCCTCCTTGGGCAGGCGCTCCCGATGGATGCCCTGCACCCGGTACATCGGGCGGGACTCCTCGGTCAGCTCGTCATATTCCGGGATCCGGCCGTCGACGGCGTCGCACAGCCAGTCCATGTGCAGGATCTCCTCGGGGGTATACCCGTGCAGGCCGTCGTTTTTCAGGCTGCCGTCCTGCGCGACGATGCGGCAGGCAAACGGGTCGATGGTGCCCGAAATGATCCCGCTGCGCAGGATGGACGCCAGGTGGCGCAGGTCGTGGGGCAGCTCGCGGCTGAACAGCACGTCGATGACGCCGCTGTTCATGCCCCACCAGTAGTTGACCACCTTGCCGTCGGCGCCGGACTTTTCCTTTTTCCAGCTGCCGTCCAGCACGCTGCGCACCACATGCTCGTAGAACTGGCCCCAATGCCAGAACGGCGAGGCCAGATCCTGCAGCACGCCGCCGGGCCGCACCTGGAAGATGCCGTACTCCCGGCTGGGATGCCCCGGGGCGGGGGTATCCCGGCCCGAGATCACGGTGATGCCTTTTTCGGTAAAGGCCTGCAGCGGGTTGCCGGGCAGGCAGGTCCATTCCAGGTCGATGCGCACCCGGGGATTGGTCATGCGCGCGCCCAGCGCAAAAGCGTTGATGTCCGCCGGCATGCCCAGCATGGGATAGTTGGCCACAAAGCCCACCCGGTCGTTGGCCGCCATGGCGCCGGCGATGGCGCCGGTGATGAACTTTGCCTCGTAGATGCGGCTGTAATAGGTGCGGATGCTGGCGTAGGGCAGGTCCATCGAGCAGTTGAGAATGCGCACGTCCGGGTGGCGCACCGCCGCCCGCAGGCTGGCGGCCGCCAGCTTGGGCGTGGTGGTAAAGATCAGCGTGGCCCCGTCCGCGATGGCCTGCTCGATCAGCTGCTCGTCGTTTTTGCCCTGCTCGGCGCCGTTGTAGGCGCGGGTCTCCACCTTGCCGGCAAAGACCTGGTCCAGCTGGGTGCGGCCGAACTCGTGGGCGTTGGTCCAGGTGCTGGTGGCGGGGCTGCGCTCGTTGATAAACGCCACCTTGAGGTAGGACGGCTCCGCCTTGACCGGCAGGATCCGTTTGATCAGCGGCTTTTCCGGCGGTGCGGCCGGGCTGGTGCTGACCTGCTTGGCGTCGGGGCGCTCCACTGCCAGCACGTCGTCCCAGGCCAGGTCCAGATGCTCCGCCAGCTCGGACGGGGTATCGTTCTGCAGCGTCTGGTAATCGTACACCTGCAGCAGGACCACCAGCACGTCGCCGGCGGACAGCCGCATGCGCTCGCCGCCATGCTCGCGGTAGGCCTTGCCCACACGGGTCAGCAGCGAGCGGATGTTGGCGCGGTCGTCGTCGGTCCATTCCTCCCGCGCCTGTTTGCCCATGGCGGCCTGCAGCTTGGCATAGCCGCCCTCCTGGGTCAGCTGCAGCTCGTACATGCCGCTGAGACCGTAGAAGGACATGAACTCGTAATAGACGCGGATGGCCGGGCGGTCGGCATATTTGGGCACGATGCGGATCACATTGGCCAGGATGCCGGCCGCGTCAAAGGCTTTCATGACGCTGACGCGCTTGTTGCCCTCCTGGACGTAAAAGCGGCCCAGGTATTCGTAGCAGCGGATGGGGTCGCGGATGCCCTCGTCCACATGGGCGCGGCACAGGTTGATCCACTTGGCCGCAAACTCGGTGTTGGAGTCCAGCAGCGGCATAAAATTGGCCGAAAAAGCCGCCGTGCGCCCGGCCGTCTTGGTCCCGACCACC
>DWVD01000061.1 GCA_019120395.1 Candidatus Gemmiger faecigallinarum
ACGCCTATGTCCGCCAGCAGAGCGAGAACTATACCCCGCCGGACATGCGCTGCAGCCTGGACTTTATCTGCCCGCTGGACAGCTATACGTATATCTCCACCTATTTTAACGGCAGCGACCCCTGGGGCCGCACCCACAACGGCACCGACTTTGCAGCGCCCGGCGGCACGCCCATCCGTGCGGCGGCGGACGGCGTGGTCAGCGTGGCGCGGGTGTCCTCCAGCTACGGCAACTATGTCCAGATCAGCCACGGCGCGGCTGACGACGGCAACACCTACGACACGCTGTACGCCCACATGACCAGTTACTGCGTCAGCGTGGGGCAGAGCGTATCCAAGGGCGATGTGATCGGCTATGTGGGGTCCACCGGCTGGTCCACCGGCAACCACCTGCATCTGGAGCTGCGCGTCAACGGCAACCGGATCAATCCTCTTACCTACATTCCCAGCTGATCAGATTTATTTTACACGCGAGGGGACGCATCTGATCAAAATTTGGGCGGGCAGCGGAACGACCTTCCTTCGTTCCGCTGCCCGCCGCTTTTGTGCCGCCCGGCGCATCGGGCGGAGAATAAAACCGGCCCGGCGGGGCACACTGTGCAAAAAAGGCAGGTGTCCGGGATTGAAACAGACAAAACAGGCCGCCGGCGGGCCAGGCGCGGGATGCAGCGTGGTATGCTGGCAGGGCGGGGGCGGCAGGCATTTGTTCGGCCGCAATTACGATTTTGACCGGCTGGCCGAGGGCAGCGGCGTGCTGTTTGTGCCGCGGGGCATGCCCCTGCGCAGCTGCGTGGAGGGCGGGGACCCCCGCCCCGGCGAGGTCGGCCGCGCCCGGTATGCGGCGCTGGGCATGGGCGTGGTGCTGCCCGGCGGCGTGCCGGCGCTGTACGAGGGCGTCAACGAGTGCGGCCTGATGGGGGCGCAGCTGTATTACCGGCAGTTTGCCCATTACCTGCCCCAGGGGCGTCCGGGCCTGCCGCGCCTGCAGCCGGGGCTGGCGGTCAGCTACCTGCTGGCGCGGTGCGAGACGGCGGCGCAGGTGGTACAGGAACTGACCGGCGCGGTCGCGCTGGCCGGGGTGCCGCTGCTGGGCAGCGTGCCGCCGCTGCACTGGATCTTTTCCGACCGCACCGGCGAGGCCGTTGTGGTGGAGCCGGACGCCGACGGCGTGCACATTTACCGGGACACGGCGGGCGTGCTGACCAACAGCCCGCCTTACCCGTGGCAGCGGCTCAATCTGCTGAATTACACGTTTTTGCAGCCGGCGGACCGGGGCGGCGTGCAGGCCGGCGACGAGGTGGTGGAGCCCTGCTTTTCCGGCAGCGGCGGGCAGGGGATGCCGGGGGATTTCAGCGCGCCGTCGCGGTTTGTGCGGCTGGCTTTCCTGCGCGGGCACACCCCGCCCGGCCGGACCGAGGCGGCCGACGTGGCCGCGGGCTTCCACCTTTTGCAGAATGCGGCGTTCCCGCTGGGGGCGGTGCGTGTGGCGGACGCGCCGGCGGCTTCCGCGCTGGACGCCGCGGTGCTGCCCTTTGACTATACCGTTTACAGCGTGGTGCTGTGCGCCGAGAGCCGCCGCATGTACTGGACCACCTGGGAATGCCTGCGCCCCCAGTGCGTCGAGCTGGCGCCGCTGCTGGCGCGGCGGACGCTGTGCCGGCTGGAACTGGGCGGCAGCGCCGACGTCGCCTACCGGAACGCCGAGCTGCGGGATGTGGAACCCCCGCAGCCGGGCGGCGCGGGCGGGCTTTGATTTTGCCGCCTGCGCGGCAAAACCACAACTTCCCTGCGCTTGCTCTGCTTTAGGCGTGGGAACTTTCCACATCCACGCAGACGATCTCGGTCCGGCCGGCGGTGCGCAGGCGGTAGCCCCAGGTGCCGGTGCCGGCCGACACGATGGCGGTGGCCCCGCCGATCTGCTTTTTGCCGTAATTCAGCTCGTTAAAACGGAACAGGCGGGCCACCAGTCCCACCGGCCACAGCTGCCCGGCATGGGTGTGGCCGCAAAGGATCAGGTCGGCGCCGGCGGCTGCGGCCTGTTTCAGCTCCCGGGGCTCGTGGTCCAGCCACAGGGTGAACCGGCTGTCCGGACCGCCGGGCATCAGCTCCCCGGGCGAAAACCGCCGGTGCTGGTAGAACAGCCAGTCCTTGCGGCCGACGATGCGCAGCACCCCGCCGCCGGTGGGCACCGTCACGGCCACGTCCTCCAGCACGCGGATGCCCGCCGCGGCAAAGGCGGATTCCAGATCGGCGCGGGTAAAGCTGGAGGAGGCAAAATATTCGCCCAGGTCATGGTTGCCGAACACAAAATACTTGCCCCAGCGCGCCTGCATCCCCGCAAACGCCCGGTTATAGGCGTCAAAGGCGTCCCGCGGGGTGGTCTCGTCGTAGATGTCGCCGGTCAGGACCAGCAGATCGGGTTTCAGCTCGTCGACGCGCTGCCGCAGCTCGTCGGCGCGGCCTGCGTGCATGGTGGACCCGGCGTGCAGGTCGCTGATCTGCACGATGCGCAGCCGCCCGCCCGGCAGCGGTTTGGCGGTATGTACCCGGTAGGCGGTGGTGCACAGCTTTTGCGCCCGCCGCCGACCGTAAAGCAGCCAGACCAGCGTGACGGCCCAGGCCAGCAGGCCGCCCTGATAGACGGTATGCCATACCGTGTCCACCGTGCCGCCGATCAGCCGGCAGACCAGGCCGACAAGATCGCAGACGGCGTAGACGCCGGTCAGCACGCCGGCCCAGACTATGCCCGCGCCCAGCGGGTTGCGGGCAAAGTACAGCACCGCCGCCGTCAGCAGCAGCGGGAGACCGTAATACAGGACCGGCAGGCTGCCGGCAAAGACCGCGACGAAAGGCAGCTGCAGAAAGTTCAGGTAGAGCAGCAGCGCCACCAGCGCCTGCCCGAGGCGGGGAATGGTAAACTGGATGAAATGGCTGTACAAGATGGTTCGCCTCGCTCCCGTCAGATAGCGTCCCGCCGCGCGGCAGCTGCGGGGGACCTGCTTTTTGCGCCGCTTGCGCTACCAGCAGGATAACACAGCGGCGGGCGGGTGTCAAAAAAACTCAGTCGACGCAGCGCAGCCGGGCGGCGCCGTCGGCACGGCGGACCACCGCAAACATCCGGTCCGGGGCCACCATGCTCTGGCTGTCCGGCTCGAACACCGGCAGATAATCCCGGATAAACTGGTCCTCGGGGCAGTAGATATACACGTAGTCGAACCCGGCCGCCAGCTCTCGGCTCCATTCCGCCGCCGAGAGCTGGCGTGCCCAGGGCGCGTCCTCCGGGACGTCGGCCATCAGGATGGTGGCCTGCTCCGGCAGCACGTCGGGCAGCAGGTCGTATTCGATCCGGCCCTGGGCCGCCCCGGCGTCGTTGGCGGTGACGACCCAGACCCGGGGCGAGCCGCCGTCCAGCGCCCGGATGCGGTCGGCGGCGCGGCGGGACAGGATGCGGTCCTGACCGCTCTCGGCCGCAAGGACAGGGGCTTCGGCCACCGCCTGCACCGCATAGCGGGCGGGGAACATCATGGCCCAGGCCAGCGCCGCCGCCAGCAGGGCCGCCCGCCGCCGGGGCGCGGCGCGGCAGGCGGCCAGGCCCAGCGCCGCCGCGCCGATCACTGCCAGCAGCATGGTGCAGCTGTCCAGATAGCGGTAGACGGAAGCCAGGATGACGGCCTCGAGGGGGTCGAACACGAACAGGTAGCTGTACAGCAGCGACGCCGTGAACAGGGCGGTGACGCCCAGCGCGGCGGCTGCCAGCGGGAGGGCCCGCAGCCGCCCGGCCGCGGCGCAAAGCGGCGGGGTGACGTCCCGACGGGCCAGCCGCCCCGCGGCGGCCATCAGCAGGCAGAAAGCCAGCGGCCATGCGGCAAAGGGCAGGGACTGCGCCGCGCCGTAATTGCCCTGTGTCAGCAGTACCGCGCCGAACTGGCGCAAAACCTCGGCACGGTAGGGCGGGATGTTGCCAATGATCAGGCTCCACAGATTGCGCGGCAGGTCGCCGCCCTGCCAGCGCCCGGCAACGCCTGCCAGCGCCAGATGCGCGCGCCAGCTCAGCCAGGCGGCGGCCGCCATGCCCAGAGGGAGCAGCGAACGGGCGGCTGCACGGCGGGCGCAACGGCCTGAAAACTGCCCGCGTCCCCCCGGCCGCGCCAGAAACAGGGCGGCCGCCGCCAGAACGGCCAGCCCGGCGCCCGACGCCTTGACCAGCGCCAGCACAAAGCAGCCCAGCGCTTCCAGCCAGGGCGTGGCGGCGCTGCGCCCCGGTACAAAGGCGGACAGCAGCAGCGCCGCGCAGAACACCCCCAGCAGGCCGTCCACACTGGCGCGGGAAAAGTAGCTGGGATAGACCAGCAGCGGAGTCAGGGCGATCAGCAGGGCAGTCAACCCCACGCCCGGCAGCCGCCGCGCCGCCCGCACGCAGCGGAACGGGAGCACCAGCAGCGCCGCGGTCAGCAAGGCGTTGGCGAACAGCAGCAGGTCTTCGCGGAAGCCGCAGCCGGCGGCCTGCAGGAGCATGACCTGCCAGACGGCGGTGGCGGGCGGGTAGCTTTTGAAGGCGTCCGGGCAGCCGGGGGTGGTGTACAGCGTGCCGGTAGAATACATCCATTTTACCGCCCGGCCCCAATGGGAAAAATCGTCCCAGTCGGTCAGCCAGCGCCCGCGGCACAACCACCAGTACAGCGCGGCAAACAGCGCAAACAACGCCGCGCCCTGGCACAGCGCCTGCCAGCGGACGCCCCTGTGCGCCAGGGCGCGGCGCAGGGTCAGCCCGCCGCCCGCCAGCGCGGCCGCCCAGGGCAGCAGGCCCAGCAGCGCCGTGCCGCCTGCCAGCGCCAGCAGGTACCCGGCGGTCATCAGGCCCAGGACCGCGGCGGGCAGGCCCTCCTCCATGCGGCAGCGCGTCAGGGCGCAGACCCCTGCCGCCGCGGCCAGCAGCAGGCAGCCCAGCACCAGGCGGCCGGGAGCGCCGCGCAGCGCGTCGGCCACGCGCAGGATGTCCGCAGCGGTGTGCTGCCCGTCGGCATCGGCGGTGACGCAGCCCGCAAGCCCGGGCCAGGCGGCGCGGCAGTAGCGCAGCGCGGTCTTCAGCGCGGCGCCCTTGCCGCGGTTGCCGCCATGGTACAGCACGACCGCGCCCAGACGGCCGGCGTCGGCAAAGACCGGCCGGGCCGCGGCGCAGCTGCCGTCGTCCACCACAACGGCAGGCCCCGTCCAGCGGGGCAGCAGCTCGCGCAGCAGGGCGGCCAGCGCGGGGGTGGGGTCCAGCGCCGGGATCACCAGCGCAAGAGGGGATACGGACTGCTGCATAAAAAGACGCTCCTTCCATGTGCATGCTCCGCTTTGCGGGGCAGCGCGGCGCGATGTCGGGCCGTTACAGCAAGTGTAGGGCGTCTATGCAGCAAAACTGTATCAGTGGGCAGTCGGCGATGGGAAAACAAAAGCGATGCGGCGGCGCAGGCTCCGGGCCGGGCCGGCGGGGTCAGCCGCCGTGCTCCCGCTTCCACTGCTTGATCTGGGCCAGGCGCTCGGCATAGCGCTTTTCCAGGCCCTGGTCGGTGGGCTGGTAGTACTCGGCGCCCAAAAGCGAGTCGGGCAGGCAGCGCATGTCGGTCAGCTTGTCGGCGGCGTCGTGGGCGTACTGGTAGCCCTTGCCGTAGCCCACCTCGGCCATCAGGCCGGTCACGGCGTTGCGGATGTGCAGCGGCACCGGTTCGGAAAGCTGGGTCAAAGCGTCCTTTTTGGCGTGCTCGTAGGCTTTGTACAGAGCGTTGGACTTGGGCGCCAGCGACAGGTAGACCACCGCCTCGGTCAGGTGGACGGTACATTCCGGCATGCCGATGTAGTGGCAGGCCTGGTAGGCGGCCACCGCGATCTGCAGGGCCTTGGGGTCGGCCAGGCCCACGTCCTCGGCGGCAAAGCGGGTGACCCGGCGGGCCACGTACAGAGGGTCCTCGCCGGCTTCCAGCATGCGCGCCAGCCAGTAGACGGCGGCGTCCGGGTCGGAGTTGCGCATGGATTTGTGCAGCGCCGAGATCAGGTTGTAGTGCTCCTCGCCGTTTTTGTCGTACAAAAGCGACTTGCGGCTGGTGCACTGCTCCACATCCCCGGCGGTGACGGTGGTGGCGTCGCCCTCCAGCTGTCCGTTCAGCACCGCCATCTCCAGCGTGGACAGCGCCATGCGGGCGTCGCCGTTGGCAAAGCTGGCGATCAGGCGCAGCACGTCGTCGCTGATAAGGATCTTTTGATCCCCAAAGCCTTCGGGGCTGGTCAGCGCCCGGTGCAAAAGCTGCATCAGGTCGTCCTCGGTCAGCGCCTTGAGCACAAAGACCCGGCAGCGGGACAAAAGCGCCCCGTTGACCTCAAAGGAGGGGTTCTCGGTGGTGGCGCCGATCAGGATGATGCTGCCCTTTTCCACAAAAGGCAGAAACGCGTCCTGCTGGGCTTTGTTGAAGCGGTGGATCTCGTCCACAAAAACGATGGTGGTCTCGCCGTAGCGGCGGTTCTCGTCCGCCTGCTGCATGACGGCGCGGATCTCCTTGATGCCGCTGGTCACCGCCGAAAAGTTGATGAAGGCCGCCCGGGTCTGGTTGGCGATGACCCCGGCCAGCGTGGTCTTGCCCACGCCCGGCGGCCCCCAGAAGATCATCGAGGACACGGCGTCCTGCTCGATGATGCGGCGCAGCACTTTGCCGGGGCCCAGCAGATGCTGCTGGCCCACGATCTCGTCCAGCGTCTGCGGGCGCAGCCTTGCCGCCAGCGGCTGGTAGGCGCTGCGGCCGAATAAGGTGGTCTGTTCCACGCGGTTCACCCCCGTTGCAGGCAGATAGTATGGTCTGATTACAGTATACCATTTCCCATCCGAAAGGCATAGCGCCGGCAGCGCGCCGCCGGCAAAAAAATGCCGGAAACTCCCTCTTGCCTGACGGACGCGTTGGCGGTACAATGGGGCAAACGGACGGGCGGGCAGCGGCCGCTGCCCGCCCGCAATACGCGATATGGAGGTGCCGCCCATGCCTGCACAACGACCTGATCTTGACTGGCTGACCGATCCCCGGGTGTTTGCCGTAAACCGGCTGCCCGCCCATTCTGACCACCACTTTTATCTCACGGCCGCCGACGCGGCGGCGGGGGAGGACCGTCTCCGCCAGCCGCTGGACGGATGCTGGAAGTTTGCCTGGAGCCCGCGCCCGTCCGCCCGCCCCGCCGGCTTCTGGCAGCCGGACGCCGACCTGTCCGGCTTTGGCGGCATCCGGGTGCCGGGGCACATGGAGCTGCAGGGCTATGGCCAGGTGCAGTATGTGAACACCCAGTATCCCTGGGACGGCCGCGCCGGCCTGACCCCGCCGCAGATCGACTGGGACGACTGCCCGGTGGGCAGCTATGTGCGGGACTTTGTGCTGGCCGACCGCCTGGCGGGACGGCGGGTCTGCGTCAGCTTCCAGGGGGTGGAGCAGGCATTCTATCTGTGGTGCAACGGCAGCTTTGTCGGGTACAGCGAGGACAGCTTTACCCCCGCGGACTTTGACCTGACCGGCTTTTTGCGCCCCGGCGTCAACCGGCTGTGCGTAGAGGTGTACAAGCACTGTTCCGGCGGCTGGCTGGAGGACCAGGACATGTTCCGGTTTTCCGGCATTTTCCGGCCGGTGTTCCTGTACGCCAAGCCGGAACTGCACATAGAGGACCTGTGGCTGCGGGCGGGGCTGGAGAAGGACAACGCCACCGGCACGCTGGCGCCGCGGCTGCGGATCTCGGCGGCGGAAGGTGCGGCGCCGGAGGGCTGCAGTGTGCGGTGCGCCGTGACGGGGCCGGACGGCGCGCTGCTGTACGACGCGCCGCTGGCGCTGCAGGAGGCGGACGGGTACCTAGCCGTTCCCGCCGACGCCCCCATCCGCCTGGTGGGCGTGCGCCCCTGGTGCCACGCCGACCCCGCGCTGTATACCGTGACGCTGACGCTGCTGGACGCGGCGGGCCGGACGGTGGAGGTGGTGCCCTACCGCACCGGGTTCCGCCGCTTTGCGCTGGAGGACGGCCTGCTCCGGCTCAACGGCGAGCGGATCGTTTTTCACGGCGTGAACCGGCACGAGTGGAACCCCGAGACCGGCCGCGCCATCGGTCCCGAGGACATGCGCCGGGCGATGGAGACATTGCGCAGCGCAAACATCGACGCGGTGCGCACCTGCCACTACCTCAACCAGAGCCTGTGGTACGACATGTGCGACGAGAACGGCATTTATATGATCGACGAGACCAACCTGGAAAGCCACGGCTGCTGGCAGCCGCACCCCGCGCCCGGGCCGGAGTGGCAGGTGCCGGGCAGCCTGCCCCAGTGGCGGGACTGCGTGCTGGACCGCGCCCGCTCGATGCTGGAGCGGGACAAAAACCACACGGCGGTGCTGTTCTGGAGCTGCGGCAACGAGTCGGACGGCGGTGAGAATTTCCGGGCCATGGCAGAGTTTTTCCGCCAAAACGACCCCGGCCGCCTGGTCCACTACGAGGGCATCGTCCACCGGCGGGAGTTTGAGGACGTCAGCGACGTGGAAAGCCGCATGTACGCCCATCCGGACGACATCCGCGCCTATCTGGAGAACGACCCGAAAAAGCCGTTTGTGCTCTGCGAGTATATGCACGATATGGGCAACTCCATCGGCGGCATGGAGCGCTACATCCGCCTGAGCGAGGAGTTCCCCCAATATCAGGGCGGCTTTATTTGGGACTATATGGACCAGGCGCTTTGGCGCACCGACGCGCTGGGGCGGCGGGTGCTGGGCTACGGCGGCGATTTCTGCGACCGCCCCAGCGACTATGCTTTCAGCGCCGACGGCATCGTTTTTGCCGACGGGACCGGGAAGCCCGCTTTGCAGGAGGTGCGCTACTGGTACGCCCCGGCGGACCGGCGCGCCGCCTTTGACGCGGCCAACGCCGCCGCCGCGGCCGAGGCCGATGCGGCGCTGGAGGCCGGACGCCGGGCTGACGCCGGCCGGCTGGCCGGCGCGCCGGCGCTGCGGGTGGTGCGCGGCGACAACAACCTGGGCGTGTACGGCGCGGATTTCGGCATTTTGTTCAGCCAGAGCGAGGGCGGGCCTGCCAGCATGACGTTTGCCGGCCGGGAATGGCTGTGGCGCGCGCCGCGGCTGGCTTTCTGGCGGGCGGCTACCGAAAACGACCTGGGCAACGGCTTTGCCCGGCGGTCGTCGGTCTGGCAGGCGGCGGACGCCTGGCAGCAGTGCACCGGCTGCACGGTGGAGGCCGAGACCCCGCAGCAGGTGCGGGTGCGCTGCACCTACACGGCACCGGCGGCGCCGGGGCTGCAGGGCAGTATCGTCTACACGGTGGACGCGCTGGGCGGCGTGCGGGTGGAGGCCGACTGCACCCTGCCCGACGGCCTGCCCCAGCTGCCCTGCTTTGGCGTGCGGTTTGCCACGCCCGCGCCGGTGGACACGGTGGAATGGCAGGGGCTTTCGGGCGAGACCTACCCCGACCGGTACAAGGGCGGCCGGTTCGGCATGCACAGCGAGACTCCCGGCGTCCCCGCCTATCTGGTGCCGCAGGAATGCGGCTGCCATGTGGGCACCCGCCGCGTCTGGCTGCGGTGCGGCACGGCGCGGCTGCCCCTGGAAAGCTGCGGCGCGCCCTTTGCCTTTTCGGCGCTGCCCTATACGCCCCAGCAGCTGGACGCCGCGGCGCACCGGGAGGAACTGCCCCCCGCGGTGCGCACCGTGGTGACCGTGTACGGCGCCATGCGCGGCGTGGGCGGGATCGACAGCTGGTACGCCGATGTGGAACCGGCCTGGCACGTGACCGGCAGCCGCCAGCACGCGGAGTTCCGCTTCACCTTATATAATTAAGTAAACCCGCAGCGCCCCGAAAAACAGAAAACCGCCGTGCGCCCCCGCAGGGGGAACGCACGGCGGTTTTTTGTTTGCTTATTCTTTTTCCAGGCCGCGGTAGATGACCCGGGTGTAGATATAGCTGACCTCGCTGGCGGCGTCGGGGTTGGCCAGGCGGAACAGGATGCGCGCCGCCAGCCGCGCGCCGATGGTGGGCGTCTGCACGTCCACCGTGGTGATGCGGTCGGCCACGTTGGCGTATTCGGCGTTGTTGTCAAAGCCGGTCAACGGGATCTTGCCATCGCGGGGGAGGCCCCGTTCGTCGTAATAGCGCTGGATGTAGTGGGCGATGTAGTCGCTGGCGCAGACGTAGGCGTCCGGCAGCGACGGCAGCGCGTCCAGAAAATTGCAGATCTCCTCGTAGTGGGTGTACAGGCCAAGGGGGCCGGTCAGGCTCAGGCTGTCGTCCGGCGTCAGGCCGCGGTCCCGGTGGGCGTCCAGAAAGCCCTTGTACCGGTCGGTGTTGGTCTGGGCGTAGTCCACGTCGCCGATAAAGCTCAGCCGCTGGTACCCAAGGTCCAGCAGCCGCCCGGTGATCTGGCGGATCGACCGGCGGCCTTCCAGCAGCAGCAGGTCGCCGCCCAACTCCGGCTGGCCAAAACCGGGAACGCTGTCCAGAAAGACTTTGGGCAGCGGCAGATCGGCCAAAAGCTGCAACAACGGCTGGCAATAAATGTTAAGCACGATAATGCCCGCGACCGAGCCGTCGGTCAGCGCGGCGGGCAGGCTGTAATCCTCGTCGCCGTAGGCGGGCAGGTAGGTGTACATCAGGTTCCAGCCCTGCGCGGTCAGCTCCCGCGCCAGGCGGTGGACGATCTGCATCCAGAACAGCGAGCTTTCCGGCCGGCTGACCACCACGGCGACGGTGCGCGCGGTGGCGGGGACGGCGGGCTGCGCGGCGGCCGCGGCGGGCGTGCCGCCCTTGGCATAGCCCATTTCCCGGGCGGTCTGCAGGATCTGCTGGCGCAGCGTCTCGGATACGCCGGGACGGTTGTTCAGCGCTTTCCACACCGTGATGCGGGAAGTGGACAGCGCGTCGGCAATGTCCTGCATGGTGGGTTTGGACACGGGACGGACCCCCTTTCTTTGCAATTTGACAGTATGGTCCTTTACCATGTTTTACATTGTAACCATTATAATGGGAATATGTGAAAAAAGCAAGAAAATGTTAATAACTGTTAATATGCCGTTGAAATCAGGGCCGGAAAAGGTACATGGTCGGGTTGAACAAAAATTTTTCTCCCAAAAATGACGAATTATTACAGACAACAAATCGCGGCACTTTTTGTACAGGTTGACGATTGACAATTGCATGACGAGAAGTTAATATTAAATTAACAATTTTGGTGTGCGGCGGCGACGTGCGTTAACTTGTTAACGGTAGTTGTTAACAAGCCGCCGTAAGGAGAAAGGAGACGCCCATGAAAAACGAAACCGCAATGGCCGCGCCAGAGGTCAAAAAGCGCAAAAAGTTCAGCTGGACGCGCGATGACTCGGAGCTGGCGCTGCTGGGCCTGCCTACCACGATATGGTTTGCAGTGTTCGCCTATCTGCCCATGTTTGGCCTGATCATCGCATTTAAGGACTTCAAGCTCCAGCCGGGTGCAGGCTTCCTGCAAAGCCTGTTTGCCAGCGACTGGGCCGGGTTGGACAACTTTATGTTCTTCCTGAGCAACAATACCTTTGGTATCCTGCTGCGCAACACGCTTTTGTACAACCTGGTCTTTATCGTTCTCAACCTGGTGATCCCGGTCACGCTGGCCATCGTCATCAACCAGCTGTACTCCAAGATCGCCTCCAAGTGCTACCAGACCCTGATGTTCTTCCCCTACTTTATGTCCTGGGTCGTGGTCAGCTACTTCGTCTACGCCTTCCTGAGCCCCAGCGGTGGTCTGGCCAACCTGATCATCGAGGCCTTCGGCGGTGAAGCGATCATGTGGTACTCGACACCGCAGTACTGGCCCTTCATTCTGGTACTGATGTCTACCTGGAAGGGCATGGGCTACAACATGGTCGTTTACTTGGCGTCCATCACCGGCATCGATACCTCCCTGTACGAGGCCGCCATCCTGGACGGCGCCACCAAGTGGCAGCAGGCCCGGTACATCACCATCCCCACCATCCGGCCCATGATCATTATGATGTTCATTTTGAACATCGGCCATATCTTCTACTCCGACTTCGGCCTGTTCTACCAAATCACCCAGCATCTGCCCCAGCCGTTGAGCGACGTGGCCAGCACCTTTGACACCTACATCTTCATGGCTTTGCAGACTGGTAACTCTAAGATCGGTCAGACGGCCGCTGCTGGTCTGTTCCAGTCAGTCTGCTGCTGTATCACCGTTCTGATCACCAACGCTATCGTGTCTAAGATCGACCCGGATAGCGCCATCATCTAAAACAGACTGCAAAAGGGACGTCCCTTTTCTCTTCTGTGACAATCCGTCACAGAAGAAGGCGTCCTGTCAAGGAGGGAAACCAATGTCAACCATGTCCGAAAAGCGGGCTGCCCGCAAGGCGGAAAAGCGCATCGAGCGCGAGGAAGCCGAGGCTGGGTTTCGCCTGAATAAGATCAAGCCGGTCACCAATGGCCTGTTCAATGCCTTGTTCGCCGTGCTGTCCTTTGTCTGCATCTTCCCCTTCTTCTTTGTGCTGATGATCTCCATCTCGTCGGAGACTTCTCTGCGCACCAACGGCTACGCCCTGATCCCGTCGGAGTTCTCTCTGGCTGCGTATGAGTTCCTGTGGAACGAGCGCGACATGATTTTGCGGTCGTTGCTGGTGTCGATTGGAGTGACAGTGCTGGGCACTGTCATCGGCGTGTTGCTGACCACCATGATGGGCTATGTGCTCAGCCGTCCCCAGTTCAAGCTGCGCGGCTTCCTGCAGTGGGTCGTGTTCATCCCCATGATCTTCACCGGCGGCATGGTGGCCAACTACGTGGTCATCGCCAATATGCTGCACATGGATGATACCATCTGGTGTTTGGTCCTGCCGCTGGCGGTCTCCAGCTGGAACGTCACCATCAGCAAGACCTTCTTCCGCCAGACCATCCCAGATTCCATCATTGAGTCGGCCAAGATCGACGGCGCTTCGCAGCTGACCATCTTTGCCCGCATCGTGGTGCCCATCTCCAAGCCGGTGTTTGCCACCGTCGCCCTGTTCCTGACCTTCGGTTACTGGAACGACTGGCTTCAGGCT
>DWVD01000062.1 GCA_019120395.1 Candidatus Gemmiger faecigallinarum
TCCTTACCAAGGATGCGCTCTACCGACTGAGCTATAACAGCAAATGGCGACCCGAATCAGGCTCGAACTGACGACCTCTAGCGTGACAGGCTAGCGTTCTAACCAACTGAACTACCGGGCCATTTCCCAGCATCGCAACCGCGGCGGCTGCAACGTTGATTATTATATCCGCCAAAAGGGGAAAAGTCAAGGGTTTTTTGCAAATTTTCTGGTATTTTTTTGCACTTTTTTTTCTGCTTGCCGCTTTTACCGTAAAAATCGCGTGCGAACGATAAAGGCGGCGCAGGCGGGGCAAGGACGATACCGAAAAAATTATTCCAGCCCCTCCGCCGGCGCGGCGTGGCAGCGATGGCCGTCCCATTCGCCCAGCGTCACCGTCACAATGTCGCCGGAAACATGCCCCGGCGCGCACACCACCACCGGCAGGTACTGTTTGGTGTAACCGGTAAAGGTGTTGGCGGAAAGCGGCGTTTCCAGCAGCACCTCGGCCCGGCGGCCGGCCATGGCGGCGGCCACCTGGGCACGCACTTCCTCCACCGCGGCGGTCATGCGGCGGCTGCGGGCCTCCTTCTCATGCTCCGGGATCTGGTCCGGGAAGTCATACGCCGGCGTCCCGGCCCGGCGGGAATAGGGGAACACATGCACCTTCAAAAAACGCTGTGCCTGCACAAAGGCCATGCTCTGCAAAAAGTCCTCCTCTGTCTCACCGGGGAAACCCACGATCACGTCGGTGGTCAGGCTGACATTCTCCTCGCCGAAAGCCGCCCGCAGCTTTCCGGCTACCTGGGCGTACTGCTCGGCGGTGTAGGGGCGGCGCATGGCCCGCAGCGTCTTGCTGCAGCCGCTCTGCAGGCTCAGGTGGAACTGGGGGCAGAGCTTGGGCAGCGCCGCCATGCGGGCGATATCCCGGTCTGTCAGCTTGTCCGGGTCCAGGCTGCCCAGCCGGATGCGCCGGATGCCCTCCACCTGGCTGGCCTTTTCCAGCAGGTCGGCCAGGCCGGTGCCGGTGTCCAGCCCGTAGCTGGGCAGGCTGATGGCCGAAAGCACCACTTCCTTGTAGCCGGCCGCCGCCAGGTGGGCAAGCTCCTGCAAAATGCTTTCCTCGCTGCGGCTGCGCACCGGGCCGCGGGCGCGGGGGATGACGCAGTAGGCGCATTGGCGGTTGCAGCCGTCCTCCACCTTGACGAAGGCGCGGGTATGCTCGGCAAACCGCTCGATGGGCAGCTCCTCAAACTGCTCGCCCTTTTGGTGGGGGCGGATGTCCACGATGCGCTCCTCCTCGCCGTCCAGCACCTTCTGCACCAGGCCGGGCAAAATGCGCCGGCTGCCAGAGCCGGTCACCACGTCGGCCTCCGCCACCGCGGCAGCTTCCTCCGGGAACGCCTGGGGATAGCAGCCGGTCAGCACCGTCACGGCGCCGGGATTTTCGCGCTTGGCGCGGCGCAGCCATTTGCGGCTTTTCTGGTCGCCGAAATTGGTCACGGTGCAGCTGTTGACAATGTAGACGTCGGCCTCCTGGCCGGCGGGCACCACGGTATAGCCGTTTGCCTCAAACAGCTGGGCCATCGCCCCGGATTCGTTCTGGTTCACCTTGCAGCCCAGGGTATAAAAGCTGACGCGCATGGGGGTACTCCTATCTGCCGCCGCCGGTCCTGCCGGGCCGGCGCGCTCTGTCTTTTTGGTTTGGATGCTGTGTCCTTACTATTATATCGAAACCCGCCCCAAAGCGCAACGCCGCGGCGGGCGTCCTATTTCGGAACTTTGCCGCATAGGCTGGAATATCGCAGCTGCCCGCCCGGCGGGCAAAACAAATCCAACAATACAGGGGGAGGCAGCCCAACCATGAAAACACGCATCCTGGCATTGCTTCTTTGCGGGGCGCTACTGGCGTCCGTCCTCACGCTGCCTGCCATGGCAGAAACCATCACGCCCGCCACCCAGGCGGATTTTGACCTGCCCTGCCAGGCCGCCATCCTGGTGGACCTGGACACCGGCGCCGTACTTTACGAGAAAAACGCCGACGAACAGCGGCCCATCGCCTCCATCACCAAGGTGATGACGCTGCTTTTGACCTTTCAGGCGCTGGAGGCCGGCCGGGTACAGCTGACGGACGTGGTGCCGGTGTCCGAGCATGCCTACGGCATGGGCGGCAGCCAGATCTGGCTGGAACCGGGCGAGCAGCTGACGCTGGAAGAGATGCTCAAGGCCATCTGCATCTCCTCGGCCAACGACGCCGCCGTGGCGGTGGCGGAGTACATCGGCGGCAGCGAGGACGCTTTTGTGCAGCAGATGAACGACGAGGCCGCCCGCCTGGGCATGACCAGCACCCACTTTGAAAACGCCTGCGGCCTGGACGAGACCGGGCACCTTTCCACCGCACGCGACGTGGCGGTGATGAGCCGCGAGATGCTGCTCCACCACAACGAGATCGCCGACTACTGCACCATCTGGACCGACACGCTGCGCGGCGGCGCCACCCAGCTGGTCAACACCAACAAGCTGCTGCGCAGCTACCAGGGCATCACCGGCTTAAAGACCGGCACCACCGGCGGAGCGGGGGTGTGCATCTCGGCCAGCGCCGAGCGGGACGGTCTGGGGCTGGTGGCCGTCATTCTGGGCGCGCCCAGCAGCAAGGACCGCTTTGACGCCGCCCGCGCCCTGCTGGACTACGGCTTTGCCAACTACCAGAGCCTGACCGCCGAGCTGCCCGCCGACGCGCCCAAAACGCTGACCGTTGCCCGCGGCGCCGAGGAAACCGTGGAACTCAGCTACACCGCCCCCGGCAGCTTCCTGGCGGCCAAGGGGGACGACGAACAGCTGGAAGTACGGCTTGCCCTGCCGGAAAGCGTCGAGGCGCCGGTGGCCGCCGGCCAGCAGCTGGGCACCGTGACCGTCCTGCGCGGCGGGCAGACGCTGGCCGAATACCCCGTCACCGCCGCCAATGACGTTGCTGCGCTGAGTTTCGGCCTGTGCTTCCGTCGCCTTGTTGAAGCCTTGCTGCTGCACGCCTGAAATTTTGTGCAAAACTGGTAAAAAACGGCCCGGTTTGGCTTGACAAAGAACTGTCAAAACGGTATCATGGAAGTTACAAAAGGGGAGCCGCCGGACGGGACCGGGCATCGCCGGAAACGGGCCGGCGGCTCTGAATAACAAAGGAGGATGCAAACGATGAGTGTCAAGTTCAATGGCAAACATCTGGCAAAATTTATCCGTCCTGAAGAGTACGAGGCGATCTACCCCCAGGTCGAGGCCGCCCACAAGCAGCTGGCTGACCGTACCGGCCCCGGCAACGATTTCCTGGGCTGGATGGATCTGCCGAACACCTATGATAAAGAAGAGTTTGCGCGCATCAAGCAGGCCGCCGAGAAGATCCGCTCGGATTCCGACGTGCTGCTGGTCGCCGGCATCGGCGGCAGCTACCTTGGCGCGCGCGCAGTGATCGAGGCCTGCCGCGGTGTCTATCATAACGACATCGACGACGGGCCTAAGATCTATTTCTGCGGCAATACCATCTCGCCCACCTACTTAAACGACATCATCCGCGTCACGAAGGGCAAACGGTTCTCCATCAACGTCATCTCCAAGTCCGGCACCACCACCGAGACCGCGCTGGCCTTCCGGGTGCTGCGCAAGCTGCTGGAGGATTCCGTCGGCCCGGAGGAGGCCAACAAGCGCATCTACGCCACCACTGACCGCAGCAAAGGCACGCTGAAGCAGCTGGCCGACGCCCAGGGCTGGCCCACCTTTGTGGTGCCGGACGACGTGGGCGGCCGCTACTCGGTGCTGACGGCCGTGGGCCTTTTGCCCATCGCCTGCGCCGGCATCGACATCGACGCGCTGATGCAGGGCGCCGCCGACGCCTGCGCCAAATACAGCGTCCTTAGCCCCGACAACGACGCCTACCGCTACGCCATGACCCGCAACATCCTGTACCGCAAGGGCAAAACGGTGGAAACGCTGGCCTGCTTTGAGCCGGACTTCGCCATGATGAACGAGTGGTACAAGCAGCTGTTCGGCGAGAGCGAGGGCAAGGACCAGAAGGGCCTGATGCCCACCTCCTGCATCTTCTCCACCGACCTGCACTCGATGGGCCAGTTCCTGCAGGACGGCAGCCGCATCATGTTCGAGACCTACGTGGATGTCAAGACCCCCCGCGAGGACTATTACATCCCCGAGCTGGAAGGCAACTTCGACGGCCTGAACTTCCTGGCCGACCAGAACATGAGCGTCGTCAACCGCAAGGCGATGGAGGGCACCATCCTGGCCCACACCGACGGCGGCGTGCCGCTGGGCGTGATCGAGGTGGACAGCCTGGAAGCCTACGACGTGGGCTGCCTGATCTACTTCTTCTGGAAAGCCTGCGCCGTGTCCGGCTACCTGCTGTCAGTCAACCCGTTTGACCAGCCCGGCGTCGAGAGCTACAAGAAGAATATGTTTGCGCTGCTGGGCAAGCCCGGCTACGAGGACCGCAAGGCCGAACTGGAAGCCAAGCTCAACGGCTGAATTTTGTATCCGCCGCATCTGCCGCAGCCCGGCAGATGCCTGAAACCCAAAGGAGGTAACCCCTATGATTAAGCTGATCGTTGGCCCCAAGGGCGCCGGTAAGACCAAGACGATGATCGACATGATCAACGCCGCCGTCAAGACGACGGAAGGCAATATCGTCGTCATCGAGAAGTCGATGAAGCTGACCACCGACATCAATCACGCCGCCCGCCTGCTGGACGTGGACGAGTACGGCATCCAGGGCGCGGACATGCTGTACGGCTTTGTCGCGGGCGTTCTGGCCGGCAACTACGATATTACCGAGCTGTTCCTGGACGGCCTGCTCAAGGTCGTTGACCACGATATGGACGCCGCCGCCGCGCTGCTGGCCAAGCTGGACGCCATCACCAAGGATGTGGAGGTCATCGTCACCATCTCCTCCGCCGAGGATGCGCTGCCGGACAGCATCAAGAAGTATCCCCACGCCTGATTCTTTACAGCAGGACAGGGGACAGGCCGCCGCTTCCGCGCGCTGCAAAGCGCCGCAGCCGGCTGCCGGGGTTCCCGGCAATACCGTTTGACCGCCAGGGGGGCGGGGCCGCCAGGCCCCGCCCCCCTTTTGTGTTGCCCGCAAAAATATTTTTGCAGTTTCCTGTAATATTCCCCCCTTCAAGGCGCACAGATAAGTGAACCGGTTCGAAAGAAAAGTCAAACAGAAAGGCGGTGAGCGTATATGGGCGTGCCAAACCCCGGCGGCAGGCACTCTGCCATCGAGCAGCTGTACATGACTTACCGCCAGGACGTTTACGGTTACCTGTGTTCGCTGACCCGCAATGCCGCCGACGCCGAGGATCTTCTCAGCGAGACTTTCCTGCGGGCGCTGAAACGGCTGCCGTTTTTTCGCGGGGACTGTTCCGCCAAGACCTGGCTGTTCGGCATTGCCCGCAACGTCTGGCTGGAAAGCCTGCGCAGGCGGCGGCCGCAGCTGGATCTGGACGATCTGATCGACTGGTATCTGGCGGACGAGCTGGCCGCCGACACCGACGCCCGCGCCATGCTGGCCCGCGTCCGTGCGCTGCTGGCCCAAAAGGACGAGCGCAGCCGCCGCATCGTCTACCTGCGGGCGGAGGGCTACTCCTATGCCGAGATCGCCCGGATGCTTTCCATCAGCGAGAACAGCGCCCGCGTGATCGAACACCGTACCCGAACCTGGCTCAAAGCCACCCTGCAAAAGGAGGGATATTGGGATGAATCCAAATAAAGTAGAAACCACCGCTCCGCAGACCCCGCAAGCCCTGCCCTGCGGCGTGGTACAGGACCTGATGCCGCTGGTGCGCGACGGCGTCGCCAGCCCCGAAAGTGAGGCCATGGTCCGGGCTCACCTGGACGAATGCGAGGATTGCCGCACGCTCTGGGAAGAGCTGAGCACACAAGGTCCCGCCCCTGCGGCCCAGCCCGATGACAGTGCCGTGCTGCACAAGGTCAAGGCCCGTGTTTCGCTGTGGCTGCTGATCGTCATAGTGATCGGCCTGCTGCTGGGCATGGCCATCATGGGCAGCGGCCGCGCCATCGGCCTGGTCTTTGTCATCTTCCCACTGACCTGCGGCATAGCCCGCTGGTTTGACGACGGCATCTGGAAGCTGGTGCCCATTCTGGCAGCGGCCATTGTGCCCATCCAGTGCCTGCCCAGCCTGTTTACCATGATGGACTACACCACACCGGCCAGCGCACTGTTCAGCTATTTTCAGGGCGTCTGGATGCCCGCCTCACTGCTGGCGGTCATCTGCCTGGTGGGCGCATTGACCGCGTCGCTGCTGCGCTACGCTGTGAAAGGAAAGGGGAAGAAACAATGAAAACACATACCAAACGCATTGCGGCCGGAATTGTGGCCGTGCTGCTGATTCTTGCCATGCTTCTGGCGGCGGACGCCATCTACGGCGATCCCGTCAGCCGCGCCTGGGCCAACTCCCGCGCCATCGCCTATGCAGAAAAACTCTATCCCGGACAGACCTTTACGGTGGAAAGAGAGGACAGCGGTTCGTTCTGGACCTACGGCACCTGGGTGCAGTCGGAACAAAGTCAGGACACCCGCTTTGACGTGACCACCAAATTCTGGCTGTTCACCAGCGATGAGGGCGGTATGGACGGCTTATCCCGCCACGAACAGATGGTGGAGCGCCGCTGGAACACCGCATACCGCATGGGCGAGGAAGCTGCCGCCGCTGTGGAGGAAGTGCTGCAAAAGGAACTGCCCCAGTATCAGTTTGCGGGGAACTACGGCGCAGAACAGCGCAGCTGCTATATCCAGCTGGGATATACCGAGAACAGCAGCGTAATGCCCCAGGAATACGCCGAGCTGCTTCCCCTGGATGCACCCTTTGACAAATCCCTGTTGCAAAAAATTCCCACAAAATTGAGCGTCACCGGCGTCTGGCCCACCACCCCCACCCAGGCGGATGTGGACACGGTGCTGGCCCAGGTCAAGCAGGTGATGGAGACAAACGGCTACCGCTTTGCCTGGTACAATGTAACCCTGACCGACGCCACCGCCCCCGACTACCAGACCGGCCTGGAAAGCCTGGCCGAGTCCGGCGACATCGCCGCTGCGGACATCCCCGCGGCCAGCCCAGAGACTGCCGGCTGATCAATTTGAAACCCGCCCCCAGACGGAAATATACACAAACAGGGCCGCCCCGACCGGGGCGGCCCTGTTTTCTTTTATCGGGTTCCCGCCTGGCGTCAGACGTTCAGTTCAGCTTTCTGGCCCAGGTCCTCCGGGTTGGCGTCCAGCACGGGCTGGATCACGTCCCGCAAAAATTCCTCCACCTGTTCAGGCGCACGGCCGGTAAAGGCTTCGGGCGCCAGTTCGGCCTCGATCTCCTCACGGGTCAGGCCAAAGGCGGGGTCGGCCTCCACGCGGGAGATCATGTCGTTGGGCAGGCCCTCCTGCTTGACCACGGCGGCGGCGGCCACGGCGTGTTCGCGCAGGCGCTCGTGCAGTTCCTGCCGGTCGCCGCCTTTTTTGACGGCCTTCATCATGATGTTCTCGCTGGCCATAAAGGGCAGCTCGGCCATCACGCGGCTGCGGATGACCTTGGGGTAGACCACCAGCCCGTCCGAGACATTCAGCAGGATGTTCAAAATGGCGTCCGCAGCCAAAAAGCCCTCGGCCATGGCGATGCGCTTGTTGGCGCTGTCGTCCAGCGTGCGCTCAAACCACTGGGTGCCGGCGGTCATGGCCGGGTTCAGCACGTCGATCATCAGGTAGCGGGCCAGCGCGCAGATGCGCTCGCACCGCATGGGGTTGCGCTTGTAGGGCATGGCCGAGGAACCGATCTGGTTTTTCTCAAACGGCTCCTCCATCTCCTTAAAGTTGGCCAGCAGGCGGATGTCAGTGGCCATCTTCATGGCGCTCTGGGCCAGGCCGCCCAGCACCGACAGCACGTTGTAGTCTACCTTGCGGCTGTAAGTCTGGCCGCAGACGGGAACAACTTTATCAAAGCCCATCTGGGCGCAGACGTCGGCCTCCACAGCCTTCACCTTGGCGGAATCGCCGCCGAACAGCTCCATAAAGCTGGCCTGGGTGCCGGTGGTGCCCTTGACGCCCCGCAGCGCCAGCTCGCTGATCTGGTGGTCGATCTCGCACAGGTCCATGTACAGCTCGTTCATCCACAGGGTGGCGCGCTTGCCCACGGTGGTCAGCTGGGCGGGCTGGCAATGGGTGTAGGCCAGGCAGGGCATGTCCTTGTACTGGCGGGCAAAGCCGGCCAGGTTGGCCAGCACGCCGATCAGCTTTTTGCGCACCAGCTGCAACGCGTCCCGCATGATGATGACGTCGGTGTTGTCGCCCACATAGCAGCTGGTGGCGCCCAGGTGGATGATGCCCTTGGCATGGGGGCACTGCAGGCCGTAGGCGTAAACATGGCTCATCACATCGTGGCGGACCAGTTTTTCGCGGGCGGCGGCCTCCTCGTAGTTCACGTCGTCCTTGTGGGCTTCCAGCTCGGCGATCTGCTCGTCGGTGATGTCCAGGCCCTGGCGTTGCTCGGCTTTGGCCAGTGCGATCCACAGCCGGCGCCAGGTGCGGAACTTTTTGTCGTCCGAGAACAAGAACTGCATCTCGTCCGAGGCGTACCGGGTGGAGAAGGGGGAAATATAACGGTCGTGCGGCATAGATTTACCTCTTTCTGTGTTGCCGGCAGGGTCAGCGGCGGCCGGACAGGTAGCGGAGCATACACACGATGCCCAGAATATAAAATACGAATTGAACGATGGCAAATAAGATATTGAAGCCTGTCAGCAAAAAAGTCATGACCTATCCCTCGCTTTTTCAAAAGATGCGTTATGGCTCAGCGGCGATTGGACAAAAACTTGATCGCGCACAAGATGCCAAGCAGACAGAAGATAAACCGAATCAGATTGAACAGCCAGTTTACCGATGCCAGAAAAATGCCGGTCAGCTCCATAGCGGCCTCCTTTGCCAGTGCGCTTACAGCTTGAAGTAGTTCACGCCGCCCTCAAACAGCGGCTGGTACTTGTCGCCGCCGACGTTTTTGTACAGCTCGTCGCCGCTGCGCTCGCTGTGGCCCATCTTGCCCAGCACGCGGCCGTCTGGGCTGGTGATGCCCTCGATGGCCAGCACGCTGCCGTTGGGGTTGTAGCGCTGGTCCATGGTGGGGGTGCAGGTCAGGTCCACGTACTGGGTGGCAACCTGGCCGTTGGCGATCAGCTGGTTCAGCAGGGCGTCGTTGCAGACAAAGCGGCCCTCGCCGTGGCTGATGGCGATCAGATGCTCGTCGTTGACGCTACACTCCGACAGCCAGGGGCTCTTGTTGGAGGCCACGCGGGTGCGCACCAGCATGCTCTGGTGGCGGCCAACGGTGTTGAAGGTCAGCGTCGGGTCGCTGTCGGTGATGGGACGGATCTCGCCGTAGGGCACAAGTCCCAGTTTGATCAGCGCCTGGAAGCCGTTGCAGATGCCCAAAGCCAGGCCGTCCCGCTGGTTCAGCAGGCGGTTGACCGCATCGGCCACTGCCGGCGCGCGGAAGAACGCGGTGATGAACTTGGCGCTGCCGTCCGGCTCGTCGCCGCCGGAAAAACCGCCCGGCAGCATCAGGATCTGCGCCTCGTCGATGGCCTTGACCAGCGCCTCGCAGCTCTCGGCCACATCGGCGGGGGTCAGGTTCTTCAAAACCAGCACCTGCGGGTCGGCGCCGGCGCGGCGGAAGGCGCGGGCGGTGTCGTACTCGCAGTTGGTGCCGGGAAACACCGGGATGACCACCTTGGGGGTGGCCAGCCGGACCGCAGGCGCAACGCGGCTCTTGCAATCGTAGGCAAGCGCTTCCACGGCGCTGCCGGCCCGACGGTAGGGGAACACCGGTTCCAGCTTGCCTTCCCACAGGTCCTGCAGCCGTTCCATGTCGGCGTCCTGGCCGCCGGCGGTCAGCGTATACTCCACGGTGGTAAAGCCCAAAAACTCGCCGGCGGAAGCGTCCAGCAGCTCCAAAATCACAGCGCCGTAGCAGGGGCGGAACAGCGCCTGCATATCCACCTTGTCGCTCAGGCGCAGGCCCACATGGTTGCCCACGCACATTTTGAACAGGGCTTCGGCCACGCCGCCGTAACCGGGGGTGGCGGCCGCCAGGACCTTGCCCTCGTCGATCATCTGCTCCACCGTCTTGTAGATGGACAGCAGGCTGGCCACGGTGGGCAGGCCGTCCTTGTACTGGGGTTTCAGGATGACCACGGCGCTGTTGGCCTTTTTGAACTCGGCGCTGACGACGCTGCGAGTGTCGCCGATGGCGGTGGCAAAGCTGACCAGCGTGGGGGGCACATCCAGGCCCTCAAAGCTGCCGGACATGCTGTCCTTGCCGCCGATGGAGGCGATACCCAGGCCCATCTGGGCATCCAGCGCGCCCAGCAGCGCGGCCAGCGGCTTGCCCCAGCGTTCCGGCTGGGCGCCCATGTGCTCGAAATATTCCTGGAAGGTCAGGTACAGGTCCTTGTGCCGGAACCCGGCGCAGACCATCTTGGTCACGCTTTCCACCACGGCCATAAATGCGCCGCGGTAGGGGTCGGCCTCGGTCAGGTAGGGGTTAAAGCCCCAGGCCATGCCGCTGCAGGTGGTGGTTTCGCCGTCCACCGGCAGCTTGGCCACCATGGCCATGGTGGGGGTCAGCTGATACTTGCCGCCGTAGGGCATCAGCACGGTGGAGGCGCCGATGGTGGAGTCAAACCGCTCGCCCAGGCCTTTCTGGCTGCAGACATTCAGATCAGTGACCAGGGATTCCAGCTTCTCCTCAAAGGTGCTGCCGGCCCACTGGGGCTGCCAGACGCGGCCGGGCAGAATGTGGGCGTCGGCGTGGCGCTCGGCGCCGTTGGAGGACAAAAACTCGCGGGAAAGGTCCACGATGGCCTTGCCGTTCCAGAATTCCTTCATCCGCTTTTCCTCGGTGACGGTGGCGACGATGGTGGCCTCCAGGTTTTCCTGGTTGGCCAGGGCGATGAAGGTGTCGGCATCCTTGGCGGCCACAGCCACAGCCATGCGCTCCTGGCTCTCGCTGATGGCCAGCTCGGTGCCGTCCAGGCCCTCGTATTTCTTGGTGACCTTGTTCAGGTCGATGGACAGCCCGTCCGCCAGCTCGCCGATGGCAACCGACACGCCGCCAGCGCCAAAGTCGTTGCAGCGTTTGATCATGCGGCAGGCGTCCTCGCGGCGGAACAGGCGCTGCAGTTTGCGCTCGATGGGGGCGTTGCCTTTCTGCACCTCGGCGCCGCAGGTCTCCAGGCTGGACAGCTTGTGCGCCTTGCTGGAACCGGTCGCGCCGCCGATGCCGTCGCGGCCGGTGCGGCCGCCCAGCAGGATGATGACGTCGCCGGGGGCCGGGGTCTCGCGGCGGACATGGCTGGCGGGAGTGGCGCCCACAACGGCGCCGATCTCCATGCGCTTGGCCACATAGCCAGGATGGTACAGCTCGCTGACCTGGCCGGTGGCCAGGCCGATCTGGTTGCCGTAGCTGGAGTAGCCGGCGGCAGCGGTGGTCACGATCTTGCGCTGGGGCAGCTTGCCCTCCATCGTCTCGGAGACCGGCTGCAGCGGGTTGCCGGCGCCGGTGACGCGCATGGCCTGATAGACGTAGCTGCGGCCGGACAGCGGGTCACGGATGGCGCCGCCGATGCAGGTGGCAGCACCGCCGAAGGGCTC
>DWVD01000006.1 GCA_019120395.1 Candidatus Gemmiger faecigallinarum
TCTCGGTCAGGGTCAGGTCGGCGCCCAGCTCACCGCAGATGCCCACCCAGATGCCGTTTTTGTGGGCGTTGTCGGCCACCAGTTTCAGCAGGCGGAGCAGTGCCGGATGATGCGGGTCATAGAAGCGGCCCAGGTCATTGTTCTGCCGGTCACAGGCCAGCGTGTACTGGGTCAGGTCGTTGGTGCCGCAGCTGAAGAAATCCACTTCCTTGGCCAGGCGGTCGGACATGATGGCGGCCGCGGGGGTCTCGATCATGATGCCGATCTGCACATCGTCACTGTAGGGAATGCCCTCTGCCTTGAGCTCGTTTTTGACATTCTCACAGATCTTTTTGGCTTCCCGGACTTCCCAGACGCTGGTGACCATGGGGAACATGATGCCCAGTTTGCCGTAGGCCGACGCCCGGTAGAGGGCGCGCAGCTGGGTCTTGAAAAATTCCGGACGGGTCAGGCTGATGCGCAAAGCGCGCATGCCCATGGCGGGGTTTTCCTCCTTGGGCAGGTTGAAGTAGTCGATCTGCTTGTCCGCGCCGATGTCGCAGGTGCGGATGATGACTTCCTTGTCCTCCATGGCGGAGAGCACCTGCTTGTATGCCTCGAACTGCTGATCCTCGGTGGGGTAATCGGTGCAGTTAAGGTACAAAAATTCGCTGCGGAACAGGCCGATGCCGCCGCCGTCGTTGACCTGCACGGCGTGCACGTCATCCGGGCTGCCGATGTTGCAGTAGATGCGGATGCTCTTGCCGTCCTTGGTGATGTTGGGCTGGCCCTTGAGGGATTCCAGCAGGCGCTGCAGGCGCAGTTCCTCCTCCCGCTTTTTCAGCAGGCGGTCGCGGGTCATCTCGTCCGGGTCGATGACCACGTTGCCGGTGCCGCCGTCGATGATGACGGGACGGCCCTCGTACTCCGGCTTCAGCGCGTTGCCCACGCCCACAATGGCGGGGATGCCCATGGTGCGGGCCAGGATGGCGGTGTGGCTGGAGCCGGAACCGCCGGCGGTGATAAAGCCCAGGATCTTGGACTTGTCCAGCTGGACCGTCTCGGACGGGGCCAGGTCGTCGGCCGCCAGCAGCACCGGGACCTCGCTGGCGATGCCGCCGGCCACCACGCCGCACAGGATGCCCAGGATGCGGCTGGACACGTCCTTGACGTCGGCGGCGCGGGCCTGCATGTAGCTGTCGTCCATCGAGGCGAACATCTCGGCAAACTGGGCGGCCACGTCGGTCACGGCGGCTTCCGCGTTGTTCTTCTCGTCCCGGATCTGCGCCTCGATGGCTTCCTCGTAGTCCAGGTCCTCGGCCATCATCTGGTGGGTCTCAAACAGCATGGCAGCCTCGTCGCCGGCCTCGGCGCGGGCCTTTTCGGCCAGCTCGCCCAGCTGCTCGATGGCGGTGGCCTGCGCGTCCTTAAAGCGCTGCCACTCGGCGTCGGCATCCTCGACCTTGTAGCGCGTGATGGTGGTTTTGGCGCGGTGGTAGAAATAAAGCGGCCCTACCCCCACGCCGGAAGAGACACCCTTGCCCTGAATGGTGATCATATAGCTTTCTCTCCTTATCTGCATGTCCGCAGACAGCGGACTGGAATGCAAAAAGCGGCTGCCGGCGGGCCGGGCGCCATACGGCAGCGTCAGCCAGCGGACAGCCGCTGTTTCGCGTCAGATCATATCCCTGCGGACGGTCGCCCGATCACAGGTGCTCTTTGAAGAACGCCTCCAGCGCGGGGGCGGCGGTCTCCTCGTCGGGACCTTCCACCGTGACGGTGACGGTGTCGCCGCACTTGACGCCCATGCCCATCAAGGCCATCAGCTTCAGCGCGTTGACCGAAGCGTCGCCCTTGGCGATGGTGATGGTGCTCTGGTATTTTTTGCATTCCTTGACCAGCAGACCGGCGGGACGGGCGTGGATGCCCACCGCTTCCTGGATGGTATACTCAAACTGTTTCATACGTGACCTCCCAATCATCGACCCCTGCAACGGGGGCCGGACTTCGTTACACAGTAATAGTACCATTTTCTGCGCGCATCGTCAACTGAAAATCGCAGAAAAAGCCACGGCTCTTTGTGCATTGATACAAAAATCTGGTCGAATTTTTCCGCTTTGACAAAAATGGCGTGCGGTTAACGGTACTGAAACGTCAATCCAGGTCCTCGCCGTTGGTCTCGATGACTTTTTTGTACCAATAGAAGCTGTCTTTGCGCAGGCGGCTGTAATCGCCGGTGCCGTCGTCGTATTTCTTGACGTAGATAAAGCCGTAACGCTTGGCCATCTCGCCGGTGGAGGCGGACACCAGGTCGATGCAGCCCCAGGGGGTGTAGCCCATCAGGTCGACGCCATCCTTGACGGCCTCGGCCATCTGCTGGATGTGCTTGCGCAGATAGTCGATGCGGTAGCTGTCGTGCACGGTGCCGTCCGGCTCCAGCGTATCGCGGGCGCCCAGGCCGTTTTCCACCACCATCACGGGGATGCCGTAGCGGCCGTAGATCTCGTTCAGGGTGTAGCGCAGGCCCTTGGGGTCGATCTGCCAGCCCCAGTCGGAAGCCTCCAGGTAGGGGTTCTTGAAGCCGCCGGAAATGTTGCCGTCGGTCTTGGCCGCGTCGGTGTGGGTGGTGATGCAGTTGGTCATGTAGTAGCTGAAGGTGTAGAAGTCGACGGTGCCCTCCTTCAGCAGCTCCAGGTCGCCCGGCTCGATCTCGAGCCGGATATTGTGCTCGTCAAAGAACCGCTTAGCGTAGCAGGGGTACTCGCCGCGGACCTGGATGTCGGAGCAGAACCAGTTGGTCATCTGCATCTGCTGCTGGTTGGCCAGCACGTCGTCCGGGTCGCAGGTGTAGGGATAGGTGGTGATAAAGCAGACCATGTTGCCCATCTTGAACTGGGGGTAGTGCTCGTGGGCATACTTGACCGCCATGGCGCTGGCCACAAACTGGTGGTGCAATGCCTGGTAGCGTTCCTGGGGCTTGTCCGGCAGGCCGCTCATGGGGCCTTCGTAGCCCTTGATGGTGCCGGTGGACACCAGCGAGCCGAAGGGCATGGTGCCGGCGTTGATCTCGTTGAAGGTCAGCCAGTATTTGACCTTGTCCTGGTAGCGGTCAAAGATGGCCTTGCAGTAGTTCATAAAGTAGCCGATGACCTCGCGGCCTTCCCAGCCGTTGCACTTTTCCACCAGCGCGTAGGGCAGCTCGTAGTGGCTGATGGTCACCAGCGGCTCGATGCCGTGCTTTTTGCAGCAGTCGAACACCTTGTCGTAGAAGGCCAGGCCCGCCTCGTTGGGCTTCTCCTCCATGCCGGTGGGGAAGATCCGCGTCCAGTTGATGGAGGTGCGGAACACCTTGAAGCCCATCTCGGCAAACAGGGCGATGTCCTCCTCGTAATGGTGGTAGAAGTCGATGGCGTCGTGGCTGGGATAGAACTTGTCCGCCCGGATGGTGGTGGTGACCCATTTGGGGGTGGTGTGGGTGCCGTTGGTGCAGTGGTCCGGCACGCTCTCGCCCTTGCCGTCCACGTTCCAGGCTCCCTCGAACTGGTTGGCGGCGCAGGCGCCGCCCCACAGGAAATCGTCACGGAAAACGCTCATGGGAAAATACCTCCTGAAAATATTGGCTGCTTGTGTATGGCGGTCCCCCACGCAAAGGGGGCCGCGGCGGAGCGCCGCGGCCCCCAAACGCGAGAGAAATTCAGGAACAGGAGACCTGCTCCGGGGTCAGCTGAAAAACGGGCTTACGCCTTCTTGACGGCCTTCTCGTCCTCGTCCTTGTACAGGAACCAGGTCACCACAAAGCCGATGACGCTGGCGATGAGCGTGCCGATGACCACATAGATCAGGCTCTGGACGCCGGTATCGCCGACCGTGTCGATGTAGCTGGGCAGGCCGAACAGGCCCAGGCCGCCCATCGAGTAGCTGCGCGCGCCCATCAGGCCGATGAACGCACCGCCGATGGCGCCGGCCACGCAGGAGATGACGAAGGGTTTCTTCTTGGGCAGGGTAACGCCGTAGATGGCGGGCTCGGTAACGCCGAACAGGCCGGAGATGAAGGCGGGCAGAGCGACTTTCTTCAGCTTGTCATCCCTGGTCTTGAGCAGCATGGCCAGGACGACGAAGGTCTGGGCGAAGGAAACGCAGAAGTAGGGGCTGAGGATATAGTCATAGCCCAGAGTGGAGTAGTTGATGAGGGCAAGCGGCACCAGGCCCCAGTGCAGGCCGAAGATGACCAGGACCTGCCAGAACGCGCCGATCAGGATGCCGGCGACCGCGCCGCCGACGACCGGCAGGCCGTAGACCGCCTCAAAGACCATGGTGATGATGCTGCACAGCACGGACGCGACCGGGCCGATGACCAGGTAGGTGACCGGAACCATGACCAGCAGCGTGACGAACGGTACGATAAACAGCTTGATGACGTCGGGGATGACCTTCCTGAGCCATTTTTCCAGCTGGGCGCCAAGGGCCACCGCCAGGATGATGGGCACGACCGAGCTGGTGTAGCCGGAAGCAGGCATAATGACCGGGATGCCGAAGAAGGTGGTGTAGTAGCTCATCTCAAAGGCAGTGCCGGCAAACAGGGTGCCCAGCACCTCGCCGGAGGTGATGTTGACCATGTTGGGGTAGCACAGTGCGATGCCAAGCGCGATGCCGATGAACTCGTTCATCTTGAACTTCTTGGCGGCGGTGTAGCCCAGGATGATGGGCAGGAAGTAGAAGAAGCCGTCGCCCACGGCGTACCAGATCTGGTACGCGCCGCTGTCAGACGGGATCCAGCCGATGAAGTCGAACAGCGCCAGCAGGCCCTTGATGATGCCGGTGGCGGCCAGGACGCCCAGGGTGGGCTGGATAACGCCGGAGATCACGTCGATCAGGATCGAGATGGGGCTCTTTTTGCCGCCGCCCTCGCCGCCTTCCACGGCGTTGCCGTCCTCGTCCACCTCGCCGGCCCCCTGGAAGTGGCCCACCTCCAGCACGGCGTCGTAGACGTCGGTGACGTTGTTGCCGATGACGACCTGGTACTGGCCGCCCGACTGCATGACTTTGATAACGCCGTCGGTGGATTCCAGCACCTCTTTGTTGGCTTTGCTCTCGTCCTTCAGCTTGAAGCGCAGGCGGGTGATGCAGTGGGCGACGCTGTTGATGTTGGACTTGCCGCCGACGTTCTGGATAATGATCCGTGCGAGACCATCGTATTTACTGGGCATAAGTCGATTCTCCTTTGCTTGCATGGTATAACATTCTGCCGTAAGGGTGACCCTGACGCGGCCGTTTGCGGCTTCGCACTGCTCCACCTCCGGCAGGGCGGCAAGCTTTTCCAGCTCCACCAGGCTCTGGTCCTTTACGGTGTAGCGCAGCTTAACGCCGCGGCGGGTGCAGGATGCCAAATTGTCGCTGCCGCCCAGGCAGGCGGCGATCCGGTCGCTGACCGGCTGTGTGTCCATTGGCATCCCTCGCTTTCTGTGTGCTGTGTCAAAGGGTCCGGCGCATGGCGTCCCGCCGCCCCGTCGGGCAGAAAGATCCCATGCTTATATTGATGTTCGCCTGCGCGCACGGCGATACATACCATAAGCTCTATGCAGGGCGCGGCGCCCCGCCCCGGCAGCCGCCGGGCAAAAAGAAAACCCAAAGCAGCGGCGCCGGGAAGCAATGCCCCCTGTGCCCTGCCCTGGGTGACGCCCCCTGAGCAAAGCAGGGGTAACGATCCTGAAAAGCAAAGTCGATTTTTATTTTTGTGGTCCGGGGTGCCCCCGGCAAGGTCATTTCCCGCTGCTGCGGTCGGTGGTAACGCGGTGGATATGGATCATCAGGTACAGCTGCTCTCCCACCGAGCAGTCCCAATGCCAGGTGTCCGAAAAATAGCGGACGATCTGCTGGACGCAGGTGTAGATCTGCGGATATTCGCGGCGGACGGTGTTGAACAGCTCCCGCGTGCCGGGGTCGTTGTCCACCGGCTCGCCCTGCATCATCCGCTGCACCAGGTAGCGCAGGTGCATGGCAAAGCGGGAATAGTGGAAGCTGTCCCGGTCCAGCGTGATGCCGAAAAACTCCTCCACCATCCGGCTCAGCTCCGCGATGATCTGGGTGGCGGTCATGGTGGCGTGGATGTCGCCGCTTTCGGCCTCGGCGTTGATCAGGTGCAGCGCAATGCTGACAGCCTCGGTGTCGGGCAGCTGCACGTCCGGCATCCGGTTGAGGGTATGCAGCGCCTGGCTGGCGATGCGGTACTCGTCCGGGTACAGATGGCGCACGTCGTAGGCCAGCGGCGTTTCCACGTTGACGCCGGCGCGGCTGCGCTGGATGGCAAAATTGAGATGGTCGGCCAGAACAAAGGTCAGGTTGGGGTTCAGCGGGCTGTCCAGCTCGTCGCGGGCGGTCTCGGCAATGTCGTCGGCCGCCAGCACGATCTCGTCGGGGATCTCGCCCAACAGGCTCAGATGCTCAGGCTTGACGTCGTAAAAGGTGCGCTGCACCCGGGAAAGGTCTTTCAGCTCGTAGGGCATGGCGGGAAAGCCCACCCCTTTGCCGAACACCACCAGCTCCCGGCCGCGTCCGTCGCGGGCCAGCGCCACGTTGTTGTTGATTTTTTTGGTGATCTCCATGCTTGCTCCCGTACCGTCCGTACTTGTCCACCGCGCGGCCGGGACCCGTTCCGCACCGCATGCGGTGCGGAAAGCGGCGGCCGCCGCTTTCCGCGGGGCGTTCTGCTTGCCCCGCCTCCCGGCGCTGCCCGTTTGCCGCTGCAAAAGGCGGCAGACTTCCGGGCAACAAAAAAACTCCCAGATGCAGATACGGTACAGGCGAAATACGTCGACATGTACAAGTAATGCCTCGATGGGAGTAACAATCTTGTGTTGTTATTATGATACCTTTTCGTTTACAATTTGTCCATAATTAGTTTGCACAAATATTTATTCGCGTTTTTGTGTATCTTGTTTGGCCGTCTGGCTCACACCGTTTCCCCGGCCTCCAGCCGGCGCAGAAGTTCGGCCAGTGTGTCTTCGGGGCGGGCGGTATGGCGGGGGTAACGCCGCCGCAGTTCGGGCGCGGCGCTGTCCATGATGTAGGGAGCCCCCACCATGTCCAGCATGGCGACGTCGTTGTAATTGTCGCCAAAGGCCATCACTTCCCCGGGGTCGACGCCCAGCGTCCGGCACAGGGCCGCCACGCCGGTGCCCTTGTTGGCCAGCGTGGTGTCGATCCACTTGGGCCCTGCCACCGCGCAGTTGGCCTGCCGCCAGCGGGGCACAAAACGGTCCGCGTAGGGGGCGCAGCCCTGGCTGAAGTAGACCGATACCTTGACGATCTCCTCCGGGACGTCGGCCGGGTCGGAGATAAAAGTGTAGCGGTTGCCGATGAAGCGGATGCGGTCCACCATGCCCAGGCCGCGGTCCATCAGGTAGCTGGTGTTCTCGCCCGAAAGCATCACCTCGCCCTTGCCGTCGCTGTTTTCCCAAAAGTCCCGGGCGATCTCCTCGGCCAGACGCCGGGGCATGGGCGTTTTGGCAGCGACCTGCCCGTCCCGGTACAGCACCGCGCCGTTCTCGCACAGAAAGACGCAGTGTTCGGCCACCGGCGCAAACAGCTTGCGCTGGCTGGCGTACTGCCGGCCGCTGGCCGGGCAGAACCGGATGCCGTGGGCGGTCAGCGCGCGGATCTGGTCAAAGATCTCGCCCTCCAGCCACTGTTTGCCGTATTGCAGCAGCGTGCCGTCCAGGTCGCTGCAGACCATCCTTATCATGCGGTGCCCCCTGTCAAACCGTGCCGGACCCGGGCCCGGCGCAAAACGTTCCGCCCCGATTGTAGCACAGCGCCGCCGGCCTGCGCAAGCGGGGGCCTTGGCAGCCGGCGCGGGACGTTGTACAATACAAAGGATCGAACCGGCGCGGCCCGCCGGGCAGGGGAGGAACGACCATGGCTTTGTGCAGGGAATTTGCAGGCAGAGCGCCGCAGCTGGACCATCCGGCCTTTGTGGCCGAGACGGCGGTGCTGATCGGCGACGTACGGCTGGAGGCGGACGCCAGCGTGTTTTACGGCGCGGTGCTGCGAGCCGACCATGACAGCATCACGGTGGGGCAGGGCAGCAACATTCAGGACAACGCGGTGCTGCATGCCGACAGCGGCTGCCCGCTGCGGATCGGCAAAAACGTCACGGTGGGGCACGGCGCGGTGGTCCACGGCTGCACGGTGGAGGACGGCGCGCTGATCGGCATGCACGCCACGGTCCTCAACGGGGCGGTGATCGGCGAGGGCTGCATCGTGGCCGCCGGCGCCCTGGTCACCGAAGGGTTTGCGGCGCCGCCGCACAGCGTTGTGATGGGGGTGCCCGCCAGGGTCAGGGGGCAGGCGCGCCCCGGGCAGCTGGAGGCCAACGTCCGCAGCGCCGCCGATTATGTGGACTGCGCTAGAGCGCACGCCGCCCGGCCGGCGCTGCCGCCGGAAACGGAAAAGGATAACGCCAAATAAAAGGGGGACGCAAAACGGCGCGGTCCCGTGTTTTTACGGCGCTTGCGTAGAACGGGCCTCCGGTCAGCTGACCGGAGGCCCGTTCCGATGTGTGCGGATCGAAAAATCAGAAACGGTTCGGCCGCATGCGCTCCGCGGGGGGCGCTTTGGCCGCGTCAGTCCTTCCGCTCGTCGCCCCAGAAGAACAGCGCCACGGTGCCGGGGCCGGTGTGGCTGCCGATGGTGGTGCCGATGGTGTTGATCTCCACCTTGCCGTCCAGTTTGGGGAAGCGAGCTTCCACCATGGCGGCCACGGCCTTGGCGTCCTCCAGGCAGGCGGACTGGGAAATGTAGCATTTGCCCGAGTAGTTCAGTCCGTCCTGGGCGTGCTGCTCCATCTTTTTCACGCACTCTTCCATGGCGCGCTTTTTGCCGCGGCATTTCTGGCGGGGGATCAGCCTGCCCTGATTATCCACGTTCAGCAGGGGGCAGATCTTCAGCGCGGTGCCGAACCAGCCCGCGGCCTTGGTGATGCGCCCGCCCTTGACAAAAAAGGTCAGGTCGCTGGAGAAGAACCAGTGATGCAGCCGCAGGCGGTTTTCCATTGCCCACTGGTACAGCGCGTCGACGGACATACCCGCGTCCCGCAGGTCGGCCAGCTTGTCCATGAACAGGCCGGTGCCGGAGGAGGCGGACAGCGAGTCCACGATATAGATCTTGCGGTCGGGATATTTTTCGGCCAGTTCGTCCCGCGCCAGGTTGGCCGAGTTCACCACGCCGGAGATGCCGCTGGACAGGCACAGGTGCAGGATGTCCAGCCCCTGTTCCAGAAACGGCGTAAAGTAGGCGATGAACTCGTTGGCGTTCAGCTGCGAGGTCTTGGTCTCGGCGCCGTTGACCATGGCGGCGTAGAACTTGTCCAGCGGCATGCTCTTGCCCAGGTCGTCGGTGTGCTGGACCCCGTCCAGCGAATAGTGAAAGCAGGTGTAATGGATGTCCCGCGCCGCAAGATGTTCCGGCGTCAAGTCGGCGGTGGAGCAGCAGCTCAAAATGTAGTTTGCCATAGCGGATCCCTCTCTTCCCGGCAGGCAGCCGGGCATATTTTGCACCACAGATGCGGTTTGCATAACATAACCTTAGTATAACACAAACTGTTACGGGCTGCCATAGCGGGGGAAAGATTTCTTGCGGCGGGGGATCACCCTTTTGTCCCGGCGTCCGCGGCAGGTACGGCGTTTGCCGCGGTCGGGGCGTCCCCCGCCGGGCTGCCGGGCCGGTCCGGCTGTTCCAGCGCCGCAGGGGGTAGGGCGGACACGTCCGTCCCGGCGTCCGCGGGGGCGGTCTGCACGCCGCCGTTTTGCTGCTGCGCAAATACCACCCACTTTTCGTTGATAAAAACCTCCAGCGTGGCCCCGGCGCCGTACTGGTAGGGGAACCCTGTGCCAAAGTTGGACTGGCCGTCCTCGGCGGGGATCTCGGCGCCGTCCACCGACGAGGTGATCTGCCCGTCCATGGTGCCGCACCGGTATTCCGCGGCGCTTTCCTCCCCGGTGTCGTAGTACAGGTTCCCGTTCACCATCACCATGGGGACCAGATCCCGGATGGCCTGCGTCTTTCCGGCGGGCGGCTGCTGCGGCGCGCGGCCGGGTGCGGCGGCGCACCCCGCCAGGAGCAGGGCCAGCACGGCGGCCGGCAAACAGGGGCGGCAGAGTCTTTTCATGGTTTGGGACCTCCTTTTGGCGGGGACAAAACAGCCCCCGGTTTCTTTACTGATATAGACGCGGAAATCGGCGTTTGGTTACACAAGGACCGCTTTTTTGCAAGATATGCGGGCGGCCGGGCGGCCGCCCGGCCGCCCTGTGGTTGAAATAGCTGCCGAAATCGGTTATACTGTTTTGTAACTCAAATGCAATATTTGGCGCTTATCATATGAATAATAAGACCAGGCGGGGCGCCCCGGCGGGGACCCTGCTTCCACACAAAAAGGAGCACTGCAACATGGCACATACCGTAATGGTCACCGGCGCCGACGGTTTTATCGGCAGCCATCTGACAGAGGAACTGGTCAAGCGGGGCGAGAAGGTCCGCGCTTTCTGCCTGTACAATTCCTTCGGCTCGCTGGGCTGGATCGACACCCTGCCCGCCGAGATCAAAAACGAGATCGACGTCTTTATGGGCGACATCCGCGACCCCAACGGCGTGCGCACCGCCATGCGCGGCCAGGAGCGGGTGTTCCACCTGGCGGCGCTGATCGCCATCCCGTTCTCGTACCACAGCCCGGACAGCTACGTGGACACCAACATCAAGGGCACCCTGAACGTGCTCAACGCCGCAAGGGAGCTGGGCACCAGCCGGGTGCTGGTCACCTCCACCAGCGAGGTCTACGGCACCGCCCAGTATGTGCCCATCGACGAAAAGCACCCCTTCCAGGGGCAAAGCCCCTACTCGGCCACCAAGATCGGCGCCGACCGCCTGGCCGAGAGCTTTTACCGCAGCTTTGACCTGCCGGTGACCATCGTGCGGCCCTTCAACACCTACGGGCCCCGCCAGTCGGGCCGGGCCATCATCCCCACCATCATCACCCAGCTGCTGGCCGGCCAGACCGAGATCAAGCTGGGCAGCCTGACCCCCACCCGCGACTTCAACTATGTCAAGGACACCGCCAACGGCTTTATGACCATCGCGGACTGCGACGCCGCCATCGGCCAGGAGCTGAACATCGCCACCGGCGTGGAGCACTCCATCGGCGACCTGGCCAACGAGCTGATCGCCCAGATCAACCCGCAAGCCCGCATCGTCTGCGAGGCTGAGCGCCTGCGCCCGGAAAAAAGCGAGGTCAACCGCCTGCTGGGCGACGCCACCAAGCTGCGCAGCCTGACCGGCTGGGCGCCCCAATACACCTTTGAACAGGGCCTGGCCGAGACCGTCGAGTTTTTGCGCGCCCACCTGGACGACTACAAGGTCGGCCAGTATATCCTGTAATGGCTGCGCTTCAAAAACTGGCGAAAAAACCGGCGGTCCTGTGGGGCGGCGCGGCCCTGCTGGCGGCGCTGGCCGGCGTGGCCTGGGCGTATTACTGGCGGGTGTTCTACTATCTGGACGCCCGCGTCTCGCCGCTGCTGGTCACCGGCGGCTGCGTGCTGGCCTGCCTGGCCGCGGTGGCGATGGCGGGCATCCTGCATTACGGCCTGCGCAGCTTTGCCGCCAAAGCGGCGGCCTGCATCGCGGTGTGCGGGCTGCTGTTCGCCTTTGCCAACCTGCCCATGCAGACCCCCGACGAGTCGGAGCATTTTTTGCGCACCTACGCCATCAGCATGGGCCGGTTCGACTTTGACGGCGAGCGCGCCTACCCCGACGACGTGGCGGCGCTGTACAACGCCTTCCCCGGCGCGTGGGTCAACGCCCACACCTCCGCCGGCGTTGCCGAGGACCCGGACACCGGCGAGCTGACCGCCTACGACACCGCCGGCTATGCCCTGAAACAATACGGCGAGGACGGCCGCGTGCAGAGCATCGCCGACAGCTTTGACGCCTACTTCAACGACCCCGACGCAACCCCGGTCACCGAGCCGGTCAGCTTTATGGTGCTGCCGTTTGTGCCCGGGGCCATCGGCATGTTTGTTGCGCGGCTGCTGGGCTTTGGCGCGCTGGGCTGCCTGTACGGCGGGCGCATCGCCAACCTGGCGGTGTATACGGCCATCTGCTACCTGGCGCTGCGCCGGGCGCAGAAGTTCCGCCCGGCCTTTGTCTGCGTCATGCTGCTGCCGCTTTCGCTGTACATGGGGGCCAGCTTGAGCTATGACTCGGCGCTGCTGGCCTGCTATTACCTGATGCTGGCCCAGCTGACCCGCCGCACCTGGACCACAAAGGACGCGGCCCTCTACGCCGCCGCCTGCGTCTGGGTCAATGTGGCCAAGCCCTACATCAACCTGCTGTGGGCGTTTTTGCCGCTGATCCTGCTGCGGGAGGCTTTCTGCGCCCGCGGCCGCCGCTGGCACTGGACGGCGGGCATGCTGGCGGCGTCGCTGGCGGTGACCCGCTTGGTCGAGTGGTACGGCACGGCCTTCCGGTACAATTACGGCGAGATCGGCCGCATGGGCGGCAGCGACGTGAACCAGCTGGAACAGCTTTTGTTCATCCTGAAAAATCCGCTGCGTTACCTGGCCGTTTTGCTGGGCACACTGTACGAGAACGACTTTTTCATCGGCCAGCTGGGCCTGTTTGGCTGGAAAGACCTGCCCATCGCGCTCATCAGCCTGATGGGGCCGGTGCTGCTTTTGGCCGGTGCGGTGCTTTCCGCCGGGCGGGGGCAGTCCATCACCCGGCGGCGGGCAATACCGCTGGCGGCGTTTGCCGCCGTCTACGCGGTGGGCGCCATGACGGCCATGTACATCACCTACACGCCGGTGTCGATGGTGCGCATCGTGGGGCTGCAGGCGCGGTATTTCCTGCCGGTGTTTTTGCTGGCTGCCATGCTGCTGGCCGCCCCGCTGCGGCGGATGCTTTCGGCCGACCTGTCGCCCCGGAAAGCCGAGCGCTGGGCGCTGCGCCTGTTCGCCCCCTGCGCCGCTGTGGGCGCGGTACTGCTGTTCCAGCACTACTTTGTCGGCCCCATTGCCACGATCCCGGCATAAGGCAAACGCTTCTGACTTATCCTGCCCGAAAGGAGGCTCCGCCCATGTCCCTGCTCTCCGGTATCCTGGTCCTGGCGCTGGTCTGCGCGGCGTCGGTCTCGCTGGCGGCGGCCACCGGGCGCGACGCCGCGGTGTTCCCGCTGCCCATTTTTGCCGGGGCGGTCTGCCTGCTGCTGGCCGGCGGCTACCTGGGCATGCTGCAGGGGGCGCTGTGGCTTTGCTATCTCTTGCTGCTGGCGGGGGCCGTGGCGCTGGGCCTGCGGGCCGGGCGGGCGCGGTGGCTTACGGCGGCATCCAGCACCGGGCTGCTGTTTTTTGCCGCGGCGTCGCTGGTGATCTGGGTTTTGTTCGCGGTGCTGCAGCCTATGTTCGTCGAGTGGGACGAGTTCACCTTCTGGGGCATGGCCGCCAAGCTGCTCAAAGAAAAAAATGTGCTGTACCCGGCCGACCCGGCCAACCTGCGGGCGGTCAGCGGTCTGCCGGGGCTGGGGCTGGTGTCCTACTTTGTGCAGGGCTTTGCCGCCGATTTTGGCGAGTGGCAGTGCCTTGCCGGCTATGATATGCTTTTGATGGCCTGCCTGTCCGCCGCCGCGTCGCTGCCCCGCCGCCGCTGGCCCCACAGCGTTGCGGTGCTGGCGGGTGGTGCGCTGCTGCCCTTCTTTTTCAGCGTGACGCCGGCGGGCACGGCCAGCACCGTCTACGCCAACGCCATGGCCGACGTGCCGCTGGCGCTTTTGTTCGGCGGGGCGCTCTGCCTGTGGTTCGCCGTCGGGCCGGGCAGGCTGGGCATGCTGCTGACCGCCCTGCCGCTGGCGCTTTTGACGCTGGCCAAGGACATGGGCTTTGCCTACGCGCTGATCGCGGTATTTGTGATCTTTCTGGACCTGCTGTTCGGCCGGAAATGGAAGCGGCTGCCCCGCGGCCGGTTTTTCGGCGGCGCAGTGGGGCGCGCTGCGGTGCTGGCGGCGCCGGTGCTGGCGGCTTTCCTTGGCTGGAACGCCTACACCGCCGCCCACCTGGAAACCACCGGCGCGTCGGTGGGCAGCGGCGGCCTGAGTTACGGCCAGGTGCTGTTTGGCGGCCTGGCGCAGTTTTTTGGCATTGACCGCACCGGGAAATTTGCCGACCTGATGGGCCTGATGGCCGACGCGTTCTTTACCCGCAGCGTCAGCCTGGTGGGCGCGCCGGCCTTTGCCGTTGCGGCCATCACGCTGGTGGGGGCGACGGCCTTCGCCTTTGCCCAAAAGGGCGCCGGGCGCCGCCGCGTGGCCGCGGTGTGGGGCGGGCTGGCCTTCTGCTTTGCGGCCTTCTACCTGTTCCACCTGATTTTGTATTACTACAACTTCTCCGACGTGGAGGCCTACGCTTTGCAGGACTTTGACCGCTACATCGGCCCCTACTTGCAGGGGTGGATGCTGGCCATGCTCTGCCTGCTGGGGCATTCGGCCGCCCTGCGGACGGAGGGCGTTCCGGCCCGGCTGGCCGGCCTGGCGCTGCTGGGCGCGTCGGCCTGCGTGGCGGCGCTTTTTGCCTGGCGGGGCGTGCCGGCTTCCGGTTTCTGGACCGATAGCGACAGCCGCTACCTGCTGCGGCAGGACGTCAAGGCCCGCGCCGCCGCCGCCAACCAGGTGCTGGACTGGGACGACACGGTGCTGGTTATCAGCCAGGGGGACGACGCCACCCGCTGGTACTATTATAACTACGAGCTGACCGCCCGGGTGGCCCGCGGCTACGGCGGGTTTTTCAACGGCGAGGACGCTTCCAGCCGGTGGGACTCCGACTTTATGAACCTGGTGGAGAGCGAAAACTGGACGCTGTACGACTACAAGGCCGTCTGCACGCCGCCCGCGCTGGTGGCCTATCTGGAAGAAAAGGGCTGCAATTACCTGCTGATCGACCGGGCGGACGACTACCTGGAGCGGTCCTTCAGCCCGCTGTTCGAGGGCGGCCTGACCGCCGACATGCCCATGACGCTGTACAGCTTTGACCCGGCGGCCGAGGTGCCTTTCACGCCGGTGGCTGTGGCGGAAAGCGAGGGCTGACCGATGAGTGAGACAAAACGCACCGCGCGGCTGTTTGGCGTCTGCTACGCGCTGGCGCTGATCTTCTGGGTGGTGTTCTGCCTGGGCAGGTGCGCCGTTATGCTGGCGCACCGCGCCGGCGGCGATATGCCCCAGACCACCCTGACTGCCGCGGACCTAACCTTCGAGAGCTTCGAGTGTTACCTTGACCTGGAGTGGAACGCCCCGCCGGACGACGACCCAAACTGGTATCTTTCCACCGACAACGATCCCCATATTTTGTACGACGGCGGCGGCTACATCGAGACGGTGCGCCTGTACGCCGAATACCGCCTGCCCCCCGGCAGCGTGGCGCTGTACTACCTGCTGCCTGGCCAGACCGATTACAGCGAAACGCAGAAGGTCTTTGCCCATGTGGTGCAGCCCGGCGTCTACGAGTTCGACCTGGGCGGCAAGACGGTATCGGGGCTGCGCATCGACCCGGACAGCGTGGGCGGCGTGGCGACGCTGTTCACCGGCGTTGAGCTGAACCCGCCGCAGTTCTGGCTGCTGCGGTTTGTGCCAAACGGCGGCCAGTGGCTTTTGCTGCTTGGCCTGCCCGCCTGCGCGGCCGCCGCCTGGGCGCTGGTGCGGGGCAGACGGCCGGAAAAACCCTGACGACCATGAATTTATCCGAAAGGAGCTGCCCATGGAGCTGCTCTGTGTATTCGCCGCGCTGGCGGCGGTGTTTCTGTTCAGCGCCTTCCTTACGCTCAAGTGCGGCCTGCACAGCGCGCTGGCGCCGCTGACGGCGCTGGCCGCCGCGGTGCTCTGGCTGACGGTGTGGGGCATGGCCGGGCCGCTGCTGGCGGGGGCGTGGCTGCTGTACGCCGCCTTTGCGGGGCTTGGCCTGTGGGCGCTGTGGCCCCGCAAGGACCGTGCCAAACGACCTGACTATAAAGCGCTGCTTACCCCCGGCGCGGTGCTGTTTTACGGCATGACCGCGGCCTTTGCCGTTTACTTTTTTATCCGCCAGCCCATGGCCACCGGCTTTGACGAGCTGAACCTGTGGGCCACCGCCGTCAAGGTGACCAAGGTGGACAACAGCCTGTATGCCACCGCCACGCTGGGCACCCCCTGGGCCGTCACCCAGAACCCCGGCCTGCCGCTGCTCTCCTACTTTTTCAGCTTTTTTGGCGCCTATGCCGACTGGAAGATCTACCTTGCCTACAACGCCTTGGCCTTTGCGGTGTTCGGGGCGGTGCTGGGCACATTGGATTTTTCCCGCTTCCGCATCGCGGTGCCGCTGGCGGCGGCGCTGTGGTGCGTGCCCTACTTTTTCACCACCTACAACCACACCATCTACTTAAACACCGTCTATATGACCAGCTACGGCGACATCCCCGCCGGGCTTGTGCTGGGCGGTGCCGTGGCGCTGTGGCTGGCGCTGCGCCGCTCCGACGGCCCCAAATGGGCGGTGCTGCCGGTGCTGGCGCTGGCCGCCAACCTGAAGGCCAACACCTTTGTGCTGGCGCTGGTGGCCGCGGGGCTGGTGGCTGCGGACGCCTGGCTTTTGCCGGACGGCCGGTTCCGCCGCGGCATTTTGCGGCGCACTGGCTTTGCGGCGGCCTGCTTTGCCGCGCCGCTGGCCGTCTACTACCTGTGGAATGTGCGGTATGTGGGCTACCTGGTGGCCAAAAACAGCTCCGGCGGCGGCGTGGGCGAAACCACCGCCGCCCTGTCCGACGTGGTGGTCAACGGCATCCGGATCTTGCTGGGCCAGCCGGTGGAGGGCTTTTTTGCCGAGCGCAAACCCCAGTTCTTGCAGGCCATCGCCGATATGGGCACCCAGTTCTGGACGGATGCCGGCAACATGAGCATGGTCGGCCAGGGCCGCAATGTGGTCATTCTAATTTTGGCAGTGTTCCTGCTGGCGGTCTGCCTTGCGCCCTGCCTGAAGGCCCGGCTGCGGGTGGCGTGCGCCGCCGTGTGCAGCACCCTGTGCTTTTTGGGCTACAACCTGATGCTGGCGCTGAGCTACGGCTTTATCTTCAAGCCCTTCCAGGCCGAAAGCCTGACCGACTACAACCGTTACATTTACAGCTATTACATCGGCTGGTTTTTGATCGCGCTGGCCTGCCTGGCGCTGGTGCTGCAGCCCTACATCGAGGTGGTGCAGGTCCGGCTGAAGGACGGCCCCGCCGCGGCGGCCCAGTTCAGCCGGCCCCGCTTTGCGCCGGCAGGGCAGGGGGTGGTGCTGCTTTTGGCGGCGGCGATGCTGTTCCGGCTGAACCAGCTGGTGCTGCCCCAGCTTTCGGTGCTGGGATTTTCCGACAGCGAGTTTGCCGACCGCAAGGCCGAGCGCGCCGAAGCCCAGCTGGTCTGCAGCTATCTGGAACCCGACGACCGGGTGTTCTACGTCAGCCAGGGCGACAACGGCGAGGGCTGGTTCTCGGCGGTGTTTGACTTTTACCCGGTGCTGGTGGACTATTCCGGCGTCGTCTCCACCATGGAGGGCGGCGGCGGGACCTTCGGCCTGCCGGAGCTGGAGCCGGAGGAGGAAGGCGTCAAGAAATATTACTACCACCCCTACACCGCCCAGCGCCTGGATGAGACCATCCGGGAAAACGGCTGCACCGTACTCTATTTGCAGCAGATCGACGATATTTTTGTGGAAAGCTATGCGGAGCTGTTCACCGACGGACTGGCCGCCGCGCAAAACGGCGAGACGCTGCTTTACCGCGTCACCGATGCGGGCTTTGCCCCGGTGGAGATGGAGGTGACCGGCCGATGAACGACAAACTGCGCCGCGGCCCGCTGGCCGCGCTGAAGCGCCTGACGGCCCGCCAGGGCGGACTGGCGATGCTGTGCTACCTGCTGGCGCTGGCCGCCTGGCTGGCGCTGGGGGCCTGGAACTTTGCCGCCGACGCCCTTGCCCGCGCAGACGGCGCCCTGGCCGAGGAAAGCATCCCGGTCGGGGATTTCCAGCTGGTGGACGTCGCTGCCGAGGCTGACGGCTGGTATGCGGCGACCAGCGGCGACCCGCAGATCATTCTGGACAACGTGGACGGCCGGGTGGTGCGCACCCTGAGCTACGCCGCCGAGTTTGACGGCGAGCCGCGGGAGATGTGCCTGTACTACACCACCGCCCCCGGCGAGCCTTACAGCCAGGACAACCGGGTGTTCCCCACGCAGGCGGCCGACGGCAGCTACGTCTACACGCTGCCCCGCACTGCGCTGGTCTCGCTGCGGCTGGACCCCTGCAGCCCGGACGAGAACGCCGCCGTCCGCATGCGGTTTGACGGCGGCGCCATCACCCTGAACGCCGCCGGCGCCCTGCCCGGCGGACTGGACTACTGGCTGCCCAGCTGGTATCAGGCCTTCTGCCTGATCTTGTACCCCGCGCTGGCCGCCGCCGCCCTCAGCTGGCTGTGGGCCTGCTGGCGCGCGGTGCGGCAGAGGAAAAACTGACGAAGATCACAGCCTGCCGCCGGCCGGCCGGGACGCCCCGGCCCCGGGTGGCAGGCTGTTTTTTTGCGCGCCCCGCCGCGCACGGGGGACGGCGCGCGGGATTCTGCCCATTCTTGCCATAAAGAAATGGCGCGGAGGCACAAAATTTGGCATAACGACGATTGGAAAATCCCTGCGCAGGTGCTAAAATGATTCAGGAAATTGAATGATTTGCCGGCGCGGCAATGCGCCGGCGTGCAGGCGGGACGTCCGGGAAGCGCCGGCCGGACCTGCCGGGAGGTATCTGCCATGAATCCGATCCGAAAATTGTATTGCCGCGCGTTCCAGCTGGTGTTCCGCATCGCGCTGCCGTTTCTGCCCTACCGGGAGCCAAAACTGGTGGAGGGCGTGCAGGGCGCGGCCGAGCTGCTGGCGCGGAAAAACGTCAGCCAGGTGCTTCTGGTCACCGACAAGGGCATCCGCAGCCACGGCCTGACCCGCCCGCTGGAGGACGCCCTGGCCGAAGCGGGCATTGGCGTGTCCATCTTTGACGATACGGTGGCAAACCCCACCGTGGCCAACGTGGAGGCCGCCCGCCGGCTGTATCTGGATACCGGCTGCCAGGCCATCATCGCCTTTGGCGGCGGGTCCAGCATGGACTGCGCCAAGGCCTGCGGCGCGCGCATCGACCGGCCGAACAAGCCGCTGGCAAAAATGGAAGGCCTGCTGCACGTGATGCGGCCGCTGCCGCTGCTGATCGCGGTGCCCACCACCGCCGGCACCGGCAGCGAGACCACGCTGGCCGCCGTCATCACCGACGGCGAGACCCACCACAAGTACCCCATCAACGATTTTGCGCTCATCCCGCCCTATGCGCTGCTGGACCCGGAGGTCACCGTCGGCCTGCCGCCCCAGCTGACCGCCACCACCGGCATGGACGCCATGACCCACGCGGTGGAAGCCTACATCGGCGGCTCCACCACCCGGGGCACCCGCCAGGCCGCCGTGGAAGCGGTGCGGCTGATTCTGGAAAGCCTGCCGGTGGCCTACGCCAACGGCGGCGACCGCACCGCCCGCGCCCACATGCTGCGGGCCGCCTACCTGGCCGGCACCGCTTTCACCAAGAGCTATGTGGGCTACGTCCATGCGGTGGCGCACTCGCTGGGCGGGCAGTACGGCATCGCCCACGGCCTGGCCAACGCGGTGCTGCTGCCGGAAGTGCTGGAAGCCTACGGCCCCGCCGCCCACAAGCGCCTGGGCCGCCTGGCCGTGGAGGTGGGCGTCGCCAGCGTGAACGACACACCGGCCCGGGCCTCGGCCAAATTTATCGCAAAACTGCGCAAAATGAATGCGGATATGGGCATCCCCCGCACGCTGGAAGGCATCCGGGAGGAGGACCTGCCCGCGCTGGCCCGCCACGCCGACCACGAGGGCAACCCCCTCTACCCGGTGCCGGTGCTGATGGACGCCAACGAACTCCAGGCGCTGTACCGCCTGGTCATGCCCAAAACGGAGGAAAATGCCAATGACGCAGCAGCAGATCGCACAGGTGGTGCAAAAGCAGAGGGACTTCTTTTTGACGGGCAAAACGCTGCCAAGGGCGTTTCGGGCCAAAGCGCTTGACGACCTGAAAGGCGCCATCCTGCGGCACGAGGCCGACATCGACGCGGCGCTGAAAGCCGACCTGGGCAAAAGCCGGATGGAAGGCTATATGTGCGAGACCGGCATGACGCTGGCGGAGCTTTCCTGGATGCGCCGCCACCTGGCCGGGCTGATGCGGGACAAAACCGTCTACACGCCGATCTCTCAGTTTGCGGCCCGCAGCTTCCAAAGCCCTGCCCCCTACGGCGTCACCCTGACCATGAGCCCCTGGAACTACCCGCTGATGCTGACGCTGGAGCCGCTGATCGACGCGCTGGCCGCCGGCAACACCGCGGTGGTCAAGCCCAGCGCCTACTCGCCCGCCACCAGCGAGGCGATCCGCACCATTCTGACTGAGTGCTTCCCGCCGGAGTACGTCTTTGTGGTCACCGGCGGCCGGGCCGAGAACCAGGCCCTTTTGGAGCAGAAATTCGACAAGATCTTTTTCACCGGCGGCAAGGCGGTGGGGCGCGAGGTGCTGCGCCATGCGGCCGAACACCTGACCCCGGTCACGCTGGAGCTGGGCGGCAAAAGCCCCTGCATCGTGGACGCCACCGCCGACCTGAAGCTGGCGGCAAAGCGCATCGTGTTCGGCAAATACCTGAACTGCGGCCAGACCTGCGTGGCGCCGGACTACCTGTACTGCCAGGCCTCCGTCCGGGACGAGCTGGTGGACTGCATCCAAAACGAGATCGCCGCCCAGTTCGGCGCCGAGCCGCTGCAAAACCCCGACTACGGCAAGATTGTCAACCGCAAGCACTTTGACCGCATCTGCGGCCTGATTGACCCGGCCAAGGTGTCCGCCGGCGGCCAGACCGACGCACAGGCGCTGCGCATCGCCCCCACCGTGATGACCGGCGTGACCTTCGACGATGCGGTAATGGGCGAGGAGATCTTTGGCCCCATCCTGCCGGTGCTGACCTGGGACACGCTGGACGAGGCCATTGCCAACATCGAGAGCCGCCCCCACCCGCTGGCGCTGTACTATTTCACCGCCAGCAAAGCCAACCGCAAACAGGTGCTGGACCGCTGCCACTTTGGCGGCGGCTGCATCAACGATACCATCATCCACCTGGCCACCAGCGGCATGCCCTTTGGCGGCGTGGGGGAAAGCGGCATGGGCGGCTACCACGGCAAGGCCGGCTTTGCCGAGTTCAGCCATATGCGCAGCATCGTGGACAAAAAGACCTGGCTGGACCTGCCCATGCGCTACCAGCCCTACACCGGCCTGAAAGAAAAACTGGTGCGGATGTTTTTGCGCTGACGCGCCGCGCCCGCAGGCAGACAAAACGGGGGGACCAGCTTTGCTGGTCCCCCCGTTTGTCGGCAGGAAAAAGGTCAGGCCTCGCCCCCGGCGCTGTCCGCATCCTCGCGGCGCTTGCGCAGAGTTTCCTCGATCTTGAAGCTGTTGTCCAGGCCCTTGTAGACGATCAGCAGCGACGGCACCATCGGCAGCCAGAAGTTGGTGAACAGGAAAACCGGTGCGGACAGCGGGAAAAGCAGGACCACCGCGCCCCAGTACACCACCTGGATCACCATGGCGCCCAGGCTGGCGGGAAGATAGGCCAAAAACAGGAACATGGCGTTTTTGATCAGCGTGACAAAGGGCAGGTCCAGCAGGGCGATCTGCGGCCAGATATAGGTGGAGATGCCCACCGCCAGCAGGATGCCGGCAAACAGGATCACGATCAGCGCCGCGCCGGCTTCCAGGTCGGACAGGTGCGCGTACATAAAGATTTCGCCGCCAAAGATCAGGCCCAGCACAGCCCCCGGAAGCAGGGAGGCGCGGGCGTTTGCTTTCCAGGTGCGGCGGTAGGTATGCCACCAGAAGCCGGGCTCGTCGCGCAGGCTGCGCAGGACGGTGTCGGCTACGCCCACGATCTGCGGCGCGGCGATCATGCCGCCCGCCACGCCGGCGATCATCATGACCAGCAGCGAATGGGAGAGCAGAGAAAAGACCATCCCCACAATGAACGGCAGAGCGCCGAGGAAAGCCAGCATGCCCGCCTTGAAAAAGGAACCGAAATCCCTGCCCAAAATCTCAAACAGGCGGGAAAGCCCGCGCTTGCGGGGGGCGTCGGGGGCTACGCCCGGGCCCGGCTTGTACATGTTCGAAAAAAGTCCCATGGTTCGTTCTCTCCTTTGCCGGCGGGCCGCTGCGGCGCGCCCGCCCTTGTTCGACCGCTTTTTGGATGGCCTGCCAAAAACCAGCGCCAATTTTTGGCGGTCCTGCGCAAACCTGCGTGTTTGCGGCGGTTTGCGTAACATACTATAAAGGGCGTCCGGGACCGCGGCCGCCAAAAAGGCGCGGATGCGCGGCGCAGGCCGCCGCGGCAGCCCCGCTTTGGCGGGGCCGGGCCGGTCCCCGGATATACCCTAGTATTGTATCAGACCCCGGTACAATGTGCAAGCCCCGGCGCGCTCCCGCGGGCGGGGGGACGGCGTTTCCGGCTTGTAAAAATCTGGCCATTCGCTTTACAAATCGCCGCAAAGCAAGTAGAATAGAAAAAGCAATGACAACATGGTTACAAAGCCAGGCTGTCGGGGCGGGCCGCAGCTGCGAAAGCGGGGCCGCCCGGTATGGTCCGGCCGCCCTTCTGGTCGTTATGCGGGACGCTGGCCCCGTGGAGAATAAAAGAAAAGAGGACTGTCCATGAAGCGCAAATTCCTTAGTATTCTGGCCGCGCTGACTGCCTGCACCATGCTGGCCGCCTGCGCCCCCAACGAAGAATCCCAGGCCCCGGCGGAAGCCACGGCTCCCCCGGAGGAGCAGGCTGCCGCCACCCCCACGCCGGAGCCGGAACCCTACGAGGCCAACGTGCTGACCGGCGAGGCCAAAGACGCCGACTACCCGGAAGGCCAGCGCATCACCGCCGTCATGGTCAACAACATCACGGTGGCCCGCCCGCAGCGGGGACTGTCCCGCGCGGACATGCTGTTCGAGATCAAGGTCGAGGGCGGCATCACCCGCTTTATGCCGCTGTTTGTCGATTATAACGACATCGAGGAGATCGGCCCTGTCCGCTCCGGCCGCGACCAGTTCTTCCAGCTGCTTCTTCCCTGGCAGGCGCTGTATATCCATGAGGGCGAGAGCATCTTCATGACCCACTACGCCGAAAACTACGAGTACGGCAACCTGAACAACACCGACGCCGCCAACGGTTACCGCGATTATGACCGCGTCAACTGGCAGGGCCTGAGCTACGGCAACGGTCTGGCGCTGGAGCATACCATGTACACCAGCGGCCAGAACATCGCCGACTATATCGCCGACAACGACGTGGACATGAACCGCACCTACAACTCCACCTTCTTCAACTTTGTGGATTACCGCAGCGAAAACCCGGTGCGCGACCTGTCCAACAGCCCGGACAGCGGTTACAGCGACAAATACGGCCCGGTGGTGCAGGACGGCGAGTATGTGGCCATCACCCACAGCGCCAGCTATAAGACCCGCTTCCTGTACGACGCCGCTTCCACCACCTACAAGATGCAGCAGTATTACTCCAACGACGGTTCCTGGCGGGATACCATCGACGAGGAGTATGACCAGCAGCTGGCGTTCACCAACCTGGTCATCCTGTACACCGACTTTGAGGCTTATCCCGGTGACAGCCATGACATCCAGGATGTCAACTACGGCGACGGCGGTATCGGCTACTACTGCTACGGCGGCAAGATCGAGAAGATCTACTGGCAGAAGGGCACCCCGCTGGAGGCCCTGCGCCTGTACTACCTGACCGAGGACGGCCAGTGCAGCGACGAGCTGCTGCCCGTCAATATCGGCAAGAGCTACGTGGCGGTCGTGGACATCGACGAGGCCGCCAACCTGGATTGGGGCACCCTGGCCGAACATGACCTGCAGGCAAGCGACGCGGCCACCACCGAGAACGTGGTGGACGAGGGCGCGGTCGAGGCCGGCGAAGGCGCCACCGGCAACATTGACGATTATATCGAATAATTTCCATCCACAGCGCAAAAAGGGGAACCGTACACAGGCCGGATGCGGCGCTCTACGGCGTCCCCCTTTTGCATTTTACGGGCAATGCCGAACCCTGTCGAACATGCCCGATCCGCGAGGTGACATCATGAAACAGATCCAGGCCGCCCTGCTGGCGGCAGCAATGGCATTGTCGGTTACCGGCTGCAGCATGCCGTGGGGGCAGGCGGGGGCCACCCCCGCGCCGACGGCCTCCCCCATGGCGGCCCCGTCGCCCACCCCGGAGCCGACGCCGGAACCCACGCCGGTCCCGACGCCGGGCGTCAATCCGTTGACCGGCCTGGCGGACCCGGAAGGCGCGCTTGCGGGCAAGCGGCCGGTGGCGGTGCAGATCCGCACCGGCGACGGCACGCTGCCCCAGTGGGGCATTGCCAGCGCCGACGTTCTGGTGGCCGGCGTGACCGAAGGCCACACCGCCGGCCTGATGGCGATTTTTTCCAGCGCCGATCAGGTCAGCAAGGCAGGCCCGGTGGCGCCCGGGCGGGACCTGATGCTGCAGTTTGCGCTGCCGCTGAACGCGGTGCCGGTGCACATCGACAAAAACGTTTATGCCTACAACCTGCTCAATCTGCTCAGCTATCAGGATGTGGACGGGTTCCATACCGGCACGGCGGCCTTTGCCTTTGACAGCGGCCGCCAGGACAGCGGCTACCGGGAGGAAAACTGCTGGTACACCACCGGCGACCTGATCCGCGCCGGCATGGACCTGTACGGCGCGTCCACCGACGGCGAGACCATCCAGCTGTTCGATTTTGGCGAGAGGGCGGACCCGGCGTCCCGCAACGGCACCGAGCTGCACATCACCTTTGACGAGGGCGATACCGAGAGCTTCTATTATTCGGCGGGCGACGGCGTCTACTTCAAGACCAACGCCGACGGCGGCCAGTCGATGGATGCCGACGTGGGGCGGCAGGCGTCCTTCACAAACCTGTTTGTGCTGTATGCTTCTTCCGGGATCAAGGACGACGGCTATACCCGGCAGTACGACCTGACCGGCGGCGCCGGCCTGTACCTGACCGACGGCGCCTGGCAGGAGATCCGCTGGCAGAAAGGCGACGCCACCGCGCCGCTGGTCCTGACCGACCTGGAGGGCGGCAGCCTGACCGTCAACCCCGGCAAGAGCTATATCGCCGTTTGGGGCGGATATTATGGCCAGGGCCTGCGGGTGGTGGCCGAGGACGGCTCCGAGCAGACGCTGCCGGCCAAACCCGCGCTGCTGGAGTCCGGCGTCAGCGACGAGGCGGCCGCCCAGTCCGAACAGGAATATGACGCCTACCAGAACGAGCTGGCGGCCGCGCTGGCCACGCCCACCCCCGCGCCGGCGGACGGGGGAGAGGCCGCGCAGGGGGACGCCGCAGCGGAGGCGGCGGAATGACGCTGACCAACGCCCGGGTCTGGCAGATCGCCAGGGAGCAGTCGGCCATCGACAGCGGCTGCCGGGCCGAGGACTTTTGCGGCGACGCGCCCTGCATTGTGCAGTCCCGCGCCGACGCAAGGGCGCGCCGCTACCTGCAGCTGCCCTTTCTGTGCGATTTTACCAGCTACGGCGGCAATGTGGTGGCTTCGGTCGCGCCGGAACTTCGCAGTCTGGCGGCCGAGTATCTGGCCCGGTACGACAGCGTTCATTGCTTCGAGACGCCCAACCTGCACTGGCTGATGCGCCGGCTGCAGCCATATAACGCGAACGTCTGCTTTATGGCAGAGTATTATCTGCCGGATGTGGACCGCTGGCGGCAGCTGCCCTGCCGGTACGAAACGCGGGTGCTGGCGCAGGCGGAGTTCCGGGAGCTGTATCTGCCCCAATGGAGCAACGCGCTTTGCGCCGACCGCCCTCAGCTGGACATGCTGGGGGTCGGCGCCTACGACGGCGGCAGACTGATCGGCCTGGCCGGCGCTTCGGCTGACTGCGACGCCATGTGGCAGATCGGCGTGGACGTGCTGCCGGGCTGGCGGCGGCAGGGCGTTGCCTCGGCGCTGACCAGCCGGCTGGCGGGGGAGATCCTGGCCCGGGGCAAGGTCCCTTTTTACTGCCGCGCCTGGTCCAATGTGGCATCGGGGCGCAACGCCATCCGCAGCGGGTTTTTGCCCGCCTGGGTCCAGCTGACCGTCCGGCCGGAAGCCGTCATCGACCGGTTCAACCGGAGACCGGCGGAACAGGAAGAATAAAAGACAAATGCCGCGGTATCCTGTCTGTTTCCACAGGATACCGCGGCATTTTTTGTGCAGAAAAACAGGGCGGCAAAACGGCGGGTCAGTCCTCCCCGGCGCCGTCCAGGTAGCCGAGCGGCACCACGTCGAAAGCCTCCACCAGCTTGTCCCGCATCCACATTTCGGCGTCGCACCGCACCGAGTACCCGCACCCGGGGTCGGTCATCCAGTCCTCCGGCTTGCGCTGGGGCAGGGCGTGCTGGGCCAGCATGCTCATGATCACGCCGCCGTGGGTGATGCAGGCGGCCTCCTCGGTGCGGGTGCGCAGCATGTACTCAAACAGCTTCATCAGCATGTCGCCGGTGCGCTTGTAAAAGGCGGCGCGGTCCTCGGCACCCTGGGGCACCTCGCGGCTGGTGGGGTCCATCCAGCGGGCAAAGGCGGGGTCCTTTACCAGCTGGGCCAGCGGCTGGCCCTCGAACACGCCGAACGCCATCTCGCGCAGGTCCTGCAGCGGCAGCTGGCGCACGCCGGGATACAGCAGGTCGGCGGTCTGCACTGCCCGCTGCAGCGGCGAAGTGAATACCAGGGAAACCTGCGGATAGGCGAACCGCTGCTTCAGCGACTGCAGCTCGGCCCGGCCCTGATCGCACAGCGGCAGGTCGCTGCCGCTGCCGATGTAGCGGCCCTCCAGGTTGCCGGCCGTAAGGCCGTGGCGGATCAGGTGCAGTTTGTAATATTTCAAAGGAACATGCCTCCTTGTATTGCTCGGGCGGGATCAGCCGGAAAAGGAATCCTGCCCTGCAGCGCGGAAAATCCAAAACGGGGAAATAGATACCGGAAAATAGTTACAAAATAATTACAATTTGGGCGGCCGAAAAGCTGGAAGAAATTTCCGGGTACAATATTTGCGTACCATTTTCCACCAAAGCGCCCATATCTTGTTGAAACAACAGCAGCCTTGGCAAAAATGTCAAAAAACGCTGTCAAAACTTGGCACATTTTGTATTTACAAAATGTTTTTGCAAAGATATAATGTACAGCACGTAGAACAACACTGGAGCCGGCCGCCCTGGATGCCCGGCTCTGCAATAACGGGGCCGTGCGGCGGCCCGGCAAGGATGGCAGGAACCATGGCGGTCGAATTCAATCGCATCATCACGCTGCTGCGCAAAGAGCGCGGTCTGACCCAAAAACAGGCGGCCCAGGACCTGGGCATCTCGCAGGCACAGCTTTCCCATTACGAGAAGGGCATCCGCGAGTGCGGCCTGGAATTTGTGGTCCAGGTGGCGGATTACTACGGCGTGTCGTGCGATTACCTGCTTGGCCGCAGCGCCGAGCGCAGCGGTCAGACCATCACGGTGGACCAGCTGCCCGACGCTACCGCTCACAGCGACAGCGTCTACCGGGGCAGCGTGCTGCCGGTCATGTACAAAAAACTGATCGAAAACTCGCTGGATATTCTGTTCGACAAGCTGGCGGCCTGCCGGGACAAGGACCTGGTCAACGCCGTCAGCAGTTATTTGATGCTGGCGGTCTACCGGATGTTCCGGCACCTGTACCAGGCTTCGCCCAAAAATGTGGCCAGCATGTTCCGCGTCGGGCGTACCCGCTGGCAAAGCGACACCGACGCAGCCATGCACATGGCCGAAGGCGACCTGCAAGCGGTGCTGGCCGGCGAAAACGGCCCTGCCGCCCCCCGTGCGGCGGCCGCGCTGGACATGACCACCGGCGGCCTGACCGCCGACTATCCCCGCCACGCTACCAGCCTTTTGAACCTGATCAAAAACAGCGAGGAAACCGTGCGCAGCATGCAGCGATGAATTCCGGCGCGGCAGCCCCCGGCAGGGGGCTGCCGTTTTTTCCGGAACGGCGCGGGTCACAGCTGGCCGATGGCGCGGCGGCAGGCGCCGCAGATGTGCATACCGCGGTACTCCACCGTGTCGGCCGTGACCTCGCCGCAGAAATCGCAGCTGCCGGCCGGGCGGTACTTGCGCAGGATGATGGCGTCGCCGTCGGTGAAGATTTCCAGCGGGGTCTCGGTGGTGATGCTGAAGCTCGTGCGGAGCTCCTTGGGCAGGACGATGCGCCCCAGATTGTCAGTGCTGCGGATGATACCGGTCGATTTCATACAACAAAACTTCCTTTCCTGAAACATGCAGTGGAAGCCGGAGATCGCGCTGCGCCGCCAAAGATACGGGGGATTTCGACGCAAACGGCCCAACTTCTTGTGGATAGTATACGATTTATTTACAATATTGTCAATATTTGGAAGCGATGGAATTTTAATTTTTTTTCCGCCGCGGCTGTGCAGGGCATTGCAGCGTCCTTTTTTTCCAAATTTGACGAAATGTTCAAATTGGCGGCTACCCCTTGCGAATCCCATAGGAATTTGATATGATATAGAAACTTGAGAACAGATTCCGATTACAGACATTTCGCCCGGAAACTGCGCTCCGGGCGGCAGGAGAGAGGACGCCGGATGAAATTTTCGACCAAGGACCGCTACGCGCTGCGCCTGATGCTGGAGCTGGCCGGCCACCAGCCGGACGAGTTTGTGCCGCTGAAGACGGTCAGCGAACACCAAGGCATCAGCCTGAAATATCTGGAGCAGATCATTACGCCGCTGTCCCGCGCGGGGCTGGTGGTCAGCGGACGGGGCAGCCAGGGCGGGTACCGGCTGGCCCGCCCGGCTGCCGAGTATACCGCGGGCGAGATTTTGCGCGCCATCGAGGGGGAACTGACTTCCATCCCCTGCCTGGCCTCCACGGCCGAGGAATGCCCGCGCCGCAACCTGTGCCGCACGCTGGGGTTCTGGGCGGGGCTGAACACGGTGATCAACCAGTATGTGGACAGCGTGACGCTGGAGGACCTGCGCCGCGCCCCCGATGCGGCCGGTATCTGAACCGGAGACGCCGCCCGCCGCCGGCGGTTTTGCCCGTTTACAAAATTTTCGCTTGTCGCGGCAGGGCAAATGGGGTATAATGACCATAATGCCTGCCGTGCGCCGCGCGTGAGCCGCCGGCAGTTTCAAGTTTACGATGCCTCGGAGGGGTTTGGATATGAAATTGCATCACCGCATCCTGTCGCTGGTCCTGGCGGCGGGCATGGCGTTTTCTATGACGGCCTGCAGCCCGATGGACATGGCAAAGGGCCTGGTGGTGGACATTGTCCATGCGATGGGCCTGGGCAACACGGACAGCGGGGAAAGCAGCAGCGAGACTTACGCCCAGCAGGGCGGCTCGGTCAGCTACCCCGAAGGATTTGATACCACCAGCCGCATCAGCACGCTGCTGCAGGACGGCCAGCTTTATATCTCGTTCAACGACATCCAGCTGGTCAACACCGATTATTTCACGGCGGCGGGGGACAGTGTGACCATCACGGCGTTCGGCACCACCGACGAGACCAAAACCAGCATCGACAGCTATAAGATCGCGCTGTGGGAGCTGCAGGACGACGGTACTTCCACCACCTATGTCCCCGAAAGCACGGTGTATATCACCTTCTCCAACGGCGACACCTGCTACACCCACACCATCAGCGGGCTGACCCCCGGCAAGCGCTACAAGGCGACCATCAGCTTTGACTCGGTCAGGACCTTTGCGTCGGGCGGCGCGGTCATCAGCGGCCTGACGGATGACGCCCTTGTCACCACAGAGGGCGAGACGGGCGAAGAGGCCTGACCTGCCCGGGTCAACAAAACACATCTTTGCCGCCGGCCAGCGGGGCCGGCGGCTTTTCTGTGCCCGCCGGTCTTGCGCCGGCGGCAAAGGGGGGACGCAGATGAAACCGACGCGCCAGGCGCGCAGCGCGATGCTGCTGGTTGTCGGCGCGCTGCTGTGGGGCGTGGCTCTTGCAGCGCAGGCGGTGGGCAGCGGCTATGTGGGCGCCTACACGTTTTTGGCCTGCCGCAGCTGGCTGGCCTGCCTGTTTCTGGCTTTTGTGCTTGCGGTGCGCCGCCTGACGCGGCGCGCCGGCGACCGTGCGGCGGGAGCGGCCCGCCCAAGGCGGCGCGGAGCCCTGGCGGGCGGCGCGCTGTGCGGCGTCTTTTTGTTTGCGGCGTCCGCCGCCCAGCAGATGGCGGTGGGGGAAGTCTCCACCGCAAAGGCGGGCTTTTTGACCGCTTTGTACATTGTGATGGTGCCGCTGGCCGGGCTGTTCACCCGCCGCCCGGGCTGGCGCATCTGGCTTTGCGTTGCGGCCAGCGCGGCGGGGCTTTACCTGCTGTGCCTGGCGGGGCAGGATACACTGCGGCTTTCCGCCGGCGAATGGCAGCTGCTGCTGTGCGCGCTGCTGTTCACCGTGCAGATCCTGCTGGTGGGGCGCTACGGTCCCCGGGCGGACGGCGTTGCGCTGAACTTCTGCCAGTTTTTTACCATGGCGGTGCTGTCCACGGCGTTTATGTTCGCCTTTGAGCAGCCGTTCTGGGAGCAGATCTCCGGCGCGGCGGGGGCGATCCTTTACTGCGGCGTTTTGGCCAGCGGCGTGGGGTACACGCTGCAGATCGTCGGCCAGCGGGGGCTGGATCCCGCCGTCGCCAGCCTGGCCATGTGCCTGGAAAGCGTGTTCGGCGCGCTGTCCGGCTGGCTGCTGCTGGGCCAGAGCCTGACTGGCACGGAGCTGGCCGGATGCGCCCTGATGTTTGCCGGCATCGTGGGCGCCACGGCGGCCGGGCGCGCGCCGTCCCGCGCCGCCGGGACGGCAGGCCGCACATGAGAAAACCGCCGCCTTTCCACAGAAAGGCGGCGGTTTTAAACGACGGGGAAGCGGAAAAGCTGCGGCGGGGCCGGCTGCGGTTCAGGACTTCCTGTGCAGCCGGGGCACAAAGCGCTGCAGCAACAGCATGGCCATGTGCCAGACATCGCGGAAATTGATGGCGATGACGATGGCGGTGGGGATGGCGCACAGCCACAGCGACTGCTCGGGGAAGAGATACAAAAGCGCGGTCTCGGCCAGCACGATCGCGGCGTTCAGCAGCATCCAGCCGGGGCGGAAGTTGATCTCCAGAAGCCCGCGGGTGGAGTAGGCGCGCAGCAGAAAGACCAGCAGCAGCGAGAGGAAACTGGCCAGCGTGACGCCGACAGGCCCCATGACCAGGATAAAGACGTAATTGAGGATCACATTGAGGATGGCGCCGGCCAGCATGGTGTACAGCGAACTGACCGACCGCTTGAACACCACGAACACGCTGTTGGTGAACTGGTTGAGGCAGGTGCACATCGAGCTGAACACCAGAAACGGCACGAACTGCCAGGCGTCAAAGTAACTGGCCTGGAACATGCGCATCAGCGGCCGGCATAGCCACACCACGCCGGCGGCGCAGCAGAACAGCACGCTGGCATAGACCCGGAACACCTTGGAGAAAAAGGCCTCGCGGTCGGTCTCCTCGCTGACGGCGGAAAGCTGCCAGGCCTCGTAGAAGGTCTGCCCCACCAGCGTCAGGATCTGCGGCAGGAAATATCCGGTGGACAGCAGGCCTGCCCACTCGTTGCCGGAGCGGCCGTCCACGCCCTCGCACATGGCCTGCACAAAAAACATGTCCGACGCGTTGATGACCCAGAAGCTGATGGAGGCCGGGATCATCGGCACGCAGTAGCGCAGCATCTCTTTCCACAGGCTCATGCTGAACTTGCGGAGACTGAAAAACTTGTAGCACTTGCCCACGATAAACACGAACAGGGTGGACAGCGCGTCGCTGGTGGCCACGGCCAGCAGATACCCCACGGCGCCCAGATCCAGCCAGTGCAGGTAGATCACATAGCAGCCCACCAGCTCGGCCATGGTCAGCACGCCGTCCACGGCGACCAGCCGGTTGAGCATCCGCGCCCGGATAAACTGGGTGCACAGCGTGCGCAGGCAGCTCATCAGGACGCACAGGTACAGCAGAAGCAGGTAGTCGCCGGCGTTGGGGATCATGGCCACCAGCGGCCAGCACAGCACCATCAGCGTGAAACCGGTGGCGATGGTGGCCAGGCCGTTCATGAACACCGAACTCTTGTCCTTGGACTTGTCCAGCCCGAACCGGATGACGGCGTAGCTGACGCCCAGGCTGACGATGGGGATCAGCAGGTTGGTGACCTGCTGCATCAGCTTGGTCACGCCCATGACGTCGGGGCCGTCGAGAATGTAGCTCAGATACGGCTGGCTAATCAGGCTCAGCAGCTTGGAGCTGAGATTGCTGATGGCAAACAGCAGCGTGTTGTTCATCAGCGTGGAATAGCGTTTGTTGTCGGGCAAAACAGTCCCTCCCTTGTGGGGATTTTTGGGATACAGCCGCGCGGCGGGCAGCTCTGACCGGCCCCGCCGCCGGCATTGCCCAAAATCCGATGATGGACGGCAATGTACAGCGCTGTGCGGCAAAAAAGTTCCGGCCTCAGGCCGCCGGGCTGCGCAGCATGGCCCGCCGCGCCTTGTAGTCGGGCAGGCAGCGGGCGACCTCTGCCCAGAAAGCGGGCGAATGGTCGGGGTGCAAAAGGTGGCACAGTTCATGGACCGCCACATATTCCCGCGCCGGTTCGGGCATGGCCCACAGCCGCAGCGCAAAGCACAGCGTGCGGGTGTGCAGGCTGCAGCTGCCCCAGCGGGTGCGCATGTCCCGCACCCGGACTTTGGGCATGGGACCGGCGCAGCGGGGCGCAAAGGCGGGCCACCAGCGCTCCACCAGCGCCTGCATGCCGGCCAGCGCCTCGGCCCTGTCCGGCACGGGCAGGCCGGCTTCGGCGGCGCGGCGGGCGGCCATGCGCCGCTGTGCGTCCGCCACCCAGCCGGCGTGGGCCGCCACAAAGGCGTCCACCTCCCGCAGCGGCGTGCGCATCGGCGCGGACACCGCCACGCTGCCGTCCGGCCGCACCCGCAGGTTCAGGTTTTTGACCCGGCGGCGGGTAAGGGTGAAAGCCACGCCCCCGGCGCTGCGCTGTTGTGACTGGGGCATGGCGGGCTCCTTTCCTTGCAGGCGCGCCGCGCCTGACGATCCATTGTTTATTATATACGCATTTGCCCCAAACCGCAACGCGCAGGGCCGTGAAATGTTTGGGGGAGCAAACACGGCAGGCCCCGCGGGGCCTGCCGTGTTTCATCTATGCGGTTTTGGCTGTGCGGCCGTGCGGGAAGCTCAGTCCAGCTTGCCGTACTGCTCGTCGTCCACCGGCTCGCACCACTCGTTATGGGCGTCCACGCCGGGGACCTCCACGGCCAGGTGCACGAACCAGCTGTCCTTGGCGGCGCCGTGCCAGTGCTTGACGCCGGCGGGGATGACCACCACGTCGCCGGCATGCAGCTCGCGGGCAGGCTGGCCCCACTCCTGATACCAGCCGCGGCCGCCGGTGACCAACAGGATCTGGCCGCCGCCCTCCTTGGCGTGGTGGATGTGCCAGTTGTTGCGGCAGCCCGGCTCAAAGGTCACATTGCCGATGCCCACGCCCTGGGTGGTCAGCATGTTCAGGTAGGACTGGCCGATAAAATACTGTGCGAACGCAGTGTTTTTTTCGCCGCGGGGGAAGATCTCGTGCTCGATCATGTTTGCCATAAAATACCTCTCCTTTGCAATCAAACTGCCTTGGTACGGCGGGGCGGACGGCTTTGCCCGGCCCTTCTGGTTTTATTCTACCGCGCGGGTGCGGCGATGTAAAATACCTGTTTTGCAGTTCTGGCGATGCTTTGGGAGCATGGAAGCCGCGGCGTTATAGACTGCGGGAAAGGTAACGTTCCAGGCCGGCCAACGCTTCCTTGGCTTCGCTGCGGCCCTCGTTGACCAGGGCCAGCAGCTTGGCGCGGTCTTTCTCGGTACGGCTGACCTCCACCGGCCGCCGGGGCCGGATGACAAAGATGCGGCCTTCCTCCTCCAGCCGGTCGATTTGGTCCATCAGCGTGTTGTAGCGTAGGTCCATGGTCAGCAGCGCGGCAAAAAAGCGGGGATAGGCGGCGTAAAAGTCGCTGTACAGGTCTACCATGCGCTGGCTGGTCACCGGTTTGCGGTAGCCTTTGGCCTGGGTGGCCACCACCACGATGCGCCCAAAGCCCTGCTCCAGCGCCCAGTCCAGCGGGATATGGCAGGCGCAGCCGCCGTCCAGATAGGGCCGGCCGTCGATCTTGACCGGCCAGCTGACCAGCGGCATCGACGCCGACGCGATGACTGCGCGGGCAAAATCGCTGCACTTGCCTTTCTCGAACAACTCGGCTTTGCCGGTGTTCACGTTGGTGGCGGCCACCAGCAGCCGCTGGGGGCTGCTTTCAAAGGAGGCGGCGTCGAAAGGCTCCTTTTCGGCCAGGCCGTTGACGATGAAATCCAGCCCGAACAGCCCGCGGCTGCGCACCAGCGCCAGCGGCCCGGCGTAGCGTGGGTCGCTGCGGTAGCGCAGATTGATGCGGGCGCTGCGCCCCGGTTGGCGGGACAGGTAGTTGACGGCGTTCAGCGCCCCGGCGGACACCGCCGCCACGGCGGGAAAGTACAAATCGTTCTGCATCAGCACGTCCAGCACGCCGCTGGTGTAGACGCCGCGCATGGCGCCGCCCTCCAGCAGCAGCACGCTGTCGGCCGGAATATCGTATGGCATGGGAACCTCCTGGGAAATCAAATGAAAAAACGCCGTGCGGCAGGGCGGGCGGCCGCGCTTTCCACACGTTTTTATTGTAGCCCTCTTTGGGCAGAATAGCAAAGGCGTTCGGGTCAAATTTGTGCAAAATATGTGGGCCGGCACGGGGCGGCAGCCCGGCCCGGCGCCGGCAAAAAAATCCGCCCCGCGGCGGCATCCCCGGCCGGGGACGCGCCGCCGCGGGGCGGTGGGCAGATCTTGAGGGTCACTTGCGGCCGGACTGCTGCGGCTGCTGGGCCTGCTCCGCCTCCCAGCGGCTGACCAGCTCGGCGGCCACCGATTCCAGGCTTTGCCGCGCAGCGTTCAGCTGGGCGGTATCGTCGGGGGTCATCTTTTCCGGCTTTTTGTGTTTCATGGCGCGCTCCAGCTGGCGCTCGGCGTCCTTGATGCGGGTCTTTTCCTCGCGGGGGAGCGCCTTGCCGGCCTTGCTGCCCAGCGCGGTGTTGACCCGGTAGGCGGCGGCCTCGGCGGCGTTTACCGCCTCGATGGCTTCCTTGCGGGCCTGGTCCTGGCCGGCGTACATGGCGGCATCATGCATGGCGCGGCGGATCTCCTCCTCGCTCAGGTTGGAGCTGCCGGAGATGGTGATGCTCTGCTCCTTGCCGGTGTCCAGGTCGCGAGCGCTGACCTTGACGATGCCGTTGGCGTCGATGTCAAAGGTGACCTCGATCTGCGGCACGCCGGCCCAAGCCCGCTTGATGCCCCGCAGCGTAAAGGTGCCCAGCAGCTTGTTGTCTTTGGCAAATTCCCGCTCGCCCTGCAGCACCTTGATCTCGACGGTGCTCTGGAAAGGGGCCGCCGTGGTGAAGATCTTGGAGAACCGGGTAGGGATGGCCGAGTTGCGGTCGATCAGGTGGGTGGCCACGCCGCCCACCGTCTCGATGGACAGGGTCAGCGGGGTCACGTCCAGAAGAAGAAGGTCCTGCCCGCCCGAGATCATGTCGCCGCCCAGGCGGCCCGCCTGCACGGCGGCGCCCAGCGCCACGCATTCGTCGGGGTTCAGGCTTTTGGAAGGTTCCAGGTCGATCATCCGCATCACCTTGGCCTGCACGGCCGGGATGCGGGTGGAGCCGCCCACCAGAAGCACCTGGTCCAGGTCGTTGGCGGCCAGCCCCGCGTCGCCCAGGGCGTTTTTTACCGGCAGAGCGGTGCGCTCCACCAGGTCGGCGGTCATCTGGTCGAACTCGGCGCGGGTCAACGTGGCCTGCAGATGCAGCGGGCCGTCGGGCCCGGTGGTGATAAAGGGCAGGTTGATGTCGGTGGATCTGGCGCTTGAAAGCTCCTTCTTGGCCTTTTCGGCTTCCTCGCGGATGCGCTGCATGGCCACCATGTCGCCGGACAGGTCGGAGCCGTACTGGTCGGCAAACTGCTTCAGCAGCCAGTCGGCCACGCGGGCGTCGAAATCGTCGCCGCCCAGGTGGTTGTCGCCGCAGGTGGCCAGCACCTGCACCACGCCGTCGCCGATCTGGATCAGCGACACGTCAAAGGTGCCGCCGCCCAGGTCGTAGACCATCACCTTCTGGGTGCGGCCGTTGTCCAGGCCGTAGGCCAGCGCGGCGGCGGTGGGTTCGTTGATGATGCGCCGGACGTTCAGCCCGGCGATGCGCCCGGCGTCCTTGGTGGCCTGGCGCTGGGCGTCGTTGAAATAGGCGGGCACCGTGATGACCGCCTCGGTGACGGGTTCGCCCAGATAAGCCTCGGCGTCGGCTTTCAGCTTTTGCAGGATCTGCGCGCTGATCTCCTGCGGGGAATACTGCCGCCCGTCGATGGTGATGCGGGTATCCTCGCCCATTTTGCGCTTGATGCTGCTGACCGTGCGGCGGGCGTTGGTCACGGCCTGGCGTTTGGCCGGGTCGCCCACCAGGCGCTCGCCGCTGTTGGTAAAGGCCACCACCGACGGCGTCGTGCGCTGCCCTTCGGCATTGGGGATCACGACCGGCTTGCCGCCCTCGATCACCGCCACGCAGCTGTTGGTAGTGCCCAGGTCGATTCCGATGATTTTGCTCATACTTGCAATATCCTTTCGCAAAAGCGGAGTGGAGCGGGGAAAAATCCCGCAAAAAATCATGGAAAACCACTCTGCGTAATCTATTGTACCGCGTGCAAAAAAAGAAGTTGTTGCGAAATCGTAAACTATCTTTGAAATGGCTGCCACAATTTGGATGCGTCCGCCGATTTTGGGCGAAAGGTTGACGCGGCGCTGTGTCGATGGTATGATTTAACAGTGTAAAGCGCATGGGCCGGGTCCGGCCCGGCAGAGAAAAAAATCGGCGGGCAGCGCCGAAAAAAGGGGGACGCCATGGCACGCATTGCAACGGTGGAGCGTAAAACGCGGGAGACCGACATCACGCTGACCATCGACCTGGACGGCGCCGGCCGGGCCGATATTGATACCGGCATCGGATTTTTCGACCACATGCTGGACGGCTTTGCCCGCCACGGCCTGTTCGACCTGACGCTGCGCTGCAAGGGCGACCTGGCGGTGGACTGCCACCACACCATCGAGGATGTGGGCATTGTGCTGGGGACCGCCGTCCGCCAGGCGCTGGGGGACAAGCAGGGCGTCGCCCGCTTTGGCAGCTGCCTGCTGCCCATGGACGAGACGCTGGCGCTTTGCGCCGTCGACCTGGGCGGCCGGCCCTACTTTGTTTACGACGCGGCTTTTGCCGGCCAGAGCTGCGGCGGCATGGACACCCAGATGGCACGGGAGTTTTTTTACGCCGTCAGCTACGCGGCGGCCATGAACCTGCACCTGAAGGTCCTTTACGGCGAAAACGACCACCACAAGCTGGAGGCCATGTTCAAAGCCTTTGCCAAGGCGCTGGACGCCGCCAGCCGCCCCGACCCCCGCATCGAGGGGGTCCTGTCCACCAAAGGCACGCTGTGACGTTTCCCTGCGGGGCGCGGCCCCGCTTTTCGATTTTGAACGCCCAACATCCGGCCGCCGGCCGGCAACGAGAGGAGAGCAGGAACCTATGTATCAGGACATGATGGACACCATCGGCTTTGTGGGCCGTCAGGACCCGGAACTGGCCGCCGCCATGGACCGGGAACTGGCCCGCCAGCGCCAGAACATCGAGCTGATCGCCAGCGAGAACATCGTCTCGCCCGCGGTCATGGCCGCCATGGGCAGCGTGCTAACCAACAAGTACGCCGAGGGCTACCCTGGCCACCGCTACTACGGCGGCTGCCAGTATGTGGACGAGGTGGAGCAGCTGGCCATCGACCGGGCCTGCAGGCTGTTCGGCGCAAGATACGCCAACGTCCAGCCCCACTCCGGCGCGCAGGCCAACCTGGCCGTCTACTTTGCGCTGCTCAACGTGGGCGATACCGTCATGGGCATGGACCTGTCCCAGGGCGGCCACCTGACCCACGGCAGCCCCGCCAACATGAGCGGCAAAAACTACAACTTTGTCTCCTACGGCGTGGACGACAACGGCTTCATCGACTACAAGGCGCTGGCCAAGCAGGTCAACAAGGTGCGGCCCAAGCTGCTGGTGGCGGGCGCTTCCGCCTACCCCCGCGCCATCGACTTTGAAAAGCTGGCCGAGATCGCCCACGGCTACGGCGCCATGCTGATGGTGGATATGGCCCACATCGCCGGCCTGGTGGCGGGCGGCGTGCACCAGAACCCGGTGCCCTACGCCGACGTGGTCACCACCACCACCCACAAGACGCTGCGCGGCCCCCGCGGCGGCCTGATCCTGACCAACAACGAGTACCTGATCAAGCGCATCAACTCGGCCATCTTCCCCGGCACCCAGGGCGGCCCGCTGGAGCACATCATCGCCGCCAAGGCCGTCTGCTTCGGCGAAGCCCTGAAACCGGAATTTAAGACCTACGCCCAAAAGATCGTGGACAACGCCCAGGCCCTGGCCGCGGCGCTGACCGCCCGCGGCGTCAAGCTGGTGTCCGGCGGCACCGACAACCACCTGATGCTCATCGACCTGCTGGACGAGGAGTGCACCGGCAAGGAGCTGGAGCACAACCTGGACGAGGTGCACATCACCGCCAACAAGAACACCGTCCCCGGCGAGAAGCGCAGCCCCTTTGTCACCAGCGGCCTGCGCATCGGCACCCCGGCGGTCACCACCCGCGGCATGGGCCCCGCCGAGATGCAGGTCATTGCCGACTGCATCGCCGACTGCATCTTTGACTTTGAGGCAAAGAAAGCCGACGTGGCCGCCCGCGTCGCCGCTCTGGTGGAACAGTTCCCACTGTACCAGTGATCGGCCGGGAGGCGGCGGACGCCCTGACGGCCCGCGCGTGACCGGCGGCTGTTGCGAAAGCTGCGCGGCCGGCTCTGAGGGCAGTCTCATCGAGATCACGGTATAATCATTGTATCCAACAAAGCAAGAACAGCGCACAGCCCCGCAGGCTGTGCGCTGTTCTTTTTACGACGGCAAAGGCAAAAATGAAAAGCCGTGCTCCGCCAATACCGCGCCCGGTTCAATGGGAAGCGGGAGGGACCGGCCGGGAAGGGGCACACCGCGCCTCGGCCGTGCATATTCTGTGCTGAGGGTGCGGCAAAGCCGCGGGGCAGGGGCTGCCCTGCGCGGCGCACCCGCAAGCGAAAGGAGTGAACCCCATGCCCAGCACAGCAGTTCCCACGTATTGGGGCAAAGTTTTGCAGAGCGGTTCCAACGGCCCGGACGTGGCGCTGATCCAGACCTGGCTCAACGCCGCGCGCCGCCGCTGGCCGGCCATCCGCCCGCTCACGGTGGATGGAAAGTACGGCTCGGCCACCGCCACCGCAGTCAAGACCTTCCAGCAGCTGGACGGCCTGCGCAGCGACGGTATCGTCGGGCCTGTCACCTGGGAGGCTCTGTACAACGCGGCCCACACCGAGCCGTCCGCCGAGGCGTACCCCGGCGTCCGGCTGGAGCAGGGCGACGAGGGCTCGGCGGTCAAGAGCGTGCAGCAGGAGCTGCAGGCGCTGGTGCCGGCCCTGAACGCCGACGGCCTTTTTGGCGCCAAGACCCGCGAGGCCGTGCGCGCCTATCAGACCGTTGAGGGCCTGACCCCCGACGGCATCATCGGGCCCAAGACCTGGGCCAGCCTGTTCGGAGCCTGACCGACAGCAGAAAACCCCGTGCGCCATCCGGCAAGGGACGGCGCACGGGGCGCTTTTTTGCAAAGCCCGGTCACCGGGCGGCGGTGCGCTTTTTGCCCGGACGAAGCGCCAGGCCGACAAGCCTTTGCCCCACCCAGGCCGCGGCGAAGGAACCCGCCAGGCAGGCCGCAAGGCCGGCGCACCACAGCGCGGGCCCGGCCTGCAGCGCCTGCAGCCGGGGCGCCAGCACCAGCGTAATGCCCACATGGTGGATCAGGTAGACGCCGTAGCACAGCCGCGCCGCCCGGTGGGCCGCAGCCGCCGCCCGGCCGCGCATCAGCTGGCCAAGCTGCAGGGCGGGCCAGAACAGCCCCAGCGCCGCCAGGCTGTACAGATGATATGCCGGCAGCCGTGCCAGCGCGCCCAGGCCCGCCGCGGCCAGCAGCGCCCCGCTGGCCGCCCAGGGCCGCCGCCCGGCCCGCTGCGGGGCGGCCAGGGCGCGGCCGAAAGCGGCGCCGGCGGCAAAGGCCGGCAGCTGCCCGCAGACCGTGTGGAACACGTCCACGCCCTGGGGCGTCACAAAGGGGGACAGGCCCCATACCAGCAGGACACAGGCCGCCATCACGCCGCGGCCCGCCCGGCTGCGCCAGGCGAACAGCAGAAGCGGGAACAGGCAGTACAGCAGGATCTGGCAGCCAAGATACCACTCGCCGATCTTGTAAAAGGTGGGGGTCCAGGGCTGGACAAAGCCGTCGACGCCCAGGACCGAGAATACCAGCCGCCAGGGGGCCACCCCGGCGTTGTTGTGGTGCAGCACGTCGCTGTACAGGAACAGCGGAAAGAAAAACAGCCAGAACAGCGGGTAGATGGCCAGGAACCGGCTTTTGACATACTCGGCCGGGCGCCAGGGCGCGGCGGCGTATTTCAGGCCCAGGCAGGCGCCGGACAGCGCCGTCATCCAGAACACCGCCCCCTGCACCAGCGCGGCGCAGGCGCGGGAAGTGAAAAACGGCGGCGAAAACACCCCCGCCGCCGCGGTCTCGACGCCATAATGATAAAGCACGATCCACAGGATCGCCGCCAGCCGGATCCCGTCCAGGCCCGGCAACGTTTTTCGCTGCAAAGGGACCACCTGCCATTCCGCCAAATTTGTACAACAGGATTATACCACACGGCGGCCGCTGCCGGAAACAAAATTGTCACGGAAATTTTACATCCGGAATCGGACGAATCAGCGCGAAAAACCGCTTTGCTGCGCAAAGATTTGCCATCGTGTGCTGTTTTTTGCGCCCGGTTTGTGCTACACTGTGACACATATCCGGCAGGATCCTGCCGGAACACCCGAAATCCTGCGATCGAACGCGCCCCGGCAGCGGGGAAGGAGGTTCTGCCTTGCATCATATTCTGGAACTTCTCGACGCGGCGGCGGCCCGCAGGCCCGACGGCCCCGCCGTCTGCGACGAGCGCTGCTGCCTGACCTGGAGCCAGGTGAAGGCCGAGGCCGAGGCCGTCGGCACGGCCCTGGCAAAGCTGGACGTACAGCGCCGGCCGGTGGCGCTGTATCTGGCCCGCGGCGCCGCCTGCCCGCTGGCCATGCTGGGCACGCTGGCCGCCGGCGGCTTTTACGCGGTGCTGGACCCCGCCCAGCCGGCGGACCGCATCCAACGCATCCTGCAGCGCCTGCGGCCGGCGGTCATCCTGACCGACGACGCCGACTGCGACGCGGCCGGCAGCGCCGGCGCGCAGGCGGGCGTGCCGGTGCTGCGCTATGAGCAGGCGGCGCAGACGGCCCCGGACGCCGCCCTGCTGGCCGGCGCGCGCGCCGGGACCATCGACGCCGACCTGGCCTACGTGCTGTTCACCTCCGGTTCCACCGGCGAGCCCAAGGGGGTGGCCGTGACCCACCGCAACGTGCTGGCTTACAGCGAATGGGCGGTGGAGGCGTTCCGCTTTGACGAGACGACGGTTTTTGGCAACCAGACGCCTTTTTACTTTTCCATGTCGGTCACCGACCTGTTCGGCGCGCTGCGGGCGGCGGCGCGGCTGGAGATCCTGCCCCGGCGGCTGTTCTCCTTCCCGGTGCAGCTGCTGGAATATCTGACGGCCCGCGGGGTCAACACCATCTACTGGGTGCCCACGGCGCTGGGCATTGTGGCCAACTGGAAAGCGCTGGACTACACGGCGCCGCCCCCGCTGCGCGCCGTCCTGTTTGCCGGCGAGGTGATGCCCACCCCCTGCATGAACTACTGGCGGCGGCATTATCCGGACGCGGTGTTCGCCAACCTGTACGGTCCCACCGAGACCACCGACATCTGCGCTTACTATGTGGTGGACCGGGACTTTGCCGACGCCGAGCCGCTGCCCATCGGCCGCCCCTGCGAAAACTGCGGTGTGCTGCTGCTGAAGGACGGCCGCGCCGCCGCCCCCGGCGAGGAGGGCGAACTGTGCGCCCGGGGCAGCTTTGTGGCGGCAGGATATTACGCCATGCCGGACAAGACCGCCGAGAGGTTCGTCCGCAACCCGCTGCAGCCCGACTATCCCGAGACCATCTACCGTACCGGAGACCTGGCCAGGCTGGACGGCGACGGCCTGCTGCGCTACTGCGGGCGGATCGACAGCCAGATCAAGCACCTGGGCTACCGCATCGAGCCGGGCGAGGTGGAGGCTGCCGCCCAGGGCCTGCCCGGCGTGGAGGCGGCGGTCTGCCTGTACGACGGGCAGCGGGCGCGGCTGGCGCTGTTTTACCAGTCCCGCCGCAAGCTGGACGACGCCCTGCGCGCCCACCTGGCCGGCGCGCTGCCTCCCTACATGCGCCCGGCGGTGCTGCACCGGATGCGCGCCATCCCCCAGAACGCCAACGGAAAGCTGGACCGGGCCGCGCTGCGCGGCCTGCTGGACGAGCTGGAATAAGCCCGGCCCGCCGGCCGCAGAAACTGCAAAAACCAAAAAGGAGAATGTCCTATGCATACCAACGAAGAGATCCTGTCCGTCCTGGCCGAGGTCAAACCCGGCCTGACCCCCGCCCCCGACGAGGAACTGATCAAGACCGGCCTGCTGGATTCGGTGGAAGTCATGCAGCTGGTCATGGCGCTGGGCGAGGAATTTGACGTCGAGATCACCCCTGCCGACCTGCGGGAGGAAAACTTCCACACCGTCGCGTGCATCCGCGCGCTGATCGACCGGCTGGAGGAGGAATGACCCCGCCGTTCGGCCTGACCCGGCCCGGCCGCTGAGACCCGGCGGCTGTCCGGCCCCTTTTGCCCAATGCAGGTGAAACCATGTCCTATACCTCGTTTGTTTATCTGTTCCTGTTCCTGCCCGCGGTGTGGGCGCTGTGGGCGGTGCTGCCCCAGCGCGGCCGCCCTGCGGTGCTGCTGGGGGCCAGCCTGCTGTTTTACTGGCTGACCTCGGGGCGGTACATCGTCTGGATCCTGGCCGCCGCGGCGGTCACCTGGGGCGTCGGCCTGCTGCTGGGCCGCCTGGACGATATCCTTTCCACCGCCAAACCGGAACTTTCCGCCGCAGGCCGCAAGGCGGTCAAAAAACAGCTGGCCGCCGCCAAATCCCTGGCGGTGGGCGGCGGCGCGGCCATCCTGCTGGCGGTGTTCCTCTGGCTGAAGTACTGGCCGTTTGCCGCCCGCAGCATCGCCGCCGTGCTGGACCGCCTGCCCGGCGCACTCTCGCTGACCGTGCCCAGCTACACGCTGCCCCTGGGGCTGAGCTTTGTCACGCTGATGGCCGTGGGCTACCTGGTGGACGTGCACCGGGGCAGCTGCCGCCCGGCCCGGCATTACTGGCAGGTGCTGTTGTTCCTGTGCTTCTGGCCGCATGTGGTGGAAGGCCCCTTCGACCGCTGGGACCGGCTGTCCGGGCCGCTGCTGGACCCGCCCCGCCTCTCCTACAAAAACCTGACGTTCGGCGTGCAGCGCATTGTCTGGGGCCTGTTCAAAAAAATGGTCATTGCCGACCGCGCCAACATGTACGTCAAGGCGGTGTTCGACGATTACACCCAGTATTCCGGCATGGCGGTGGCGCTTGGCGCGGTGCTGTACACGCTGCAGCTGTACGCCGAATTTTCCGGCTGCATGGACATTGTGCTCGGCTCGGCCGAGTGCTTCGGCGTGCCGCTGGCGGAAAACTTCCGGCAGCCTTTCTTTTCGCGCACGGTGGGCGAGTTCTGGCGGCGCTGGCACATGACGCTGGGCGCATGGCTGCGGGAATACCTGTTCCAGCCGCTGATCCTGTCCGCGCCCTGGAAAACGCTGGGCCGGTTCTGCCGCACCAGGTTCGGCGCGGCGGCCGGCCGCAGCCTGCCGGTGTGGGCGGCGCTGGGCGTGACCTGGGCGGCCATCGGCTGGTGGCACGGGGCGGGGTGGATGTACCTGCTCTATGGCATGTACTACTACATCCTGCAGCTGCTGGGCGAGATCGCAGAGCCGGTGTGGACCGCGCGGTTCCCCGGGATCACGGCGCTGCGCAAGCGCCGCTGGTACCAGGCGCTGCAGATGCTGCGCACCTTTGTGCTGGTGCTGGGCGGCATGCTGATCTTCCGCTCCAACGGCACGCTGGCGGCCATCGCCATGTTCAAAAGCCTGGCGGTGCCGTACACCGGCTCGCTGCTGATCAAACTGGACGCCCGGGATATGGCGGTGCTGGCCGCCGGCGCGGTGCTGATGCTGGCGGTGGACCTGCTGCATGAGCGAGGCGTCGCCATCCGCAATACGCTGGCCCGGGCGCCGCTGCCGCTGCGCTGGGCGGTGTACATCGGCGGCGTGCTTTTGATCCTGGTGTTTGGCGCCTACGGCGACAACTACGACCCGGCGGGCTTTATCTACGCCCAATTCTGAGAAAGGAGACACTGCCGTGAACGCTGCAAAAAAAGCCGTGCTGCGCATTGTCGCCTTTTGCCTGGCGCTGCTGGCCTGCGTGCTGCTGGCGGGCAATTACCTGATGCCCCACTCCAACCGGTATCTGGAAGGGTACACGGCCGGCGGTATTCTGGGCGAGGACTTTGACACCATCGACGTGCTGGTCATCGGCGACTCCAACGCCGCCCAGGGCATCGCCCCGATGCAGTGGTACGAGGAGTACGGCTTTACCGGCTATACCTACGGCGCGGCCTGGTTTACGGTGTATAACGCTTACTACCGGCTCAAGGACATTTACCAGGAACAGGCCCCGCAGGTGGTGGTGCTGTGCACCGAGATGGTGTACAGCAAGCGGGGGAGCGAGACTTATTTCGACAGTGCCGTCAACAACATTGCCGGCGAGCTGATGCCGCTTTTGCGTTACCACGATAACTGGAAAGAGCTCAACGCCGAAAATTTCCTGCAGCCGCACGATTACAGCTGGCGGGACGCAAACAAGGGCTTTATGCCGCTGACCGGCGTTGTGCCGTACCAGGGCGGCGACTATATGTACGACCAGGGCGTGGCGTCCATCCCGCTGCTGGCGCAGATCTACCTGGACCGCATCGTGGCCCTGTGCGAGGAGCAGGGCAGCGAGCTGCTGCTGATTACCGTGCCTGCGGCCACCAGCTGGAACCGCAGCCGGCACAACGGGATCCAGGCTTATGCCGATGCGCGCGGCCTGACCTACATCGACTATAACCTGGACCCGCAGGGGATGTTGGGGCTGGACTGGTCCACCGACACGCCGGATACCGGCAGCCACCTGAACGTGCTGGGGGCGGTCAAGCTGACGGATGCGCTGGGCGAGTACCTGACCGGGCGTTACAGCCTGCCCGACCACCGGGGGCAGGCCGGTTACGAGCACTGGCAGCAGGACGCCGAGGCCTGGGCTGAGACGATGGCGAAAGCGATCCCCGGCGCGCAGAAGGCCGCCGGGCAGACGCCCGAAAGCGCCGCATGACTGTTTGCCGCAGGACAACATGTGCAATTTTTGCCGGCACACTCTTGCACATGCGGGGCGGGCGTGATATAATAACCGCTGTAAAGGTGTAAAGCGGCGGCAGCCGCCCACCTGCGCCGCCGGAAGTGTCCGCGGCGGAACTTGTGCATGAAACGGAGGTTCAGACATGGCACGGAAGCATCGTTTCTTGAAGGTCGCCGTCCTGGCGGCCGCCGCGGGCGCGGCGCTGTATTGGCTGCGCAGCCGCGAGCAGGAGCACGAGCATACCAAGGGCCCGGAGGCTGAGTTCGATGCAGCCGCCGAGGCCCCGACTCCCGCGCCTGCCTGCGACACCGAACCGCCGGCCGCTGCGCCGGACCCTGAGACCCCCGCCGCCCCGGCGGAGGACGCCGAAGCCGCCGACCCGGATCCCGAGCCCGCCCCGGCCGAAGCATCGCAGCCCGAAACCGCCCCCAGGGCGCCGGTCTACCGGCCGGTCAGACCCCAGCAGGGCGGCCCCAACGTGAACCCCGTGGAACACCAGACCCCCGCCCCGCCGGTGGTGGACGGCAAGGTGGACCCGACGCAGATCGCTGCGCCGGAGGATTTCGCGGATTGGGACGACCTTGGCTGCCAGGGATAAACACGCATACACCGCAGGCGCAGCTTTGTACCAACGTGCAAAGCGCGCCTGCTTTTCGTTTTTTTGCAAACCCGGCGGGAAAGAGAAACCGGAAAATGAGAAACATAAAAAGAGGGTTAGAAATTTGAGCGCACGCCGGTGTGCGGATACTCCTTAATTTTTCGGCTCTGATTCCGGATTGCTGCTTTCTGCTTCCTGTCCCGCCTGACCCGTCCCGCACATCTTTTGGGGGTATTACCATGAACCTGGACCTGACGACTTTTTCCCCGGCCGAGCGCAGCACCCTGCAGCTGCGGGCGCTGTACGAGCAGGCCGGCTACCGCAAATACCGCATGGCGCGGTTTGAGGAATATGCGCTCTACCAGCAGTACGAGAGCTTTCTGCCCGACCCGCAGGTGGTCACCTTCACCGACCTGGACGGCAAGCTGCGGGCCATCCGCCCCGACGTGACGCTGTCCATCGCCAAAAACGCCCAGCCCGCCCCCGGCAGCTGCAAAAAGTACTATTATACCGAGCAGGTCTGCCGCCCCAGCCGGGAGAGCCACACCTTTGCCGAGATCAGCCAGATGGGGCTGGAATGCCTGGGCGCGGTGGGCGCGGCCCAGCAGGCCGAGGTGGTCCGCCTGGCCCGCCAAAGCCTGAACGCCCTGGGCGAAAGCAGCGTGCTGGAGCTGGGCCACATGGGTTACGTCACCGCCTGGCTGGACGGCGTGGGGGTGGCCAAGGCCGACCGCCCCGCCCTGCTGGCCATGCTGCAGCAGAAAAACCCCCACGGCCTGCTGGAGGCTGCCCGCGCCGCCGGCCTGCCCGACGCCGACGCCCGCGACCTGGTAAGCCTGCTGGAGCTGCACGGCTCGCTTTCGGCCACGCTGGCCGCCGCGCGGGGCCGCTGCCGGTTTGACGGCCAGCGCGCCGCGCTGGAGGAGCTGACCGCTTTGCAGAACGACCTGGGCGAGGCCGGCCGCGGCCTTTGCTTGGATTTGAGCCTGGCCGGCGACATGGACTACTACAACGGCCTGGTGTTCACCGGCTACCTGTCCGGCGCGGCCCGCCCGGTGCTCAAGGGCGGCCGCTACGACCTGCTGATCCGCCGGTTCACGCCAGGGGCGGGGGCCATCGGGTTCGCGCTGTATCTGGACGAGCTGGACCGCCTGGCGGCCCCGCTGCCGCCCGTTCGCGCCGGGGAGGAGGGCACCTGGCTGAACATCGCCCTGCCCAAGGGCCGCCTGGGCGACAAGGCCTACGCTTTGCTGGCCGGGGCGGGCTACGGCGCCGGAGATTATACCGACAGCCGCAGGCTGGTGGTGGAAAATCCCGACGCGAAGGTCCGCTACTTTCTGGTCAAGCCCAGCGACGTGGCCATCTACGTGGAGCACGGCGCGGCGGACGTGGGCCTGGTGGGCAAGGACATCCTGGCCGAGAGCGGCGCCGACGTCTACGAGCTGCTGGACACCGGCATGGGCCGCTGCCGCATGTGCGTGGCCGGGCCAAAGACCTTTGCGGACGACGAGAGCCGGGCGCTGCGGGTGGCCACCAAGTTTGTCAACATCGCCCGCGCCCACTACGAGGGCACCGGCCGGGAGATCGACATCATCAAACTGAACGGCTCCATTGAGCTGGCGCCGATCCTGGGTTTGTCCGACGTGATCGTGGACATTGTCGAGACCGGCACCACCCTGCGGGAGAACGATTTGGCCGTGCTGGAGGAGTTCATGCCCATCTCGGCGCGGCTGATCGCCAACAAGGCAAGCTATAAATTCAAGCAGAGCGCCATCACGGCCCTGCTGCAGGCCATGAAGGAGGCGCTGGCAAAATGATCCGCATCATTCCCTTTGACACGCTGAAACCGGAGCAGATCCTCAACCGCGACATCCGCGCCGAGGCCGACGTGGAGGCCACCGTGGACGCCATCATCGCCGACGTGCGCGCCCGCGGCGACGCGGCCCTGAAAGACTACGCCCGCAAGTTCGACCATGCCGAGCTTGCCGACCTGCGGGTCAGCCAGGCCGAGATCGACGAGGCGTTCGCCGCCGTCGAGCCGGACTTTGTCGAGACCCTGCGGATGGCCGCCGACAACATCCGCGCCTTCCACGAGCAGCAGGTCCACAAGGACATCCTGTTCGAGCGCGCCCCCGGCGTGCTGCTGGGGCAGAAGTACACCCCCATCGAGAAGGCCGGCGTCTACGTGCCCGGCGGCACCGCGGCCTACCCCTCCACCGTGCTGATGGACGTCATCCCCGCCAAGGTGGCCGGCGTCAAGCAGATCGTCATGACCACCCCCGCCGGCCCCGACGGCAAGGTCAACCCCGCCATTCTGGCCGCCGCCGTCACCGCGGGCATCGACCTGATCTTCAAGACCGGCGGAGCCCAGGCCGTGGCCGCCCTGGCCTACGGCACCCAGAGCATCCCCGCCGTGGACAAGATCGTCGGCCCCGGCAACATCTATGTGGCCACCGCCGAGCGCAAGGTGTTCGGTACGGTGGGCATCGACATGATCGCCGGTCCCTCCGAGATCCTGGTCCTGGCCGACGGCAAGAGCAACCCCGCCTGGGTGGCGGCTGACCTGCTCAGCCAGGCCGAGCACGACAAGCTGGCCAGCCCGGTGCTGGTCACTGACAGCATGGAACTGGCCGAGAAGGTCCAGGCCGAGCTGGAACGCCAGATCCCCCAGCTGCCCCGTGAAGCCATTGCCCGGGCCAGTGTGGACACCAACGGCAAGATCGTGGTGGCGGCCAACCTGGACCTGGCCATCGACGCGGTGAACATCATCGCCCCCGAGCACCTG
>DWVD01000063.1 GCA_019120395.1 Candidatus Gemmiger faecigallinarum
TCGTTGGCGGTCTTGTCCCGCTGGATCGGCTGCCGCCCGCTGCCGCAAACAAAAAAACACCCGCCGAACGTGAGCACGTTCTGGCGGGTGTAAGGTTCGCGGTCACCGAAAGGCGTAATGCCGGCCAGGAAGGAACAGTTTCGTGTTTTGATGGCGTAGTAGCCGTGGTCGATGCCAATGATCATAGGGAGACCTCACTTTCTTTGTGCAGGATAAAATTAAATCTATCTACAAGGCCGGAAACTTGTTCCCAGCCGGGTAGCTAAGAGAGCAAACGAAAAAAACCCCGGCATCCAGCAATGTAATCAATGCCAGATACCGGGCTGCGAATGGCGATGCGCTATTGAAATTTTTATACTTTTACTGCGCTTATCTGAAAACCGGCAGAACCAACAAAATCCTGCCGGAAAATTTTCTATACTTCTGCGGCGATTTTTTCGCCCAAAACCGAAAAAAGGCTGCCAAACTCCCGGAAGTGGGGAGCCTGACGGCCTGTTTTGTGTGGAAAAGCCTGCCAAAACCGCCCGAAAGCAGGGATGACAGTAATGGAAAAAGCCTGCACGTAGCAGGCTTCAAATCGTCAATTTTTGACGGTATAGCAATAAAAAATTGGCCGACAGTAAAATCGGCCAATCATTTTGGTGGAGAATTAGGGACTCGAACCCCAGACCCCTTGCGTGTGATGCAAGTGCTCTAACCAGCTGAGCTAATCCTCCGTGACGAGCGATATTATAGCACAGCCGGTTCCATAAAGTCAAGCCCCGGCATTCGATTTTTTTCAAATCAAATGCCGGGGCTTTTTTGATGGTTCTCTTTAAAACAGGCTTCGAACGGCGGAGCGTTCCTCCGCGGCGTTACATCACCGCATACTCCGGCACCGGGGCGTCGACAGAGGTGGGACCGCCTTCCACAAAGTGGATAACCTTCTTGGGGCACTTCTCCACACAGGTCCCGCAGCCGTTGCACTTGGTGTAGTCGATGCGGGCCACGTTGCCCCGCAGGAAGATGGCCTGCTGCGGGCAGTTCTTGACGCAGATGCCGCAGGCGATGCAACCGGTCTTGCAGGCCTTGACCACCGCGGCGCCGCGCTCCTTGTTGCGGCAGAGCACCGCAGGCTGGGGTGCCACCGGCTTCATTTTCAGCAGGCCGCGGGGGCAGGCTTTGGTGCAGGCGGTGCAGCCGGTACACTTGGTGCGGTCGACGACGGCCACGCCGTTCTGCACGCTCAGCGCGCCGAACATGCAGGCGTTGACGCAGTCGCCGTAGCCCAGGCAGCCGTAGGCGCAGGCGGTGGGGCCGCCGGCCACGCTGGCCGCAGCGGCGCAGCTCTGGACGCCGGAATAGTCAAACCGGACGCCGCAGTTGGCGCCGCCGTTGCAGCTGACAAAGGCGCGCATGGCGGGGCGGTCGCTCTCCTCGGCGCCCATGATGCGGTTGATGGCGTCGGCGGCCTTATCGCCGCCGGGGGCGCACTTGAAGGTGGGCGCGCCGTCCTCCACGATGGCCTTGGCATAGTCGGCGCAGCCGGCATAGCCGCAGCCGCCGCAGTTGGCGCCGGCCAGGCAGCCGGTGACCTCGGCGATACGCGGATCCTCGTACACAGCCATGAACTTGGAGGCCAGCACCAGGATCAGGCTGCCGACCAGGCCCAGCACGCCCAGGACGATCACCGCAAAAACAATCGGGTTACTCATTGTCCATACTCCCCCTTACATCAGTGCGGCGATGATGTTCTCGACCAGCCCGCCGAAGCCCATAAAGCTCAGCGAGGTGATGGCCGCGGCCACCAGCGTGATGGGCAGGCCCTTGAAGCTCTCGGGCGGGTCGGAATTCTCGACGCGCTGGCGGACGCCGCAGAACAGCACCATTGCCAGCAGGAAGCCGATGCCCGCGCCGGCCGCGCAGACCAGCGCCTCGGCGTAGGCAAAGCCGAAACCGAATTCAGCCACATCCCCGCCGTAGTCCTGCACGGCCAGGATGGCCACGCCAAGCACGCAGCAGTTGGTGGTGATCAGCGGCAGGTAAACGCCCAGCGCGCTGTACAGCGCCGGGATATACCGCTTGAGGGTGATCTCGATCAGCTGGACCAGCACCGCGATGACCAGGATGAAGATGATGGTCTGCATATAGCCCAGATCATTGGCGTCCAGCAGGAAGATCTGCAGCGGGAAAGTGACCGCCGTGGCAATGACCATGACGACGATGACCGCCACGCCCATGCCCACCGACGAATCCAGCTTTTTGGACACGCCCAGGAAGGGGCAGATGCCCAAAAACTGTACCAGCACGTAGTTGTTGACCAAAATCATGCTGAACAGGATGGTTGCGAATGTTGCGATCTGTGCGCTCACTGCTCAGCACCCCCTTCCGCAGCGGCGGCCTGCCCGTCCAGAAGGACCTCGCCGCAGGTCTTGCGCTCAATGGGATGGTTGGTCTTTTTCTCGATCCAGACGCACAGCGCCATCAGGCAGCCGAACACAAAGAAGCCGCCGGGGGCCTGGTTCATGATGGTCAGCTTGTCCAGCTCTTCCGGCAGGATCTGGATGCCCATCCAGCTGCCGCTGCCGATGATCTCGCGGATGGAGGACATCAGGAACATGGTCAGCAGATAGCCGCAGCCCATGCCCAGGCCGTCCAGCGCCGAGTCAACGACGGTGTTTTTGCAGGCAAACATCTCGGCGCGGCCGAGGATGATGCAGTTGACGACGATCAGCGAAAGGAATACGCCCAGCGACTCGTACAAATCCGGGATATACGCATGCAACACCATCTCCACCACCGTGACAAAGGTGGCGATGATGACGATGTAGCAGGGCAGGTGCACCTTGTCCGGGATGACCTTGCGCAACGCCGAAATAACGATGTTGGAGCCCACCAGCACAAAGGTCATGGACAACGCCATGCCCACCGCGCCGGAGACCGTGGTGGTGACAGCCAGCGCCGAGCAGCAGCCCAGCACCAGGCGCAGGACCGGGTTTTCGCGGATGATACCCGCGGTGAATACCCGCCATTTGCTTTGCTTTTCAGCCATATTACGCCGCCCCCTTCAGTTCGTTGTTGTAGCAGTCGATGGCCGAGTTGACCGCATTGTAGACTGCGTTGGAGGAGACCGTGGCGCCCGCGATGGCGTCCACCGGGCTGCCGTTGGACACATGCTCCGCAGCATCCCAGCCGACAAAGCCGCCGTAGAAGTCGGCCTCGCCGGTCTTGGTGCCGATGCCGGCCGTCTGGGTCGACGCATCCACCAGAACATTGCTGATGCTGCCGGAAGCGTCAAAGGCAACATATACCGTAACGGCGTTGCCGGAATATCCACTGGCCGCCGCCTGCACCGCGATGGCGCCGTCCGGCGTGGAGACCGCGCCGGTAACGCCCTCGGTGGTCAGGCCCTCGAACTCGGTCAGGCTTGCCGCGTCGGTGCCCTCGGGCAGGGCGGTGACATAGGATTCCAGCGTCTGCAGGCGGGCGTTTTCTTCAATGATCGGGGCGGTAACGCTGTTCAGTGCGGCCAGGATGGCGCTGCACACGATGCAGATGACGACCAGCACCACGACCGGCACGACCATGGTCTTGACTGCGCTTTCCTGCGCAGCGGCTTGTTTGTTTGCCATTATGCTGCCCCTCCCTTCCCGGCGGAGGCTGTGGCCGCCTTTTTGTCTTTCTTCGCCTTGCCGGGCTTGACGCGGCCCAGCGGGATCTGATGGCTCCAGGCATTGAACCAGGGGGTCAGCAGGTTGCCCATCAGGATGGCAAAGCTCATGCCCTCGTTCATGCTGCCGAAATTGCGGATGGTAAAGGTCAGCAGGCCGATGAAGATGCCGTAGATGACCTTGCCGCCGGTGGTAAAGGGGCTGGTCACGTAGTCGGTGGCCATAAAGACGGCGCCGAACATCAGGCCGCCGCCCATGATCTCCACCAGCGTCACGTGCAGGTCAAACCCGGTGGAGATCAGCGTCAGCACAAAGGTGGTGATGACGATGCTGCCCGGGATGGCAAAGCTGATGGTGCGGGTGGCCAGCAGGTAGGCCAGCCCCAGCAGGATGGCCAGCATGCAGGTCTCGCCCATCATGCCGCCGTGCAGGCCCAGGAACATGTCCAGCAGGCTGACCGCGCCCTTGTCCACACTGTCCGCCAGCGGCGTGGCCGACGCCAGGGCGTCGACCGCCATGTCGGGGTAGACATAGTCGGTCATGCGGGTGGCAAAGCCAAGGAACAGCACGATACGGCCGATCAGCGCCGGGTTGACAAAGTTGAAGCCGATGCCGCCGAACAGCTGCTTGACGATGACGATCGCGATAAACGCGCCCACCACGCAGATCCACAGCGGCATATTGACCGGCACGTTCAGCGCCAGGATGATGCCGGTGACGACCGCCGAAAGGTCCCCCACCGGATTTTTCTTTTTCATCAGCAGGGTGTAAAGGTACTCAAAGCCCACACAGGCCGCCACGGTCACACCCACGACCAGCAGCGCGCGCATGCCAAAGATAAACGCCGCCGCCACAATGCTGGGCACCAGAGCAATGACCACATTGCCCATCAGGCTGCGGGTGGTGGAGTTATCCCGGATATGCGGTGAGGCAGTTACAATCAGGCGTTGTTCTTCCATCTGTCATTTCCCTGCCTTTTCTGTTTTTTGTTTCAGGTACCAGGCCTTGGCCAGCGCCATGGTCTGGGACACCGGCCGTTTGGCCGGGCAGACATAAGTGCAGCTTCCGCAGGCGACACACAGGTCGATGCAGCGCGCCTGAAGGGCGTCGAAGTCCTTGTTCTTGAAATCTTCGGCAATGACGACCGGTTCCAGGCCCATGGGGCAGGCGGTGATGCAGCGCCCGCAGCGGATGCAGGGCTCCGGGTCCGGCAAAACGGCCGCCTTGCGGCTGAACAGCAGCAGGCCGTTGTTCTGCTTGAGCACCGGGAAATCGGCGCTGGGCGACGCGCCGCCCATCATGGGGCCGCCGAAGATCACCTTGCCCAGTTCCACGTCCGGCTTGATGCCGCCGCAGGCTTCGATCACATCGCGGTAAAGCGTGCCGATGGGGACCTCGATGTTCTGGGGTTTGGCAATGGCGTCGCCGTCCACCGTGACCCGCTTGGTCACCAGCGGCATGCCGGTCTTGAGGTACTTGCCCAGGGTTGAGACGCTGGTCACGTTCATCACGACGCAGCCGCAGTCGGCGGGGATGCCAGGCTTGCCGGCGGCGTTCAGCTGGGGCACCTCGCGGCCGGTGCAGGTCTCGATCAGCGTTTTCTCGGCGCCCTGAGGGTAGCGCATGGGCAGCGGCTTGACCGAAACGCCGGGCATATCCCGCGTCAGCGAGAACATCAGGTCGATGCACTCGGGTTTGTTGCGTTCGATGCCGATGATGCAGTTGGGGATGTCGCAGTATTTCATCACGGCGGCGATGCCGGACAGGATGGTGTCGCTGCATTCCAGCATCTCGCGGGCGTCGGTGGTCAGGTAAGGTTCGCACTCGGCCGCGTTGATGATAAGGGTGTCGATGGTGTTGGCGGCCAGCTTGACGGCCGTCGGGAATCCGGCGCCGCCCACGCCCACCAGGCCGCAGGCCCGGATGGCGGCCAGCAGGCTGTCCTTGTCGGTGACGGCGGGCGACGTGCAGGCCGGGTCCACCGTCTGTTTGCCGTCGGTCTTGATGGCCACCGCCTTGCAGACGGCGCCGTTGACCATGCGCATGGGCGCCACGTCCAGCACGGTGCCCGACACGCTGGAGTGCACGTCGGCACTGACAAAGCCGCCGGCCTTGCCGATCAGCGTGCCGACCATGACCGTGTCGCCCTTCTTGACGACCGGCTCCGCCGGCGCGCCGATGTGCATCTGCATCGGAATGACCACGTGTTCGGGCACCGGCATCTGTACCGTCGCCATGCCGGCCGTGGCCTTCTCGTGCGGCACCCGCGCGCCCTTGGCGGAGCGTTTGAGTCCTTTCAGCATAGAGGTTCCTCCCCTGATTTTTTCGGTCCTGCCGTGCCGGACAGCGACGGCAAATCAACCGAATTATATAAAATATATTGTAACATTTTTGAAAAATAAGTCAACCGCAGTCCATCTCAACGGGATGCATAAAGATTCACACAGATTCCGGCGTTATGCACAATACTGCAAAAACGTTGCAGCTGTGCCGGGCAGGATATGATACAAAAAACAGGACCATTCCGGCCATGCCCGCCCGGGCGGCCGGTTTTCCGGGATTTCCGGGGCGCCCTTTCTCAACATCCCCTCACCCCTTAGCGGCGGGCGCGCAAGGAAGCCTGCCGCCCCCAACCAAAACAGACCGTCGGCCTCGCTGCCGCCGACCTGTTTTTGCATTTTTTCGGCGCTTCTCAGTTTTGCCGCTTTACGTTCCCTCCGCTTTCCCTGCGTCCCCCTCAATCGTAATCACACTCCGGGCTTTCGGCGGCGCGGGCGTCCAGCCAGCGGGCAAGGGACTCCATGGCGGCAAAACTCATGCGGCCGGCGTCGGCCAGGGTGCGCACCAGCGCCTGCACGTCGCCGCCGTACAGCCGGTCCAGGTGGGCGGCGGTGGACGCGGCACAGTAATCCGCCCTGCGCACCAGCGGCGTGTAGACATTTTTGTTGCCCTGCTTTTCGCTTTTTACAAAGCCCCTGCTCTCCAGCCGGGCCAGAAAGTTCAGCAGCGTCGAGTCCGCCCAGGCGCAGCCGGCAGGCAGCCGGGCCGCGATCTGACGTCGGGCGGCCGGGCTGGGGCAGGCCCACAGCGCGGCCATGACGGTCTCCTCGCTGGGCGGCAGCAGCGCGCCGCGGCCGTCGGCCCCCTCCTGCGCGGCGGCAGACTTCGCAGCGGACAGCATTGTTGGCATGGCGATCCCTCCCACAGCTGCACGGTTTCAGCTTCCGCAAAAAACCGCAAGTCCGGGGCGGCCCCTGCGCAGGCTTCGCCCCGGACGCCGCGCCGACAAAGCAGTTCGCTTGCTGCGGCGTCCCGGCTCCTTTGGCGCGCCTTCTGTTTTTCTTGCGGCATCCGTGCCATTTGCCGATGATTTTCTCCGCTTTATTTTACATTTGCCGCAGGTTTTTGTCAACCGGCGCGCCGTAAGGATCACAGAGCTCCGCTTTTTCGAAGGGAAGCAGGGAGTCCCCGGGCCTTCCGCCGTATTTCTGCGGCATTTGTAAAATATTTTGTATCCCTTCCAGATACAGTTGTGCGTTTTAACTGTGCAGGCGGGCTTTCTGCCGGTTTTTTCGGCAGTGTGACGGTGGTTTGGCCGTTGCAGGGGGCAGTGCGGCGGTCGTATAATAAATGTATCGCCGCAGCACACAATCGCCCGCCTGCCGCACACGCCGCACAGACGGACCGTTGCTGCACAGACGCCGCGCCGTACGGCGCCGGCGGCCTGCCGAACCGGGCGGGATCACTGGAAACAAGAGAGGGAGATCACCATGGAACGTGTCTACAATTTCAGCGCGGGGCCTTCGATGCTGCCGCTGCCCGTTTTGCAAAGGGCCCAGGCCGAACTGCTCGACTATCGCGGCTCCGGCCAGAGCGTCATGGAGATGAGCCACCGCAGCAAGTGGTTTGACGAGATCATCCAAAACACCGAGGCATCCATCCGCCGGGTGCTGAACGTGCCGGACAACTACAAGGTCGGCTTTTTCCAGGGCGGCGCCACCCAGCAGTTCGCCATGGTGCCGCTGAACTTTATGGTCACCGGCAAGGCCGACTATCTGGTCACCGGCAATTTCTCCAAGAAAGCCGCCGAGGAGGCCGCCAAGTTCGGCGAGGCCCGGGTAGTCGCTTCCAGCAAGGACAAAAACTTCACCTACATCCCCGACGTCAAAGCCATCGAGTACGACGCCGACGCCAGCTACGTGCACATCTGCCAGAACAACACCATTTTCGGCACCCGGTTTGTGGAGGTGCCGGAAGTCCCCGGTCTGCCGCTGGTGGCGGACATGAGCTCGATGATCTTCTCGGAGCCGGTAGACGTGCGCAAGTACGGCTGCATCTACTTCGGCGTGCAGAAGAACGTCGCGCCCGCGGGCATGGCCATCGCCATCGTGCGGGAAGACTTGCTGGGCAAGAGCGCCAAGGGCGTCGCGCCGGAGCAGATCCCCACCATGATGAACTACACCACGCTTTTGAAAAACGACAGCATGTACAACACGCCCCCCTGCTGGTGCATCTACATGACCGGGCTGGTGATGGAGTATCTGGAGCGGGACATCGGCGGCCTGGCCGAGATGAAAAAGATCAACGAGGCCAAAGCCAAGGTATTGTATGATTACCTGGACAGCCAGGGCTTTTATAACAATCCTGTGGAGCGCCGCTACCGCAGCCTGATGAACGTGACCTTTACCAGTCCCAGCCCGGAGCTGGACAAAAAGTTCTGCGCGGCGGCCGCCGACGCCGGCTTTGTCAATCTGAAAGGCCACCGCCTGGTGGGCGGCATGCGGGCGTCCATCTACAACGCCATGCCGCCGGAGGGCGTGGACAAACTGGTGGCATTTATGGAGCAGTTCCGGAAGGAGAACGGCTGACAGGAAAGCCGTGATCGCAGACGGCAGGCGCCGCGCACCTGCCCAGGGGCCGATGATTTCATCGGCCCGCAAGGCTTGCGGCACCGCAAGGTTTGCGAGACGATGCGGGAACTGCCCGCCGGCAGGTATGGCGGAAGGCTAACGTTTGTGCGTTGCCGCCCGTTCCCGGCCGCAATGTAGGGCGGGCGATTTCGCCCGCCGCTTTGGGCTTGCGACATCGCAAGGTTTCCGGGACGATGCGAGCACTGCCGCCCGCAGGCGGCGTTTCGGAGCGCAAAGCACGAAGTGCCGGCTCTTAGCGCGGAGATTGTCCCCTACGAAACATAGGGTAAGGCCCTGGCGGCCTTTGCAGGATACCTCCAACACAAGGCGGCAATGCACCCCTCCGTCTGCGCCTTGCTGCGCATCCACCTCCCCTTACAGGGGAGGCTTTGGGGGAGCTGCCGCTCAGAACGGCTCCCCTGTAAGGGGAACTGTCGGCGCCAGCCGACTGATGGGTGCGGTGCCTGGCTCTGCCAATATCCTTCCGGGTCACCGCAAACCTTCCCGGTCTTGCGGCATTACCGGACTCGCGGTGCGGCGCTTGCGCAAAACCGCAGCATCACCCCTCCGCACCCCTCTCCGGCGGGCGTGAACGCCCGCCCTACAATAAGGGCACACGGGCGGCAAAACCGGAAACAGCAAGGCCCCCTGCACACAGGCCGATGATTGCATCGGCCCGCCGACGGGCCTGGCCGGGGCTGCCGTTTCCGCGCCGTATCCCGTTCCCGGCCGCAATGTAGGGCGGGCGTTTTCGCCCGCCGCTTGGGGTTTGCGGCAGCACAGGGCTTCCGGGACGATGCAAGCATCGTCCCCTGCGGATTTGGGCAAGGCTCTGCCCAAATCCCGATCGCGGCCCAGCAGGCCTCACCTGAATTTCTAATTTCTAATTAAAAAAGTCGAGGTGCATCCCATGTATACCATCAAAACGCTCAACGCGATCTCGCCGGTGGGGCTGGCAAAGCTGCCGCCGCATCTGTTCGAGGTGGACAGCGACGCCGCCGAGCCCCAGGGCATCCTGGTGCGCAGCGCCGACCTGCACGATATGCCGCTGCCGGACAGCCTGCTGGCCATCGCGCGGGCCGGCGCAGGCACCAACAACATCCCCATCGACAAATGCACCGCCGCCGGCATCGTGGTGTTCAACACCCCCGGCGCCAACGCCAACGCGGTGGCCGAGCTGGTGGTGGGCGCGCTGGTGGCGGGCAGCCGCAACATACCCGACGCCGTCAACTGGGCCCAGGGCCTGAAAGGCAGCCCCACGCTGGCCAAGGACGTGGAAAAGGGCAAAAAGCAGTTTGTCGGCCCTGAGCTGCGCGGCAAGGTGCTGGGCGTCATCGGGCTGGGGGCCATCGGCGCCAAGGTGGCCAACGCCGCCGTGGCTCTGGGCATGGAGGTGCTGGGCTACGACCCCTACATCAGCATCGACGCGGCGTGGAGCCTTTCGCGCAGCGTGCAGCACTGCGTCTCGCTGGCCGACATGCTGCCCCGCTGCGACTACCTGACCATCCACGTGCCCTACATGCCCTCCACCAAGCACACCATCAACGCCCAGACGCTGAACATGTGCAAGGACGGCGTGCGGGTGCTGAACTTCGCCCGCGGCGAGCTGGTGGATGCCGCCGCCATGCTGGCCGCGCTGGAAAACGGCAAGGCCGCCCAGTATTTCTGCGATTTCCCCAGCGAGGAGCTGCTGGGCGTCAAGGGCGTCTACTGCACGCCCCACCTGGGCGCCTCCACCCCGGAAAGCGAGACCAACTGCGCCGTCATGGCCGCCGCCGAGCTGAGCGACTACCTGAAAAACGGCAACATTTCCCACAGCGTCAACCTGCCTGACGTCAGCCAGCCCCGCGCGGGTGGCCGCCGGGTCTGCGTCATCCACAAAAACGAGCCGGGCGTCATCTCGGCCATCACCGGCGTGCTGACCAGCGCCAGCCTGAACATCGAGAACATGGTCAACAAAAGCCGCAGGGACGTGGCCTACACCATGATCGACGTGACCGGCAACCTGGACCCCGCCCTGGCCGGCAAGCTGGCCGCCGCCGGCTCGGTCATCCGGGTGCGCATCCTGTAACGCCCCCGGCCCGGTGACCGTTCCCCGCTGAGACCCGCCCGGCAAAGCGCCGGCCGCCCCTGTCTGTGCGCGGCGCCGCGCGGGCGCCGTTTACCGCCAAAAGCCCCCCCCAAAAGCGGCCCGGCGGCGGAGCCGTGACAAGCTCCGCCGCCGGGTCTGCTTGTTTGCTCGTTCAGCGGGTGTAATGCTGGACCATGCGGTCGATGTCGGCCAGGGCCTTTTCGGCGCTGCGGGCCATCTTGTGCACCGTTTTGCTGACCTTGCGCTGGTCGTGGGTGACGGTGTAGGCCACCGCGGCGCCGGCCGCCATGCCGGCGGCAATGGCAACTGCCTGGGTCATTGGTTTCATTGTGGCGTCCTCCCTTCCATCAATATGGGTGAAATGCGGGATCGACAGAAAACCCGGGTGCAGCTTTGGCGGTTTTGCCCGTTCCTTCCGGCGGAAACGTGTGGTAGAATAGAAAAAACAGTCTCTCGGAGGCGGTACAGATGAAAAAGCCCCGGATCACGCTGAAACAGCTGGCCGTGCTGTCGCCAGTGCTGCTGGCCGCAGGCGTTGCGCTGGTCCTGCTTGCGGCCTGGCTGAAACTGGCGTGGCTTGTCGGCCTGGGGATCGCCGTGCTGGCGGCGAACCTTTTGCTTGTCTGCCTGTTTGGGCGCTGCCCGCTCTGCGGCGGCTTTGTGGGCGTTCCGCTCCGGTCCATGTTCTGCCCGCACTGTTCACACTGGATCGAGGGTTTGTTCTGACCGCCCCGCAGTACCTACTTTGCCCCCTGTACACCCCAATTATGCACATGGCGGCCGGTCCGCCTGTTTTGCCCGCAGCCCGTTTGATTTGCAGACAAAAAGTTTGCTTTCGCCGGGTTGCGCCTTTTTTTGTCAGGCAAGATGTGGTAAAATCGTGTCAGATTCGCGGCGGAAGCGCGGAAGGAATCAAGAATGGGGAATGAGGGATCAACGAAGATTCCGCCGGCGCCCGCCCAAGTCCCAATCGCGGTCAGCGGCCGCGCCTGAACTCCCAATTGGCAAACCCGCCGGGCCGCCCCTCAGCTCCCGCTCCCCGATCCCTGCCCGGCCGGATCCCCCGCGATCTTCCCAATCCTTCACAGAAAAGAGCGTTGCCCATGAATTCCGCCCCCAAGACCGTTCTCTGTATCCACGACCTGCCCGGCTTTGGCCGGGCGGCGCTGTCCGTCATCGTGCCGGTGCTCTCGGCGCTGGGCGTGCAGCCTGTGGCGCTGCCCACCGCCGTGCTGTCCACCCACACCGGCGGGCTGGGTACGCCGGCGCGGCTCTCCAACCCCGGTTACGGTCCCGCCGCGCTGGCCCATTACCAGCGCCTTGGGCTGCGGTTCGACTGCATCTACTCCGGTTATCTGGCCGACGCCAACCAGGCCAAACTGGTGGAGCAGGCGCTGGACCTGTGGCCCGGCGCGCTGGCGGTGGTGGACCCGGTGCTGGGCGACCACGGCCGGATGTACGCCGGACTTTCGGAGGACATGGTGCCCGCCATGCGCAGCCTGTGCGCCCGCGCCGGGCTGATCCTGCCCAACGCCACCGAAGCCGCCCTGCTGCTGGGCGACGCCCCCGCCGCATCCGTCACGCTGGAGGCCGCCTGCCAGCAGGCCGCGCGGCTGACGCAGCTTTGCCCTCAGGTCGTGGTCACCGGCGTGCCCGCCGGGCGCAGCATCGCTTGCGTGGGCGCCAGCCGGGAAGGCGGCAGCTTTGTGGCGCGCACGCCCTTCATCCCCCGGCTGTACCACGGCACCGGGGACATCTTTGGCGCGGTGGTATGCGGCCGGCTGATGCAGGGCAACGTGACCGAAGCCGCCGTGCAGGCGGCGGCCGCCTTTGTGGCCGACTGCATCCGCGCCACCCCGGAAGGCGCCGACGAGCGCCTGGGCGTCTGGCTGGAGGCCGCCCTGCCGGGCCTGATGGGGCGGTGACCGCGCCGGCATCCTGCCGCAAACGCAGCCCTGCCGGGCCTGTCCGCGCCCCGCGCCGTTTTCCCATCTTTGCCCATTCGCCTTAAATTTTCCCAATCTGCCCGCTGTTGGGTGGTGACTGCGGGCCGCGCCTGCGGTATCCTGTCGGTATCGCCCCGGCCCGCCCGTATTTTGTAACAGGACGTGAAACCATGAACGAAGAACCGCAGCGCACCGGCGCGCAGACCGCCGGCCCCCGCCCCAATACCCTCAACATCGTGCTGGTGGAGCCGCGCATCCCCCAGAATACCGGCAACGTGGCCCGCACCTGCGCGGTGACCGGCGCGCGGCTGCATCTGGTGGGGCCGATGGGCTTTGCCATCGACGACCGAAAACTCAAGCGCGCCGGGCTTGACTACTGGGGGCAGCTTGATATAACATACTATCAGGACTACGCAGAATTTCTTGCCGGAAACTCCGGGCCGTTTTTTTACTTCACCTCCAAAGGGCAGCACCGTCACACCGACGTGCGCTATCCCGACGGCTGCTATCTGCTGTTCGGGCGGGAGGACGCCGGCCTGCCCGAGTTCCTGCTGGCCGCCCACCCCGACCAGTGCGTGCGCATGCCCATGCGCCGGGGCGAACGCTGCCTGAACCTGTCCAACTCGGTGGCGGTGGGCGTGTACGAAGTTTTGCGCCAGTGGGACTTTGCCGGCCTGGAAACGCAAGGCCAGCTGACGCACTACACCTGGAATACCGATGACTGAACCATCCCGCAGGCGCCGGCAGAGCCGTTTCGGCCTTCTGCCCCGGCGCCCCAAAACCATGAACGGAAGTGAAAACGATGAGCAAAGTAGCCTTTCTGACCGACTCTAGCTGCGACATTCCCGCCGACCTGGCCGAAAAGTACGGCATTGAGATCGCCTGCTTCCCCATCAACCTGGACGGCAAGGAATATATCGAGCGCCGCGACTTTTCCAACGACGAATACTACGAGATGATGCGCGAGGCAAAGGGCGTGCCCACCACCGCAGCCATCACGCCGCTGCAGTGGCTGGAATATTACACCCGCTTTGCCGACGAGGGTTACACCGACGTGGTGCACGCCTCCATCAACTCGGGCGGGTCCAGCACCTACGACAACGCCGTCGCCGCCGCAAAAATGCTGGCGGAAGAACGCCCCGACTGCCAGATGAAGATCCGCATCGTCGACAGCCACACCTATTCGATGGTATTTGGCTGGTACCTGTGCGAATGCGCCCGCAAAGTGCGCAACGGCGCTTCCGTGGCCGACGCCGTGCTGGAGATGGAAGAGAAGTTTGCCCGCGTGGAAGTCTGCCTGGCCGCGTACAGCCTGAAGCAGATGAAGAAATCGGGACGTATCTCGGCGGCGGCCGCCTTTGCCGGCGAGCTGCTGGGCCTGCGGCCGATCATCAGCCTGAACGACGGCATCAGCCACGTGGAGGCAAAGGTGCGCGGCGACAACGCCGTGATGCCCGCCATGCTGAAATGGGTCCACGGCCGGGTGGACAGCATGAAGGACACCCCCTACATGGTCGCCTATACCGCCTCGAAGCAGCGGCGGGACGAGCTTGTCAAGCTGTGCAAAAAAGAGTTCGGCCATGCGCCGATGTGCGTTTTCCAGCTGGGCGGCGCCGTCAGCTCCAACACCGGCCCCGACGCCATTGCCGTCATATTCGAGGGCAAGCCCCGGCGTCTGTGCGACTACGCCCCTTCCCTGCCGTGACCCGGCGCTCCGCCAAAAATCAAACGACGCCCCGCGTGCCTGCATCGCACAGCGGGGCGTCGTTTTCGCTTTTTCGGGGCGTTTGTTTTTACCCGGGTCTGCCGTCCCCGGGCTGCCGGTCGTCCTGCCTGGCGCGCTGCAGCTCACGGTATGCCTCGCGGCCGCTGCTCCACTCGCCAAAAAGCAGGATGTTCACGATCGCGTAGGGCATGATGGTCTGCATATCCACTGCCTGATGCTGTACCGCAAACACATACACCGTATAGCCCAGCACCGCAAGCGGCAGGATCCCGCCCCACAGCGGGCTGCGCAGCTTGGTGGCCAGATAATATTCCGCCACGATCAGGATCAGGGCGACAACAAACCAGATTACAGCTTCGATCACAGGATCTCCTCTTTTCTTGCCCGCCGCAGCCGGCGCGTTGAACTGTGTTTTCAGCTTACCACCGCCGGCCGCCGCTTGTCAACCGTTCCCGCCCCGCCAGTATGCCATGCGCGGGGTGCCGTCGTCGGTGTAGATGGTGCCGCAGTGGACAAACCCGGAGCTTTCCAGCAGATGCTGCATCACGTGGTTGTCGGCATGGGTGTCGGCCCGCAGGGTGCCGGCCTGCCGGCCGCACCAGTCGATGCAGAACCGCCCCACCCCCGGCCGTTTGCCCGCCGAGGCCAGCCGGTGGATGGCGGCGTAGGGCACGTCATCCGGCCAGGCGCCGTCCAGAATCACTTCGTAGGTGGGGTCGTCGCCAAAGATCAGGCAGAAGGTGCCCTGTATCTCCCCGTCCGCCTCGCAGACATAGCAGACGCCGCTTTCGATCTGGCCGCGCATCAGCGCCTCGCCGGGGTAGTCGGCCGGCCACTGACCGGGGTTGCCATGCTCCGCCATAAAGCGGCGGGCGCGGGCGAAAATCTCCATCAACGCCGGCAGGTCGGCGGGGGTCGCAGGGCGGATGTTCATATGCTGGCTCCTTTCAGGCCGGCAGGCGGCCTGTGTTATTCCCCCGACGCGCCGTAGTTTTTCAGCACGCGGGCGGAGGGGTCGTCCACATCGCAGCCGGGCCAGGCGCGGTTGGGCATCCAGAAATCCACGATCATGTCGCCCTGGCCGGGGTAATACCGCTCGAACAGTTCGCGGTAGAGCAGGCTCTCCTTGGTGAAGGGACGGCCGTGGGTATATTGGCCGGCCTTCTCGGCAAACTCGGCGTCGGTGTAGCAGGTCTCGGCGTACTCCTTCAGGTCGTCCACCATCGAGTGGCCCACCGCGTCCGAAAAGGCGGCCTTCTCGCGCCAGAGGATGCTTTCGGGCAGCCAATCGCCCTCAAAGGCCTTGCGCAGCAGGTACTTGCCCTTGCCGTAGGTGTTGAGCTTGCGCGCCGGGTCGATGGACATGACATAGCGCACAAAGTCCAGGTCGCCGAAGGGCACGCGGGCTTCCAGGCTGTTGACGCTGATGGACCGGTCGGCGCGCAGCACATCGTACATATACAGTTCCCGCACCCGCTTCTGGCTCTCGGCCTGGAAGGCCGCCGCGCTGGGGGCAAAGTCGGTGTACTTGTAGCCGAACAGCTCGTCCGAGATCTCGCCGGTCAGCAGCACCCGGATGTCGGTATGCTCGTGGATATACTTGCAGACCAGGTACATGCCGACCGACGCGCGGATAGTAGTGATGTCCCAGGTGCCCAGCATGGCCACCACGTCGGGCAAAGCCCGGATCACGGCGTCCCGGTCGATGATGACCTCGGTGTGGTCGGCGTGGAGATAGTCGGCAACCTGGCGGGCGTATTTCAGGTCGATGGCGTCCACATCCATGCCGATGGCAAAGGTGCGGATGGGCTTTTTCAGCTGCCGGGCCGCTATGGCGCAGACCAGGCTGGAATCCAGCCCGCCGGAGAGCAGAAAGCCCAGCGGCGCATCGGCGTCCAGCCGCTTGTCCACGCCGGCCACCAGTTTTTCGCGGATGTTTGCCAGGATGGCGGCCATATCGTCGTGGCGGCAGGCGGGCACATCGGCAATGTCGCAGTAGCGCACGAACTGGCCGTTGCAGTAGTAGCTGCCGATGGGGAACGGGTATACTTTCTTGACCAACCCCACCAGGTTTTTGGCCTCCGACGCAAAGGCGATGGCCCCCGACGCGCTGTAGCCGTAGAACAGCGGCCGGATGCCGATGGGGTCGCGGGCGGCGATCAGCTGCCTGCGGCGGCTGTCGTACAGGATCATGGCGAACTCGGCGTCCAGGTGCTTGAACATCTCCAGCCCGTACTTGTAGTACAGCGGCAGGATGATCTCGCAGTCAGAGTCGGACTGGAAGGCGTAGCCTTCCGCCTCCAGCTGCGCCTTCACCGGGCGGAAGCCGTACAGCTCGCCGTTGCAGACAACGCAGTCGGCGCCGCGGAAAAAGGGCTGCATCCCCTCCGGCGTCAGGCCCATGATGGCCAGCCGGCCAAAGCCGATCAGGCCGAACTCGGTCTCGGCCACCCGGTGGTCGTCGGGGCCGCGGGACGCCGCCCGCAGCAGATACTCGGTAAACTTTTCTTTGGACAGATCATGTCCGGCATAGCCCATCACACAACACATTTGGCACACGCTCCCTTACAGTACGCCGGGCTTTGCCCGGCCCTCGGTTTGCGGGAGGAGCGGATACAGCAAAACAGACAGCCCACTCGTCCCAACGACTGTTTAGGACGAATCGCTGTCTGTTGATCCGCGGTGCCACCTAAATTATCGCGCGCAGGAGGGCGCACGATCCCCTTCATTCACGTTCCCCATTGAAACGCTGCCGCTGTAACGCACGGCCTGCGGCGCCCATACTGCCGTACCCGGCAGTTGCCTGCCCGGCGCGGGTTCCGTTTGCAGCTGGCGGGTGTTCTTTCCCGTCAAGGCCGGGGCCCGGCTTGCAGCAGCTGTCGGGCTCTCTGTGCGGCGGCCTGTTTGACGGTACTTTTCCCGTTCATCGCTTTTGATTGTTTAACATATTAACACGCTGAATCAGCACTGTCAAGCAGAGATTTTGCTTTTTTCGCGCGCCCCTGCCGCGCCGGCACAAAAGAAAGCAGCGCCGCAATCGATCCCGGCGGGCGGCTGCGCCGCCGCCCCTGCGCGCCGGCGGGGAGGAGCGGCGGATTTATTTCATACTTTTTTGCTATGAATACTTGTGCTTTCTTCCTTCCCGTGCTATAATGTCGTTGCCGCAGGAAAAAGGTGGCATCCCGCCCGCGCTGTACGGGCGCCTGCTTATCCGGTTTGGACCCGCGGCATACTAAGGTGAATCGGAGCAGGCCGCGCGCCTTGCCCCGATGCATACAGAATTTGATGATCGCCCAAGCGGCGTATTTTCATTTCGGAGGGAGATCCCATGCTAGAATTGCAGCACATCGGCTTTGAGACCGATGACAACAAAGAGATCCTGCACGACATCAACCTGACGGTGGACGAGCGGTTCGTGGCAGTGACCGGCCCCAACGGCGGCGGCAAGTCCACGCTGGCCAAGGTGATCGCCGGCATCTACAAGCCCACGTCCGGCCGCATCCTGCTGGACGGGCAGGACATCACCGACATGAGCATCACCGACCGCGCCAACAACGGCATCAGCTATGCGTTCCAGCAGCCGGTGCGGTTCAAGGGCCTGAAGGTCAAGGACCTGCTGAGCCTGGCGGCCGGCAAGCAGGCTTCCGTCACCGAGGCCTGCGGCTACCTGAGCGAGGTGGGCCTGTGCGCCCGCGACTACATCGACCGCGAGCTGAACGACAGCCTGTCCGGCGGCGAGCTCAAGCGCATCGAGATCGCCATGGTGCTGGCCCGCGGCACCAAGCTGTCGGTGTTCGACGAGCCGGAGGCGGGCATCGACCTGTGGAGCTTCCAGAACCTGATCCGCGTGTTTGAAAAGATGTACGAGCAGACCCGCGGCAGCATCCTGATCATCAGCCATCAGGAGCGGATCTTGAACATTGCCGACAAGATCGTCGTCATCAAGGACGGCCGCATCGACAAGGTCGGCCCGCGCGCCGACATCCTGCCCGCCCTGCTGGGCAGCGCCGACGCCAGCCAGGCCGCCTGCAGCGTGCTGGCCGATAAAGTAGAGGGGGTGCGTGCCTGATGCTGAACGCCATTGAGAAAAACCTGCTGAAAGAAGTTGCCGAACTGGACAGCCTGCCGGTGGGCGCCTACAACATCCGCGCCAACGGCCAGCTGGACAGCCGCAACACCACCGCAAACATCGACATCGTGACCAAGACCGACAAGCCCGGCATCGACATCTACATCAAGCCCGGCACCAAAAACGAGAGCGTCCACATCCCCGTCATCATCAGCAAGGCGGGGCTGAAGGACCTAGTCTATAACGACTTCCACATCGGCGAGGACGCCGACGTGACCATTATTGCCGGCTGCGGCATCCACGGCTGCGGCGGCGGCGAAAGCCAGCACGACGGCATCCACACCTTCTACCTGGGCAAAAACGCCAGGCTGCGCTATGTGGAAAAGCATTACGGCGAGGGCGACGAGGCCACCAAGCGGGTGATGAACCCCACCACCATCGTCCACCTGGAGGAAGGCGCCCAGATGGAGATGGAGACCACCCAGATCGCCGGCATTGACGACACCATCCGCAAGACCAGCGGCACCGTGGCCGCCGGGGCCAGCCTGGTGGTCAAGGAAAAGATCATGACCACCGGCGTACAGAACGCCGTGACCGATTTTGTGGTGGACCTGAACGGCGACGGCTCCGCGGCCAACATTGTCAGCCGCAGCGTGGCCCGCGACCACAGCCGGCAGGAGTTTATCAGCCGCATCAACGGCAACTGCGAGTGTGCCGGCCACAGCGAGTGCGACGCCATCATCATGGACGACGCCTGCGTGCTGGCCAGCCCCCAGCTGACCGCCAACAGCGTGGACGCCAGCCTGATCCACGAGGCCGCCATCGGCAAGATCGCCGGCGAACAGCTGATCAAGCTGATGACCCTGGGCCTGACCGAACAGCAGGCCGAGGAGCAGATCGTCAACGGCTTTTTGGAGTAACGCCCGCCGCGCCGCACGCCCTTGGCAGGGCTGCGGCAGGAGGTCAAAACACAAAAACCGCCCCGCAGGGCTTTGCAGCCCTGCGGGGCGGTTTTGCATCCATGGTTCGCGGATTTTTTTCAAAACGGAAGCGGGGCAAGGCGCACGCCGGGCGCCGTTCCCTTTGCGCCGGTCATACCAGCGCGCCTGCCAGTTCGGCGGCCTGTTCCAGCGCCGCCAGGCCTTTGCCGTCCAGCCGTTTCGGCGCAGCCAGCAGCGGGGATCCCAGCCAGTAGACGCGGGAGGCGTCGGCGGTGACGGTGCCCACCGTTTGCTCCCGGTAATAGATATGGCAGGGCGTCACCGGACCGTAGCCGTACTCACATTCCAGATGCAGCACCGCCCTGCAAGCCGGGCACAGCAGGATAAAGTTTGCCCCCATGGGCCGGTAGGGCTGCTGCCAGCCGCAGCGTTTGCAGGTCAGGGTGCGGGGCATGGACGGCTCCTTTCTTTTGACGCCAGGACTGCGGGGCGCAGGTCAAGGCTTATCCTCGGGCCAGGGGGCGGTCCCGGGCTGCGCCTTGGGCGCGCCCTCATCCGAGCGGATGTGCACCGCCGCCTCGGCGGCATGCTCCGGCCGGGCGATGCGCACGCCGTCCTCGTCAATGCCGCGGCGGTCCAGCAGCCAGCGGACCGCCTCGCCCGCCAGGCCGTACAGCGTGGCGAACACCGGCACGCCCATCACCATGCCCACCACGCCGAACAGGTTGGCGCCCAGCAGCACCGCAAACAGCACCCAGAAAGCCGAAATTCCCATCGAACGGCCCAGGATCTTGGGCGCGATGACGTTGCTGTCCACCTGCTGCACCACGACCACCAGAATGACGAACTCCAGCGCCTGCAGCGGGTTGACGAACAGCAGGATGATCACGCTGGGCACCGCGCCGATAAAGGGACCGAAGATGGGGATGATGTTGCACACGCCCATCAGCACAGCGATCACCGGCGCAAAGTCGATGCCCAAGATGGACATGGCAATGAACAGCACCACGCCCACCACGGCGGAGTCCACCACCTTGCCCACGTAAAAGCCGGTGATGTTCTCGTTGGCGGTGCGGCAGATGCGCAGCAGGCCGTCGGCCATGCCGCGGGGCAGCACCGCGTGCACCACCGTGCGCAGCTGGCGCAGCAGTTTGTCTTTGCCGGAAAGCATATAGATGCTGCTGGCCACCGCCGTGAACACCGACACCACGTTGGACGCCGCCGTCTGCAGGTAGCTGACGATCTGCGGCGCGGCGTCGGCCGCCATGGCGTAAAGGTTGTTCATCAGCTGCTCGTAATTGTCCAGCATCTCCACAAAGCCCTGCAGATTGATGCCCCAGCTGTTCTGGATCTCCAGCAGCAGGTTCTGCACATTTTCGATATAGCCGGGCAGACTGGTAAACAGCGTGACCATGCTGGCGGCCACCTGGGGCAGCACCAGCCAGACCAGCAGCACCAGCAGCAGCAGAAACACCACATAGGCGCACAAAATCGCCACCCAGCGCAGGCTGGCGTTGTTTTTCAGCACGGTCTTGGTCATCCACCGCACAAAGGGGTCCAGCACATAGGCCAGCACCACGCCGCCCGCAAAGGGCGACAAAATGGAAAACACCTTGCCGGCCCCGGCGGCGATGCTGTCCAGCGCGCCCAGCACCATGTAAAACAGGATGCAGGCGCAGATGATGATCAGCCAGTCCCGATTCGTATCCGGTTTTTTATCCAACCAGGCTTTTCTGCTCATTCCAATTCCTCAATGCGCGCCCCGCGGCGCGCCCTTTTCCCCGCATGGCAGGGCAAGTTTTCCCATTCCTGCGGCATTACCGCCTTTTCGCTTTAGATTGTAATTCTATTGTAACCTTTTCATCGCCTGTCTGCAAGTAAAATCGCCGTGAATTCTGCGCGCCCGGTCACCGCGCCGCCCCGGGTCTGCCGCTTTTGGGCTGCGGCTCGTCGCCGGGCAGCGGGTTGCCCTCGGCGTCGATGCCGCGGCTCTTCAGTCCGGCGTCCACCAGCTCACGCAGCAGCGCATAGATCACGCCGAACAGCGGCACGCCGATGACCATGCCCGGCAGTCCGAACAGGTCGCCGCCCAGCATGATGGCCATGAGCACCCACAGTCCCGAAAGCCCGATGGCGTTGCCCACGATGCGCGGCGCGATAAAGTTGCCGTCGACCTGCTGGATGACCAGGATCAAAATGACGAACCACACCGCCTGGATGGGGTCGGCAAACAGCAGGATGATGGCGCTGGGCACCGCGCCGATAAAGGGTCCAAAGATGGGGATAACGTTGGTCACGCCCACCAGCACCGCGATCAGCGGGGCAAAGTCCAGGCCGAAAATGGTCATCAGCACAAAGGTCTCGATACCCACCAGCAGCGCATCTACCAGCTGGCCGCCGATGTAGCTGCTGAACGTATTGTTCGCCATGGCAAACACGCCCAGGATGCTTTTGGTCAGCCGCGGCGGGAACAGCGCGTGCAGCATCGCCCGCAGGTTGTGCAGCAGGCTGTCCTTGCTGGCCAGCATATAAATGCTGCCCGCCACCGCGGTAAACAGCGCCACCACGCTGTCCATGGCGTTGGCCGCATAGCTTGCCACCGTGGGCATGGCGGAAGCCAGGGTGTCCAGCACCTTGTTGAACATCTCGCTGGAATCGGCCAGCAGTTCGTTGGCGGCGGTCAGGTTCAGGCCGTATTCCTCCTGCAGGCTGGCCAGCAGGCTTTGCAGGTTGGCCACATAGGCCGGCAGGTTGTTGGCAAACATCTGCACGCTGGCCACCAGCTGGGGCACCACCAGGCTGACCAGCAGCACAATAAGCAGGATCGCGCACAGATAGGACAGCACAATGGCCGGCCCCCGTTTGCCTTTAAAAAGTTTTTTGGCAAAAAATCGGGTGGGCATATCCAGCAGGTAGGCCAGCACGATGGCGCCCGCAAAGGGGGACAAGATCCCGATCACCTTGCCCACCGCGCCGCCGATGTCCGGCAGATGGTCGAACAGGAAATAGACCGCCACGCCCGCGGCGATCAAAAACAGCCAGTCGGCCACCGTTTCGGGGTGGCGGCTCATCCATTTTTTCATGGGTACCTCCAGTTTCTCCGCCGCACGGCGGCGGAGGAGGGTTCTTTCTATTCATGATACGAGGCAGGCGCGGCCGATTCCCCGGCCGGGGCCTAATTTTGGCCTGCGCCCAAACTGCCGGGCCTAACTGCCGGGATCGATACAGCCTTATTGTAATATATTCCCCCGCCCGCCGCAAGGGCAGTCCCGCACAGTTTGGGTCGAATGGTACAAATCTCGGCAAATGTATCGCCTGCCGCCGACGCTTGCGCCGGGCGCGGGCGGGGTGGTATACTGGGGTGTATCCGGCAGGATCCCCAGCACTGCCAATTCCACAAAAAAGCAGCGCCGCTCTTAACGCGGCCAACACAGGAGGGAAACGCCATGAACCTGCTTGTCAGCGCCTGCCTGCTGGGCGTCGCCTGCAAATATTCCGGCGGGGACAACCTCTGCCCCGCCCTGGTATCCGCCCTGCAAAACGGCGGCCACACCGCCGTGCCCGTCTGCCCGGAAGTATACGGCGGGCTGCCCACGCCCCGCCCGCCGGCCGAGCGCCGGGGCAGCTGCGTGGTGACCGAGGCCGGTGCCGACGTGACCGCCCAATACCGCAAGGGCGCCGAAGCCGCGCTAGCGCTGTACCGGCTGTGCGGCTGCCAGGCGGCTGTCTTGAAAGCCAACAGCCCCAGCTGCGGCTGCGGCTGCATCTACGACGGCAGTTTTACCCACACCAGGGTCCCCGGCGACGGCGTGACCGCCCAGCTGCTGAAAGCAAACGGCGTGCCGGTGTTTACCGAGGAAAATTTTACCGATCTGCACGGCCTTGCCGCGCCCGCATCCCCTGCATCCGAAAATCAGGCCGGGCAGTCCCCCGCCCTGACGTTTGTGCTGTCCAACCCGCTGCCGCCGGACGCCGCCCGCATCCGGCAGGAGGTGTTTGTGCAGGAGCAGGGCTTTGCCGAGGAATTTGACAGCGTCGACCGCATCGCCTGGCACCTGGTGCTTTACCGAGACGGCCAGCCCGCCGCCGTCTGCCGGTTTTTCCCCGGCGAGGAGCCGGGCAGCTACACCGTGGGGCGGCTGGCGGTGCGCCGGCCTTTCCGCAAAATGGGCCTGGGCGCGCAGGTGCTGGCCGAAGCCGAGCGCCGCATCGCCGCGCTGGGCGGCAAAAAAGTCGTGCTGGCCGCCCAGGTGCGGGCCGGCGGGTTCTACCTCCGGCAGGGCTACGCCCCCCGCGGCGAGGAGTTTTTGGAGGAATACTGTCCGCATATCCAAATGGAGAAAACGCTGGCAGAATAACCGTTCGGCCGCCGGGGTGCCGGCATCCCGGATAACGCAAAACCGTCCCCGGTCTGGCTGCCATATGGCAGCCGGGCCGGGGACGGTTTTATTTTTCAACCATCAGTGATTTTTGTAGTAGTTGATCAGGCAGCCGTCGGCCAAAATCTGGCGCTCGTCGTCGGTCAGGGCGCCCAGGCGCAGCGTGACGGGCGTCACGCTGCCGTCGGCCCCCACTACGTAGCCGGTCATGGCGTCGGCGGCCTCCAGCAGCGCCCTGCGCACGCCGGGCACAAAGACGTAGCTGTCCAGAGCCAGGGCGTCCGGGTCCTCCACCAGGAAGGGCAGCATGCCCCAGTTGATGCAGTTGGAGCGGTAGCGCTTGGTGGCGTACTCGCAGGCAAAGTTGGCCGCGCCGCCCAGCACGCGCTGGCAGCTGGCCGCCTGCTCGCGGGCGGAACCGTCGCCGGGCTTGACGGCAAAGACTGCGGAACCGATGTTGGCCGCCGCCCCGTCCGCCTGCACGCCGGCCTTGGCCAGCGCGTCGTAGACGGCCTGCACCTCGGCGGGCAGGCTGCCGGCTTTGCGGGCCTCGTCCATTGCCTTGACCGCCTTGGCACGGCCCACATAGGCCGGGTCCTTGCGGGAGAGGGTGAACTCGGCCAGGCGCAGCGGGTTGGACCGGTAGGAGGAGGTCTCGCCGGAGGGGATCAGCTCGTCGGTGGTAGTGACCGGGTCGGTGATGTAGCTGGCGACCTTCAGCAGCAGGTCGTCGGTCAGCGCGGGCTGTTCCGGCCAGTCCTTGATGTTGGGGCCGAATTTCAGCGCGTAGTCCGGCTCTGCTTTGCCCCAGCCGTTGTAGACCCGTTTTTCGTAAATGCCGGCGTCAAAGCGGCAGGGCGGGGTCTCCAGCGGCTGGTCCAGCACCTCGCTGGCGGCGGTCAGCACGCCGCCGTTGGCCGCGGTGGCCGCGATGGACCGGGCGTCCATCAGGGCGACGGCGCTGATCTGGCCCTCGCCGGGCTTGGAACCTTCCCGGTTGGGGAAGTTGCGGGTGGTGTGGCGGATGGAGAACTCGCCGTTGGCGGGGGTGTCCCCCGCGCCGAAGCAGGGGCCGCAGAAGCACTCGCGGAAGATGCCGCCGGCGGAAACGATGTCCGCCACCGCGCCGTTTTTGACCAGCTCCAAGTAGGTGGGCATGCTGTCCGGGTAGACGCTGATGCGGAAGGTGCCGGCGCCGCAGTTTTTGCCTTTCAGGATCTGCGCCACGGCGCAGACATTCTCGAAGGTGCCGCCGCTGCAGCCGGCCACAATGCCCTGGTCCACCCGGATGCTGCCGTCCGCCGCCACCTTGCCGACCAGGTCCATCTGGACCTTGCCGTTCAGCTGCTGGTTGGCGCGGGTCTCGATCTCGTGCAGGATGTCTTTGGCGTTGGCCTTCAGTTCCCGGATGGGGTAAGCGTAGCTGGGATGCATGGGCAGGGCGATCATGCACTCGACGGTGGACAGGTCCAGTTCGATGCAACCGTCATAGTAGGCCACATCCGCCGGGGCCAAGGGCTTGTATGCCTCCGGCCGGCCGTGGATCTCAAAATATTCTTTGGTGACCTCGTCGGTCTGCCAGATGCTGGACCAGCAGGTGGT
>DWVD01000064.1 GCA_019120395.1 Candidatus Gemmiger faecigallinarum
GTGTTCCGTATGCCCAGCCGCGGCCTGTTCGGCTACCGCAACCAGTTCCTGACCGACACCCACGGCGAAGGCGTCATCAACCAGATCTTTGACGGCTACGACCTGTGGGCCGGCATGATCACCAACCGCTCGACCGGTTCCCTGGTCAGCTTTGAGACCGGCGAGTCGGTCACTTATGGCCTGTACAACGCCCAGCAGCGCGGCACCCTGCTGATCGGCCCCGGCGAAAAGGTCTATGAGGGCATGGTCATCGGCTACACCCCCACCGGCGAGGACGTGGACGTCAACGTCTGCAAGACCAAGCACCTGACCAACACCCGCGCCTCCGGCTCGGATGACGCGCTGCGCCTGGTGCCCATCAGCCGCCTGAGCCTGGAGGGCTGCCTGGAATTCCTGGCCCCCGACGAGCTGCTGGAGGTCACCCCCAAGAACCTGCGCATCCGCAAGCAGATCCTGAACCACGAGCAGCGCATGAAGGCCCGCAGCAAGAACAAGTAATCTTTGCCAAAAACAGCAAAACAACAACCGGGAGGCTCCCTCTTTTGGGGGCCTCCCGGTTTGCGGTTACTTCTTTTCTACCGGGAGCCAGACCTCACAATAGTAGTCCTGGTCTTGAGCTCCGTTTTCAAACCGGCTGGCATCGCTGTACATCTCTACGTTGATACCTGCAGCGATGCGATAGTCGGTGTTAACAGGCAGCCACTGGGAAAAAATCTGCCGGTTGAGTTCCATCAGCGCCTGCGGCATCTTGCCGGTACAGGGAAAGACCGCCCAGGTATATGCGGGAATGGTCCGGGTGATGAATCCCGCCGGGATCTCTTTGACCGGGTCATAATTGTCGGCAATGAGATATTCAAATTCACTGCCGCCCATGCTCTCGTCCAGATTGATCCCATACATACCGTGCACGGTTTCCCCGCCGCCGGTACGGAAATGTTCCGCCCAGAATCGAGGCACCTGCTCGGCACCCTCCTCATACCGGAATGTTTTGGCCCGGCAAAGCACCGTGAACGCCTCTTTTTTCTGAATTCTGCAATCCATATTCTGACCACCTTCCAGAGTTACTTTGATTCTCAGCGGAGCAAAGGAGCGGACCGCGCCTCCGCTTTTTCGTAGAGCGGCCGGCGTGACCCCATGGAAACGGGCAAATGCCTTGGTAAAGCTGTCTGGTGCATCGTAGCCGAATTCCAGCGCAATATCAATGATCTTCCGGTCCGTCATGAGGACCTCCAGCCCGGCGGCGGAAAGCCGGCGCTGGCGGATATACTCTCCCACTGTCATGCCGCACAGCATGGTAAACCCTTTTTGGAAGTAATACGGGGACAGCGCCGCCTGCTGCGCAACAGTACAGATGGACAAATCCTCCCGGAGATGAGCTTCGATATACTGGATTGCCCTGTGGATGCTCTCGACCCAATCCATAGATCACGCCCTCCTTCTGGCAACAGTATACACGAAGTTTCCCGGCTGTGCCCGATTTTCTGTGCCCGGTTTTGTCCGGGCGAAAGGCCCCTTACTTTTCGATCTCGTATGTTCCTCTCTTTTTATCAAGATAAAATGCAAAAAAGGGACACGCTGCGCGCATCCGTGCGGCGCGTCCCTTTCTTGTGTCACTGTGCAAAGGCGCTGCCGGCCGTCCAGGGGCTGCCGGCGGCATACAGGGTGTGGCTGCGCAGGTAGTTGACCCACGCGCCGTAGCCGTTGCCCGCCGACAGGTGGACCCCGTCCGGCGCGGCGCAGACGGCCTTCAGGTTGCCCTCGCCGTCGGCCAGGGCCTCCCACAGGTCAAGGTAGACGCAGCCCTTGCTGTCGGCCAGCTTGGCCAGCTGCTCGTTCACATTGCGGAGGTTGCCGCTGGTCAGGCCGGGGCGCTCGGCCGCGGCTTCGGGCCGCACCGGCGGGATGGATTGCACATAGATGACGCAGTCCTGGCCCAGCGTTTCCCGCAGCGTGTCCAGCATGGCACCGTAGTAAGTCAAAAAGCGGTCCTCGGCGCCGGCGGTGGTCAGGGTATTGGTGCCCAGCAGGATATACAGCTTTTTGGGCTGGGCCGCGGCCAAGACGTCCAGGGCGATCTCGTCCCCGCGGGTCATGTGGTTGACGGTCATCCGGTTGACGATGGTGTCCGGCCCCGCCCCGATATAGCCGCAGATCAGCGCGCCGCCCAGGTTGATGTCATAGTCGGTGAAGCCCACCGTCAGGCTGTCCCCCAGAAAGGCCGCGTCTGCAAAGTAGCTCAGGTCCACCTGGCCAGTGGCGGGCTGGCGGATGACGCTGCTGTCATAGGCGCGGACGGTATAGGCCCCCGGGCTCTGGCGGGCCGGGCCGAAGTCCAGCACTTCCGCCGCGGCGCCCCCCTCCCCCGGCTGCATGGGCAGCGGGGCCAGGATGCCCTCCACCGTGCCGCTGGGCAGGGTGTCGGGCACGGCGGGCGCGGCCTCCCGCTGGGCCGTCTCCAAAATGGCGGTGATGGCCAGCGACAGCAGCAGGATCGCCGCCACGCAGGCCGCCAGTTTCAGCTTGCCGTATTTGCTCCGCTGCCGGGCGCGGCGGCGGGCGTAGTTGTATTCGTGTGAAATACCCATGGTACGATTTACTCTCCTAAACAATTTGGGCCGGCTGCCGCCGGCGCTCAAAGATATATTGATTCTATCATAAATTTTTTCACTCTGCAACCAAGTTGGGTCTTGCATACAACGCGAGAAACGGTTACAATAGGATTGGGACAAAATTCCAGCAACCTGCAAAAAGCTCTTTCACCTCAAAAAGCATTTTTGTATGGATTTCAGCTTGTTTCACGTCCCGCCCGCGCGGCGCAATGCAGGGCCCGCAGCGGCGCAAACGATTGGTATCTAGGATAAGAAGGAGCAAACCATGTCGAACAATGTGATCGTCGGACAGTCCGGCGGCCCCACCGCCGTCATCAATTCCAGCCTGGCAGGGGTTTACAAGACGGCCCGCAGCCTGGGCGCCGGCAAAGTGTACGGGATGAAGTATGGCATCGAGGGCCTGCTCAAGGAGGAGATCGTGGACCTCAACGTCCTGCTGGACGACCGGATGAGCATTGAACTGCTCAAACGGACGCCGTCCAGCTTCCTGGGCAGCTGCCGCTACAAACTGCCCGACCCCGAGACGGACAGCGTGCCTTTCATCCAGCTGTTCACCCTCTTTGACAAATACGACATCTGCGCGGTGTTCTACATCGGCGGCAACGACTCGATGGACACCATCGCCAAGCTGAGCCGCTACGGCCAGAAGGTGGGCAGCCCGGTGCGGTTCATCGGCGTGCCCAAGACCATCGACAACGACCTGTGCCTGACCGACCATACCCCCGGCTATGGCTCGGCCGCCAAGTACATCGCCACCATCCTGAAAGAAGTGATCCGCGACTCCTCGGTCTACGACCTGCGCAGCGTGACGGTGGCCGAGATCATGGGCCGCCATGCCGGCTGGCTGGCCGGCGCGGCCTGCCTGGCTTCGGGCGAGGACTGCGACGGCCCCGACCTGATTTTGCTGCCCGAAGTGCCCTTTGACCCCGAAAAGTTCCTGGCACGGGTGGACGAGCTGCAGAGCCGGAAGTCCAACGTCATCATCGCCGCCAGCGAGGGCGTCCGCACCGCCGACGGCACTTATCTGTGCGACCTGGTGTCCACCGCGGGCCAGCTGGACGCATTCGGCCACAAGGCCATCCTCAGCGGCACCAGCCGGTATCTGTCCGAGCTGATCCACGAGCGCCTGGGCTGCAAGAGCCGGGCCATCGAGTTTTCCACCCTGCAGCGCTGCGCCAGCCACCTGGCCAGCCGCACCGACGTGACCGAGGCATACGCCGTGGGCGGCGCCGCTGCCGCCGCGGCCTTTGCGGGCGAGAGCGGCCGCATGATCGCCCTCAAACGGATGAGCGGCTATCCCTACCAGTGCGTCACCGAGTCGGTGGACGTGCAGCAGGTGGCCAACCTGGAAAAGAAAGTGCCCCTCGAGTGGATCACCCCCGACGGGATGCATGTGACTTCCAGCTTTGAGGAGTATGCCCGCCCGCTGATCCTGGACGAGCTGACCCCCATTTATGTGAACGGCACCCCCCGCCACGTCCACCTGTAAAGCCCGGGTGCCCCGGCTGCCGGCCGTCCACGATGTCCCCTGAAGTTCTTTCCCGGGCAGACCCCTGTCCGGCCAAGATAAATAAAACACAGTGTAAAAGGAGAAAAGAATCATGGGTAAAAACGCGATCGTCGGACAGTCCGGCGGCCCCACTTCCGTCATCAACGCAAGTCTGGCCGGTGTGTTTGAGAGCTGCAAAAACCGCGGCGCAGAAATCGTCTACGGCATGCGCAACGGCGTGGCCGGCCTGCTGGAGGAGCGGGTGGTCGATCTTTCCACCGTCCTGAAGGATGATTTGGACATCGAGCTGCTCAAACGGACGCCCTCCAGCTTCCTGGGCAGCTGCCGCTACAAGCTGCCCGACTGGCACGAGGACGAAGCCGTCTACAAAAAGCTGTTCGACATCCTGGAAAAGCTGGACATCGGCTACTTCT
>DWVD01000065.1 GCA_019120395.1 Candidatus Gemmiger faecigallinarum
CATATTGAAAGAATTCCGTCATCTTCGTTTCGTCTGTTGCACTGTCATGAAATGGCATGGTCCGCGTTCCCTTCCTTGGATCGTTTGATCATGGATGCCATCAGGATGCAGACAAGCTCCTTATCGCGGGAGGTCAGATCCCCCAGCATGCGTTCCACTTCCGCTTCCAGATATGCCCGGCTGCCGCGGTTGACGCCAAAGATCAGCTCGGCCGCGTCGCACTTCAGCGCATCGGCCAGATCCAGCAGCCTGCTCAGGTTGCAGGACGCCTTGCCGTTTTCCAGCTTGCTGATATACGACAGCGAACAGCCGATCCGGTCGGCCACGTCCTCCTGCGTCAGCCGGCGCGCTTTGCGTATCTGTTGGACCCGGGCGCCAAAAACGGCCATTTCAAATGTACTATTTTGCTGATTCATGTGCAGCACCTCCAGGATAAAGTATCGGCCTTTTCCTAGATTATGCCAGATTTATTTGATCAAGTTTGACTTAATAAGAAAATTTTCATAATTTTTTCAATATTGCCCAAATAACACCGTCGAATTGTAGACAAAGTGCCCACAATAACGAAAAAACCACCATATATGCTGCCGGCAGGCAGCGGCCGCCCCGCAAAACGCCGCCCGCGGCCGGCATGACGCCCCCTGCCCGGAGGCGCTTTTCTCCCGCCGCGGCGCAGCGCCTTTCCGGAAGGTCCGCCCGCCTTTGCAGCGGATCAACTTGCTGTGCGGCGGCGCGCCGCTTTCTTTTTTGTATTGCACCGATATAAGTGCAATTTTACCTTGTATCTCGCATAAAATCAACACATACTGCACCGATATAGGTGCGAAAGGGGTGTTGTGTGTGGATGCAGCGTACGAGAAGGCCCTGGGGCAGAAAATACGGGAACTGCGCATGCGGCGCGGATTTTCGCAGGTCCAACTGTCCGCCCAGCTGCAGGTCAGCGGCTGCGATATAACGCGCAGCGCCCTGGCCAAGATCGAGGCCGGGCAACGGCATATTTATCCCGACGAGATCCGGGCGCTGCGCAGCATCCTGAACGTGCCGTACGAGGAACTTCTGGACCTGCCGGCGGGCGGCGCAGGCTGACGGCATCCGCCCGTTTTTTGCATTGCGGTCCCGGCGCTCCTGCGGTACAATGGGAAAGAGGCCGCGGCGCGCCCGCGCCAGACAAAAACGCCCTGGAGGGGATGCAGGATGCAGGAATTTGAGATCGTAGAGCACCCGCAGATCGACGGGCTGCGGGTCTTTTTTGACACGGTGCATTACCGCACGCCGCACATCCACCGCGAACTGGAACTGATCCTGCTGATGGAGGGCGACCTGGACGTCCGCATCGAGCACACCCGGCTGCTGGCGCATCCCGGCGAAACGGTGGTGTTCAACCCCGGCCAGCTGCATGAATTCCACGCCGAGGAGCACAGCTGTACATTTTTGTGCCTGCAGGTGTCCCCCGCCCTGGCCGAACCGGTCTACCCCGCGTTCGGTCAGCTGCGCTTTGCCCAGGCCATGCCCGGCCTGGCGCTTGCGGCCGAAAGCTACCGCACCCTGACCCAAAGGCTGTTCCGCCTGACCCAAAGCTACCTGGAACGCCCTGACGGCTACGAGCTGGCCTGCGCCGGCCAGGCGTTTTTGCTGCTGGGCCAGCTGGTGGAGGGCGTTCCCCATCAGGTGCTTTCCGGCAGCGAGGTCGCCGGGCAGCAGCGCCGGAACGACCGTTTGCTGCGGCTGATCCGCTATGTGGACGAAAACTACATGCACAAGGTCAACCTGTCCGACTTTGCCCGGCAGGAAGGTCTTTCGCTGGGGTATCTGTCCCACTTTGCGCGGGAGGTGCTGGGCCGCAGCTTTCAGGATTACGTCAACACCGTGCGGTTTTACGCCGCCTGCAAGCTGATCGCCTCGGGCCAGTACCGGATGGTGGACGTCTATGCGGCGTCCGGATTCTCGGACTACCGTTATTTTTCCCGCGCCTTTCAAAAGCGTTTCGGCGTCACCCCCGAGGAATACCGCCGCCGCAGCCAGTTCCCGGTGCTGGACGAGACCCACGTCCACCACAGCGTCCACTCTCTGGAGCGGTTTTACACCCGCGGCAAAAGCCTGGAGCTGCTGCGGCAGTACGAACCGCGTTTCCAGCTGCAGCAGCGCGGGTCCTGACATTCCCCCGCATGATCCGGCACGGCAAACGCCCGGACAGCCTTTTGGGCTGTCCGGGCGTTTTTGTTCCATGATGCAGTTTTCAGCGCAGGCGCCAGATCTCGTCGTTATACTGGGCGATGGTCCGGTCGGAGGAGAAATAGCCGGACTTTGCAATGTTCACCAGCATTTTCCGCGCCCAGGCGGTGCGGTCCTCGTACTCGGCCAGCGCCTGCTCCTTGCGGGCGATATAGCTTTCCACGTCCAGCAGCGCCATGAACCAGTCCTTGTGCTTCATATCGCGCCACAGCGCCGTCAGCACGCCGGGGTCGCCAATGGACATCAGCTCGGGCGAGATCAGGAAATCGACCAGATATTCCACGCCGGGGCGGTGGTAATGCTCCAGCGGATGGTAGCCGCCGCCGGCATACAGGCCGATGACCTCGTCGCTGGATGCGCCGAAGGTGTAGATATTTTCCGGTCCCACCAGTTCGGCGATCTCCACGTTTGCGCCGTCCATGGTGCCCAGCGTGACCGCGCCGTTGGCCATGAATTTCATGTTGCTGGTGCCGCTGGCCTCCTTGGACGCAAGCGAGATCTGCTCGGAAATGTCGCAGGCGGGGATCAGCGCCTCGGCCCAGCTCACGTTATAGTTCTCCACCATGACCACGCGCAGCCAGGGCCGGACCTCGGGGTCGGACTCGGTCAGCGCCTGCAGGCAGAGGATCAGGTGGATGATATGCTTGGCCATGGTGTAGGCCGGGGCCGCCTTGGCGCCGAACAGCACCGTGATCGGGCGCGCCGGGCGGCGGCCGGACTTGATCTCCAGGTATTTGAAGATCACCCACAGGGCGTTCATCTGCTGGCGCTTGTACTCATGCAGGCGCTTGACCTGGATGTCAAAAATGGAATTTTCGTCCACCTCAACGCCCTGCCGCCGGGCCAGCATGCGCTGCAGGCGGCGTTTGTTGTGCTGCTTGACCTCCAGCAGCCCGGCCAGGCTGCCGGCGTCGTCGGCACAGGGCAGCAGCTTTTCCAGCTCGGCGGCGTCCTTCTTCCAGCCGTCGCCGATGCGGTCGGTGATCCAGGCGGACAGCGCCGGGTCGCAGGCCTGCAGCCAGCGGCGGAAGGTGACGCCGTTGGTCTTGTTGTTGAACTTTTCGGGGTACAGGTCGTAAAAGGGCTTCAGCTCGCTGTTTTTCAGGATCTCGGTGTGCAGCGCGGCCACGCCGTTGACCGAATGTCCAAAATGGATGTCCATGTGCGCCATGTGTACCCGTCCCCACTCGTCCAGGATCGCCACGCGGCTGTCGCCGCTGCGCTGGCGGGCGCGGCGGTCCAGCTCCTGGATGATGGGCACCAGCTGGGGCGCGACGGTCTGGATATATTCCAGCGGCCACTTTTCCAGCGCTTCGGCCAGGATGGTGTGGTTGGTGTAGGCGCAGGACTTTTCCACCTGGGCCGCCGCATCGTCAAAGGACATGCCGCCAGCGGTCAGCAGGCGGATCAGCTCGGGGATGACCATGGACGGGTGGGTGTCGTTGATCTGGATGGCCACACGGTCGCCCAGATCCCCCGGGCCAAAGCCCCGTTCCGCCAGCTCGTCCAGGATCATCTGGGCGCCGGCCGACACCATGAAATACTGCTGATACACCCGCAGCAGCTGGCCGTCCCGGTCGCTGTCGTCGGGATACAGGAAAGACGTCAGGCAGTGCGCGACGTCCCGCTTGTCAAAATCGATGCCGTTGGCCGGCGGGTCGGCGGGGTCGGGCACGTCGAACAGATGCAGCCGGTTTGCCGTGCCGCCGTTCGCCCCCGGCACCGCCATGTCGTACAGTACCGCCTCCAGCTCAAACCCGCCGAAAGGCACCGTGTAGCGGCGGCCGGTATCCAGCAGCCAGCTTTCCGGCTCGATCCAGGGATCGGGCTGCTCCTGCTGCTTGCGGCAGGCAAATTTCTGACGGAACAGGCCATAGTGGTAGTTCAGGCCCACGCCGTCGCCCGGCAGGTCCAGCGCCGCGATGGAATCCAGGAAGCAGGCAGCCAGCCGCCCCAGCCCGCCGTTGCCCAGCGAAGGCTCCGGTTCACATTCCTCGATGGCCGCCAGCGACCGCCCCATGTCTTCCAGCAGGGACCGGGTCTCCTCAAACAGGCCCAGCGCCAGCAGATTGTTGCTGAGCAGCTTGCCCATCAGGAATTCGGCCGAAAAATAGTAGAGCTTGCGCCCGCCCTGCGGCGCGGGACGGTCTGCGGCCAGCTTTTGGGTCAGCGCCAGCAGCGCATGGTACAGCTGCCGGTCGGTGCAGGCGTCGGGCAGGCGCCCAAACTGCGCCTGCGTGACTGCGGTCAGGTTTTCTTTCAGATCCATTGCAATGCATTCCTTTCTGTGCGGTGGTTGCTGCCGGCAAAACCGCCGGCAGGCGGGGACGCCGCCCGGGAACGCCCGAACGGCGCGGGGCGGGTCATTGCTCCGTCAGGTACAGCGCCGCTTCCCAGGGGCGCAGCAGGCCGCCGGCGGGGGGCCCCTGTGTGGCAAGCAGCACGCGGCTGGCCGCAAACTCGTCCGGCAGCGCAAAAGCAGCCGGGCGTCCGCTCAGGTTTGCCACGGCCAGCAGGCTCTGCCCCGCCCCTCGGCGGACATAAGCAAAGACCTGGCCGTCGTCGGGGCAAAGCAGGGTGAAATCCCCCTGAACGAATACCGGATACCGCTTGCGCAGGGCGATCAGGTCCCGGTAGGTGTAAAACACCGAATCCAGGTCGGCCAGGGCGGCCTCGGCATTGATCTCCACATGGTTGGGGTTGACCCGCATCCAGGGCGTGCCGGCGGTAAAGCCGGCGTTTGCCCCTGCGCTCCACTGCATGGGCGTGCGGGCGTTGTCCCGCCCCATGCGGTGGATGGCCGCCATGGCCTCGGCGTCGGTCCTGCCGGCGGCGCGCAGGTCGCGGTAGGCGTTGCGGCTTTCGATGTCCCGCAGGTCCTCCGCCGGGTAGGGCGCGTTGGTCATGCCCAGTTCCTCGCCCTGGTAGATGTAGGGCGTGCCCTGCAGGCCGTGCAGCGCCACCGCCAGCGCTTTGGCGGACTGCACCCGGTATTCCCCGTCGTCGCCCCAGCGGCTGACGATGCGGGGCAGGTCGTGGTTGTTCCAGAACAGGCTGTTCCAGCCGCAGCCATGCAGCCCCTGCTGCCAGCGGGCGATGCTTTTTTTCAGCACCGGCAGCGGCATGGGTTTTGCCTCCCACTTGCTGTCGCCCTGGTCCAGCAGCATCTGCTCAAACTGGAACACCATGCTGAAAATGCTGCCGTCCGGCGCGCTGTACCGCCGCGCCCGGGCCACGTCGGCGCCCCAGGCCTCCCCCACCGTGACCAGGTTTGCCCCGCCGAAGGTCTCGCGGTTCAGCTCGCGCAGAAATTCCATCAGCCGGGGACCGTTGGCGGTCACCTGCAGGTCGGGGTCCTTGCCGATCTGGTCGATCACATCCAGCCGGAAGCCCGCCACGCCCTCGGCCATCCAGGCGCGGATCATGGCGTACAGCTCCTGCCGCACGGCGGGGTTTTCCCAGTTCAGATCCGGCTGCTGCGGCGCAAACTGGTGAAAATAGTATTGCCCCAGTTCCGGCACCCAGGTCCAGGCCGGCCCGCCAAAGGTTGCTTTCATGCCGTTGGGCGGCATGTCCGGCCTGCCGTCGCGCCAGATGTAGTAGTCGTGGAAAGGGTTGTCACGGCCTTTCAAGGCCTCCCGGAACCAGCGGTGCCGGTCGCTGGTATGGTTGAGCACCAGATCCAGCAGGATGCCGATGCCCCGGGCGTCCGCCTCCCGGATCAGCGCGCGCATGTCCTCCATGGTCCCGAACATCGGGTCGATGGCCCGGTAGTCGCTGATGTCGTAGCCGTTGTCCGCCTGGGGGCTGGCAAACACCGGGCACAGCCACAGCGCGTCGACCCCCAGCGCCTGCAGGTAGTCCAGCCGGCTGATGATGCCCGGCAGGTCTCCGACGCCGTCGCCATTGGAATCCTGGAAGCTTTTGGGGTAGATCTGATAAATGACCGCCCGCTTCCACCAGTCTTTGTCTTTTCTGTCCAGCATAATTTCTCCTTATCTGTCCTGTGCCGTCTCCTCCGGGTCCGCCCAGCCGCCGGCAAAGCCGGCCGCCTCGGGCCGTTCCAGCGCCTCGCAGACGCGCAGCATCTCGCCCACGCTCCAGGCTTGGGCAAAGCACCCGCGGGAAGCCCCCGGCGCGCCGCCGTCGTAGATCTCCGGCAGCTGGCCGACGCAGCCCTCCCGCAAGGCCGGCTGCAGCATGTCCAGATCAGCCTGCACGGCAGCGCGGGACGCGGCCGAAAACCCGCCCAGACGCAGCTCGGCCAGGTAGCAGCCGCCCAGCGGGAAGGGCCACACCGTGCCCTGGTGGTAGGCCAGGTCCCGCACCCGCTGGGGGCCGCCGTAAACGGGGTGGAATTCCGGGTCGTCGGGGGAAAGGGTGCGCAGCCCGCAGGGCGTCCACAGCGTGCGGCGCACGCTGCGCGCCACGCCCTCCGCCTGCGCCCGGGTCAGCGGCGTGAACGGCATGGACACCGCCCAGATCTGGTTGCAGCGCAGCTGGCCGCCGGCCTGCCCGGCCGCGTCGCCTGCCACATCCCGCAGGCGGTTTTCCCCCGGCATCCAGAAAGCCCGGCGGAAACTTGCGCCCGCCCGGTCGGCCAGCGCGTCGTACTCTGCGCCGTCCGTCCCGGCAATAGGGGCCAGCCGCGCCAGAATACGCAGGGCATTGTACCAGTAGGCGTTCACCTCCACCGGCTTGCCGTGGCGCGGCGTGGGCAGGTGGGTCCCGATGCGCACATCCATCCAGGTCACCTGGTCCAGCCCCTGCCCGGCCAGCAGCAGCCCGTCGGCGTCCATGCGGATGCCGTGGCGCGTCCCGGCGCGGTAATGCCGGACGATGCTCTCCGCGCAGGGCCAGACTTCCCGCACAAAGGCGTCGTCCCCGGTGCGGAGGTGGTACAGCCACAGACAGTTGAGGAACAGCAGCGCCGCGTCCACGGTGTTATACTGCGGCGGCGCGTCTCCTTCGGGGAACAGGTTGGGCATCAGGCCGTCCTTCTCGTGGGCGGCAAAGGTGCGCAGGATGCTTTTGGCGTCAGCGTACCGGCCGGTGGCCAGCGCGCAGCCGGGCAGGGCGATCATGGTATCGCGGCCCCAGTCGGTAAAAAAGGGATACCCGGCCACAATGGTCATGCCGCCGGTGGAGTCGCGCCGCACCAAAAAGGCGTCGGCCGCCGCCGACAGCGCCCGGGCCAGCGGGCTTTTCAGCCCGGCGGCGGCCGCCTGTTCCCTGCGCCGGCGGGCCTGGCCGTCCCACACCGCCTGCGCCCGCGGCAGGCCGGGCGCAAGGCCAAAGACCACCGCCGCCTGCAGGGTCTCGCCCGGGGCTGCGGCAAACGTCAGGCACCCTGCCGCCGCGCACAGCCCCGTGGGGGCGCGCCCGTCGGGGGCGTCGTGGCAAAATCGCAGCGTGCTGTGCCGCAGAGGCAGCGCCCGGGCGCCGCCATTTTCCACCGAGTAATACATCGTCAGGCCGCCGCTGCGCACCCGGCCCTGCTGCCAGTCGAACCGCCGCCGGCGGGTCATGCGGCCGCCCTTGGGCACAAACCGCAGCCAGGGGGTCACCGTCAGGGTGCAGGGCTCCGCCGCCCGGTTTTCCAGAGTGTAAAGCACCGCCGCCGTATTTTCGCCGTTTGCCATCGCCACACGGCGGGTCACCCGGACGCCGGACGACTCGTAGACCCAGCGGGGGCCGCCGGCGTCAAACAGCAGCAGGTTCCGCCAGCCGTCCTCGTCCGGCTGCCCGGCATATTCCTGGGTGGAGAGGAAAAAGCGCTTTTTCCCCACGGCGACCTCTTCTGTAAGGCGGTGCACCAGGTCCACCCGCACCGTGGGCGCATGCAGGCAGGCCATCAGCAGGGCGTGGTCGCCCCGCGTGGCCGAAAACGCCGCCGAGAGCGAGCAGTACCCGCCCAGGCCGTTGGTCAGCAGGAAACAGTTTTCCTGCGCGCGGGCGGCGTCGGCAAAGTCCTGCCGGCCGTAAAATTGTTCCATAGTCGATTCTCCTTGCTGGCGCAGTCTCCGCGCCGGTTCACTCCAGCCGCCCCAGCACCAGCGCGGCGCCGGCGGGCAGAACGGCCTGGCCGGAAATGCCCGCAGGTTTTTCCGCCCGCCACAAAAAGCTGTTTTCGCCGTCGGCCAGGCACTGCCAGCGGCCCTGGGGCAGAACCACCGCGTGGGGGCGGGCGGCGGCATTGTAGGCCAGAACCAGCTCCGGCCAGCGGCTGCCCGGGCCGGCGTTGTCCAGCCGGAACGCCGCGCA
>DWVD01000066.1 GCA_019120395.1 Candidatus Gemmiger faecigallinarum
GGTCATCAGCATCTTGATGATGGCGGTGCCGGCGGCGCCGGGGCCGTTCTGGACGATGCGCACCTCCTCGATGCGCTTGCCCACCACCTTCAGCGCGTTGAGCAGGCCGGCCAGCACGATGATGGCGGTGCCGTGCTGGTCGTCGTGGAACACCGGGATATCCAGCTCCCGCTCCAGCGTTTCCTCGATCTCAAAGCATTCGGGGCTGCGGATGTCCTCCAGGTTGACGCCGCCGAAGGTGGGGGCGATGGCCTTGACCGCCGCGATGACTTCCTCCTTGGTCTTGGCGTCGATGCAGATGGGGAAGGCGTCCACGCCGCCAAATTCCTTGAACAGCACGCATTTGCCCTCCATCACCGGCAGGGCGGCTTCGGGGCCGATGTTGCCCAGGCCCAGCACCGCGGTGCCGTTGGAGACCACCGCCACCATGCGCCCTTTGCAGGTGTAGCGGTAGACGTCGGCCGGGTCGGCCTTGATCTTGCGGCAGGGCTCGGCCACGCCGGGGGTGTAGGCGGTGGAAAGCGCGTCGCGGTCGCGGCACTCCACCAGGCTTTGCACGGCGATCTTGCCGGGGAACTTTTCGTGCAGCTCCAGGGCTGCCTTGTTGTAATCCATAAACATCCTCCTTGCAGGCGGAGCGGGGCGGGCGGCGCGGGCCGGGCCTTCCGTAGTATACGATATCACACTAAAATCATACGACAAATTTGCCCAAATGTACAGCGCGGGTTCAGGTTTCCGGCGTCAGGTCGGCATACAGCTGCTCCAGCTGGATGACGCAGAAATGGTCGGGCCATTTCTGCCGCACGGCGTCCCGCAGGGCGGTGAGCAGGTCGCGGCCGGCGTCGCTGCCCTTGGCAAAGTAGCGGGGCGGGGCGGCGCAGTCAAAAATGACGTTGGTGTGGGTGGGGCCGGGCACGATGCGCAGGTCGTGGATGTTGATCTCCGGGTCGATGCCGCGGGCGGTCTCCTCCACAAATGTCCGCAGCTCGGCCACGTGGGGGTCGCCGGTCACCACCGGGTCAAAGTGGATGGTGGTCAGCAGGCCGTCGTTTGTGTAAAAATCCTTCTCCATGCGGTCGATCTCGTCGTGCATGGCCATCACGTCGCCCTCAGCGGGCATTTCCAGGTGGAAGCTCACCAGCCGGTTGCCGGGGCCGTAGTCGTGGATCATCAGGTCGTGCAGGCCCAGCACGTCGGGGTAGGAGAGGGCTTTTTGCCGGATCTGCGCCACCAGCTCCGGGTCGGGCGCGGCGCCCAGGATGGGGTCCAGCGTGTCCCGCACCAGGCCGACGCCGCTGTACAGGATGAACGCCGCCACCGCAAGCCCCATGATGCCGTCCAGCCGGTCAAAGCCGGTATAATAAGCCACGATGGAAGCGACCAGCACGGCGGCGGTGGAGACGACGTCGTTGCGGCTGTCGGCTGCGGTGGCCAGCAGCGTTTCGGAATGGATGCGCCTGCCCACCGTGCGGTTGAAGGCGCTGAGCCACAGCTTGACCAGGATGGACGCCAGCAGCACTGCGGCCGACAGCCAGCTGAACTCCACCGGCGTGGGGGCCAGCGCCTTGGCCAGGCTTTCCTTGCCCAGTTCGATGCCGATGACCAGGATCATCACCGACACCGCCAGCCCGGCCAGGTACTCGTACCGGGCGTGGCCGTAGGGGTGCTTCTGGTCGGCGGGCTTGCTGCCCAGCCGGAACCCCACCAGGCTGACGATGTTGGAGCTGGCGTCGGACAGGTTGTTGATGGCGTCGGCGGTGATGGACAGGCTGCCGAACAGCGTGCCCACAATGAACTTGCCCAAAAACAACAGGACATTGCACACGATGCCCACGATGCAGGCCAGGTTGCCGCAGGCCGAGCGCACGGCCCGGTCGGCGGTGTTTTGCGCGTCCTTGACAAAGGTGCGCAGCAGAAATTCGGTCATGATACGATAACTCCCTTATCCCCTGATGCAAAACGATAAAAATGGACGGACGCCGCCCCGGCCGCCAAAGAAACCCGCCGGGTTCGGGCAAAGGCCCTGACCCGGCGGGAAAGCGGTCTGGTTCAGCTGTCGGTGCGGCGCTTGCAGGTTTGCCCGCGCCAAAAGGCCGCCGTGCTCAGCGCACGATGCAGGCGTCGCGCTCCGGGCCGACCGAGATGTACTTGATCTTGCAGCCCACGGCCTTCTCGATGTAAGCCACGTAGTCCTGCGCGGCCTGGGGCAGGTCCTCGAACCGGCGCACGGCGGTGATGTCGCAGTGCCAGCCGGGCAGCGTTTCCACCACCGGCCGGGCGTCGTCCAGCGTCTTGCCCATGGGGAACACGTCGGTAACGTTGCCGTCGGCCAGCTGGTAGCGGGCCACCACGGGGATCTGCTCCATATAATCCAGCACGTCCAGCAGGGTCAGCGCCAGCTCGTCGCAGCCCTGGCACTGCACGCCGTAGCGGCTGGCCACCACGTCAAAGGGACCCACCCGGCGGGGGCGGCCGGTGGCGGCGCCGTACTCGTGGCCATGCTCACGCAGAACGTCCTTGTCGGCCTCGGTCATGGCCAGTTCGGCGGTGAAGGGGCCTTCGCCCACGCAGGAGGAGTACGCCTTCATGATGCCGATGGACAGGTCCAGTTTGCGGCCGGGGATGCCCGCGCCGATGGGGGCATAAGCGCCAATCGTGTTGGAGCTGGAAGTGTAGGGGTAAATGCCGAAATCAATGTCCCGCAAAGCGCCCAGCTGGGCCTCGAACAGGATTTTCTTGCCGGCGTCGTCGGCCTTGGCCAGGTAGTCGCCCACGTTGCAGATGTAGGGGGCGAACACCTGGGCGTAATGCTGGCACCAGGCCCACATCTCGTCCACCGAGACAGGCTTCTGGCCGTAGATGCGCTCCATCGTCAGGTTTTTGGACTCGACGATGGTCTCCAGCCGCTTGCGCACGCCCGCGTCCATGTGCAGCAGGTCGCCCATGCGCAGCGTCTTTTTCATGAACTTGTCGCCGTAGGTGTAGGCGATGCCCCGCTTGGTGGAGCCGAACTGGGCGCCGGTGGCCGAAAGGCGCGCCTCCTCCAGCCCGTCCTGGTCCACATGGAAGGGCATGGTGATGGTGGCGCGGTCAGAAATTTTCAGGTTGTCGGGGCTGATGGCGATGCCCTGGCCGCGCAGGGTGTCGATCTCGCCTTCCAGGTGGTGGGGGTCGATGACCATACCGCCGCCCATGACGCAGACGACCTCCGGGCGCAGGATGCCGGAGGGGATCAGGTTCAAGACAAACTTGCCCCGCTCGTTTTTGACGGTGTGGCCGGCGTTGTCGCCGCCCTGGTACCGGGCCACGATGTCGTAATCCTGGCTGAGCAGGTCGACCATGCGGCCCTTGCCCTCGTCGCCCCAGTTGATACCGGTGATTGCTGTCAACATGGATATTCTACCTCTTTCAAAAGGTCAGGCGCGCAGCCTTTTCCGCGCGCCCTGCGCGGGATCCGCTGCTGCGCCGGGCGCCGCGGATTGCCGCCGCGCCCAGTAACGCAAACATTATAACAAATCCTGCCCCAAATGCCAATGGTTTGGGCAAAAATCGGCAGGGAAAACGGGGCGCGGCGGCGCGCCGCCGGCAGCCGGGTCAGTTTTTGCGCTCCGGCGGATGGGGGCGGCCCACGCCGTGGCGGGTGCCGTCCGGCTCCACAATGACGATGCGGTCCATCTGGGCGCGGAAGTTTTTGCGCACCGCCTCCAGATATTCCTGGCGCAGGGCGTTGCGCTCGGCAAGCTCCTCGGGGGTCAGCGGGCCGGCCTTGGCTTTGCGGGCAAGCTCGTTGATGCGGTCGATTTTGGCTCTGTCCATGGTAAAATGCTCCCTTGGTTTGGATTTTCCCGGCCGGCTCCGGCAGGGCGGGGCGGCACAATTCCAGTGTAGCACAAGGCGGCGCGGCCTGCAAACGGCAAAAGTTGCGGCCGGCGCCGTTTTGGCACTGTACATTTCGGCCGCCCTGTTGTATAATAAAATCTATTGCAGTAAAAGCGCCGAACGGGCAGGCCGGAGAAAAGGGCCGTCCGGGCGCTGAAAAAGTAAGGAGATACACATGAAACGCAAACATTCCCTTCGTGCCGGCGCGCTGGTGCTGGCCGCGGCCATGGCCGCCATGCTGGCCGGCTGCTCTCAGGACGCTTCTTCGGAAAGCGGCGCCGCCACCGACGAGGCCGCTTCCTCGACGACGGAGCAGGCCACCGGAGAGTCCGCCACCGACGAGTCCGCCGCGGACCCCTACGCCTATCTGTCCAGCTTCAGCTTCAGCGACGGCTTTGACGACAACGGCTATCTGAACGGCGTTACCGCGCTGGATTATGTCACCCTGCCCGACAATTACAACGCCATGACCGTTCCCGCCGGCACTGACGAGGTCAGCGACGAGGAAGTCACCGACTACATCAACACCAACATCCTGTCCAGCTTCAGCACCACCGAGCAGGTCACCGACCGCGCCGCCGAGATGGGCGACACCGTCAACATCGACTATGTGGGCTCGGTGGACGGCGTCGAGTTTGACGGCGGCTCCGCCCAGGGCTACAACATTGTGCTGGGCTCCGGCAGCTTTATCGACGATTTTGAGGACCAGATCGCCGGCCATACCCCCGGCGAGACCTTTGACGTGACCGTCACCTTCCCCGACCCCTACAAGAACAACCCCGACCTGGCCGGCAAGGAAGCGGTGTTTGTGACCACGCTGAACTATATCTCCGAGTCCGTCCTGCCGGAACTGACCGACGACTGGGTGGTGGAGAACATCAACCCCTATATGCAGCTGACCACGGTGGACGACCTGCGCAGCTACGTGCATGAGCAGATGGTCTACTCCAATATGAGCAACGCCATCTATCAGCAGCTGCTGGATACCACCACCTTTGCCGAATTCCCCGAGAGCGCCACCACCTATTTCAACGACAGCTTCCTGTATACCTACTACACCTACGCGGCCGGCTACGGCATGGGCCTGGACGAGATGCTGTCCGCCATGGGCTACACCGACGCCGACACGCTGCTGGGTATGGCCCAAAGCTCCATCGAGAGCACCTGCCGCCAGGCGATGCTGGTGCAGGCCATTGCCGAGAAGGAGGGCATCGTGGTGGATGACGCCACCTACGACGCCAACGTGTCCGACGTGCTGAACACCAGCGAGACGGACAGCTACGTGGACGCCTACGGCAAAAACTATATCCGCACCAACATCCTGCAGACCCTGGTCATGGACCAGCTGGTGGCCAACGCCACCGTGGCCGAGGCGTAAGCCGCGGCAGAGCGCACAGGATCCCGGGCCGCCGCCTTTCCCCGCTGACAGGGAGGGGCGGCGGCTTTTTTGCGCCACGGCCGCCCCCGCCGGCGCTTGCCCGGCGGGGCGGCCTCTGCTATACTGGAAGCATCTGAAACCGATCCCACAGGAGGCGCCGTCCCATGAACATTACCGAGATCGCCCGGCTGGCGGGCGTGTCCAAGACAGCGGTCAGCCGTTATTTCAACGGCGGCTATCTCAGCGCCGAAAAGCGCGCCGCCATTGCCGCCGTGGTGGAGCAGACCGGCTACGTGCCCAGCCAGCAGGCCCGCACGCTGCGCACCCGCCGCACCCGGCAGGTGGGCGTGGTCATGCCCCGCCTGAGCAGCGAGAGCACCGCCCGCGTGGTGGACGGCATCAGCCTGGCGCTGGCGGACAAGGGCTACCAGCTGCTGCTGGCCAACACCGCCAACGACCCCGCCCGCGAGGTGGAATACCTGGACACCTTCCGCCGCAGCGGGGTGGACGGGGTGCTGTTTCTGGCCAGCATTTTTACCCCGGAGCACCGGGCGGTCTTGCAGAGCATGCACCTGCCGGTGGTCATCATCGCCCAGAAGTACGAGGGGTACAGCTGCGTCTACCACGACGACTACGGCGCGGCGAGGGCGGTCACCGGGCTGCTGCTGCGCCGGGGCAGCAAGCGGCCGGTGTACATCGGCGTCACCGCGCGGGACCACGCCGCCGGCTATGCCCGCCACCAGGGCTACCTGGACGCGCTGAAAGAGGCGGGCAGGCCGCCCCGCGCGGAGGATATGTTCCTGGCCCAGTTCACGATGGAATCCGGCTACCGGCAGGCCCGCGCAATGCTGGACGCCGGCCGCCGCCCGGACGGCATTTTCTGCGCCACCGACACCATCGCCGTGGGGGCCATGCAGGCCTGCCGCGAGGCCGGCCTGACCGTGGGGCGGGACGTGCTGGTGGCGGGCATCGGGGATTCGGCCATCGGGCGGGTGGCGGCCGTGCCGCTGACCAGCGCCCACCTGCACTACAAGACCAGCGGGCAGGAGGCCGCCCAGCTGCTGCTCAACCTGATGCGCCGCCAGGGGGCCGGCACCCGCGCCATCCAGCTGGGGTTTGAGGTGGTGGAGCGCCAGTCCACCGCCGCCGTGCTGGGCGCCCAGCCGGGGCCGGAAATATGAAACCATGTGAAACCGATAGCGTTTGCCCCGAAATCTCGTCCCATCCGTCAATAGACTGCACCATGTATCCATGCTAAAATTGGTTCCGTAAGGATGAAATCGGTTCCATGCGGAACCGCTTGCGGACACAAGGAGGATCGAGTATGGATTACAAGCAGACAGCACTGGACATTTTGAAAGCGGTGGGCGGCCGGGAAAACCTGGTCAGCGCGGCCCACTGCGCCACCCGCCTGCGTTTGGTGATCGCGGACAACGCCAAATGCGACAAAAAGGCCGTCGAGAACGTGGACGGCGTCAAGGGCGTGTTTGAGGCTTCCGGCCAGCTGCAGATCATCATCGGCACCGGCACCGTCAACAAGGTCTACGACGAGTTCGTGGCCGCCGCCGGCATCGAGGCCGCCACCACCGCCGAGGTCAAGCAGGCGGCCGCCAGCAAGGCGCCCTGGTACAAGCAGGCCATCAAGACGCTGGGCGACGTGTTTGTGCCCATCATCCCGGCCATCGTCGCCAGCGGCCTGCTGATGGGCCTGCTGGAAGGCTTTGCCAACGTGTTCCCCGGCCTGACCGAAAACGGCACCTACACCATCATCCACCTGTTCAGCAACGCGGCCTTCACCTTCCTGCCCATCCTGATCGGCACCAGCGCGGCCAAGGTGTTCGGCGGCAACCAGTACCTGGGCGCGGTCATCGGCATGATCATGATCCACCCCGACCTGGTCAACGCCTGGAACGTGGCCACCGCGGCCGAGATCCCCACCGCCGAGGCCTGGTTCGGCCTGTACAGCATCGACCTGGTGGGCTACCAGGGCCATGTGATCCCGGTCATCATCGCCGTGTGGGTCATGTGCTTTATCGAAAAACGGCTGCACAAGATCGTACCCGAAATGATCGACCTGTTCGTCACCCCGCTGGTCAGCGTGGTGGTCACCGGCTACCTGACGCTGACCGTCATCGGCCCGGTGTTCGGCCAGGTGGAAAACTGGGTGCTGGATGCGGTGCAGGCGCTGATCGGCCTGCCCTTCGGCCTGGGCTCCGCCCTGTGCGGCGCCATTTATGCCCCCACCGTCGTGGCGGGCGTCCACCACATGTACAACGCGCTGGAGGCCGGCATGCTCAGCGCCACCGGCTTTGATACCTGGATGCCCATTGCCAGCGCCGCCAACGTGGCCCAGGGCGCCGCCGCCCTTGCCTTTGCGCTGCGCACCCGTGACGCCAAGCTGAAAAACATGGCCTTCCCGGCCTCCCTCAGCGCCTTCCTGGGCATCACCGAGCCTGCCATCTTCGGCGTCAATATGCGGTTCTTCAAGCCTTTCGTCGCCGGCATCCTGGGCGGCGCGGCGGGCGCGCTGGTGGCCGGCTGGCTGCATGTCAGCTCCACCGCCTACGGCATCACCGGCGTGTTCGGCATCCTGATCACCACCCACAACCTGCCGCAGTACCTGCTCAGCATCGCGGTGGCCTTTGCGGTCGCCTTCCTGGTCACCATGCTGATCTACCGCGACGACAAAAAGGAGACGGCGAACCATGGCTGAATGGCGTCAGGCGTTCCATCTGGAACCCCCGCGCGGCTGGCTGAACGACCCCAACGGCCTGTGCTGGTTCGGCGGGCGGTACCACGTCTATTTTCAATACTGCCCCTCCGCGGCGGACGGCAGCGGCCCCAAATGCTGGGGCCATTACGAAAGCTCCGATCTTTTGCACTGGAACTTTACCGGCGTGCCGCTGACGCCCGACCATCCGCGGGACGCGGACGGTGTATACTCCGGCAGCGCGGCGGCGGACGGCGGCACGCTGCGGCTGTACTACACCGGCAATGTCAAGCACCCCGGTGATTATGATTATGTCACCGCCGGGCGGGAGGGCAACACCCTCTGCGTCGAGACGGCGGACGGCCGCATCATGGGCCCAAAGCGGCTGCTTTTGACCAACGGCGATTATCCCGCCGACTGCAGCTGCCACGTGCGCGACCCCAAGGTCTGGCGCACGGCGCAGGGCTGGCGCATGGTGCTGGGGGCGCGCAGCCGCAGCGATGCGGGGCGGGTGCTGCTGTACCGCAGCACCGACGGCCTGCGCTGGCAGCTGGAAGCCGTGCTGGAACAAAAGCCGGCCTTTGGCTACATGTGGGAGTGCCCCGATTATTTTGAGCTGGACGGGCAGGGCTTCCTCAGCCTGTCGCCCCAGGGGCTGCCCCACGGGACCTATACCTGCCAGAACGTCTACCAGAGCGGCCATTTTGCCGTGGACGGCGACCTGGCCGAGGGCCGCCTGCACAGCTTTGCCGAGTGGGACATGGGCTTTGACTTTTATGCGCCCCAGACGTTCCAGGCGCCGGACGGGCGGCGCATCCTGATCGGCTGGATGGGCATCCCCGACGCCGACTACGCCAACCCCACCACGGCGCTGGGCTGGCAGCACTGCCTGACGGTGCCGCGGCAGGTCACGCTGCAAGACGGCCGCCTCTGCCAGACCCCGGTGCGGGAGCTGGACGCGCTGTGCGGCGCGTCCCGTCCGCTGCCGGAAGGGGAAACCGCCGCCGAAGCACCCTTCCGGCTGCGGGCCAGGGCGGCCGGCAGCTGCCGCCTGACGCTGGCCGGCGGGCTGGAACTGGATTATGACGCCGGCGGGCGGGTGTTTACGCTGCGCTTTACCGAACCGGCCGTCTCCGGCGGGCGCACCGTCCGCCGCGCCCGGCTGGACACGCCCGGCCCGCTGGAGCTGGACGTGCTGGTGGATACTTCCTCGGTGGAGTGCTACATCAACGGCGGCAGCACGGTGTTTGCCACCCGGTTTTATCCCGCGTCGCGGCGGATCGCCGTGCAGGCGCAGGGCATGCAGGCGTCGGCGGCCCCCATGCGGCCGATGCAGGTGGAAGGCCTGGCGTAAAGCGCCCTTTGCCCCGCCGCCCCCGCCGCGGGCAGACGCAGTACAATAGGAGGCCAATACCATATGGATCAACCGCTTTTGGATGTTATGCAGGCGCGCCATTCGGTGCGCGCGTATCGGGATACGCCCATCACGGGCGACACGCTTGCGGCGCTGCAGGCCTGCATCGAGGACTGCAGCCGCCAAAGCGGGCTGCATATCCAGCTGGTGCGGGAGGAGCCCCGCGCTTTTGACGGCTTTATGGCCCATTACGGCAAGTTTTCGGGCGTAAAGAACTACATCGCCATGGTGGGCAAAAAAGGCCCCGCGCTGGAACAGACCTGCGGCTACTGGGGCCAGCGGGTGGTGCTGCGGGCCCAGGCCCTGGGGCTGAACACCTGCTGGGTGGCAATGACCTTTGCCAAGGTCAGCGGCGCTTACCGGCTGGACGCGGGCGAAAAGCTCTGCTGTGTGATCGCCATCGGGTACGGCCAGACCCAGGGCGCGCCCCACAAGATCAAAACGCCGGAGCAGGTCAGCCGCGCCGACGCCGCCTGCCCGGACTGGTTTAGGCAGGGCGTGCGGGCCGCGCTGCTTGCCCCCACCGCCATGAACCAGCAGAAATTCACCCTGACGCTGCAAAGCGACGGCCGCGTGCAGGCCAAACCCGGCGCCGGCTTTTACACCAAACTGGACCTGGGCATTGTGAAATGCCACTTTGAGCTTGGCTCCGGCAAGGACGGCAGCATCTGGGCGTGAGCCGGCCGGGCGCGCGTCCGCGCAAAAAAGCGGTGCGCCGTCCAACCCCAAACAAAACACAGGACCGCCCGGCGGGCCGGCACAAAAACGTGCTGCCCGCCGGGCGGTCCTGTATGAAAAGGGAGCGTCCCCGCCGCCGGCAAAAACCGGCGGGCCTGCGGGAAAACTGCAAAGCAGGCGGCCGCGCCAGACCGGCAGGGGGGCGGGGAAAAGCGGTGTCCGGCCCGGCGTCAGTTCAGTGCCTTGCCAAAGAACTCCACCTCCGGCTTCAGCGTGGCCATCAGGCTGTCGAACTGGTCGGGGGTCAGGCTTTGGGCGCCGTCACTTTTGGCGTGGGCGGGGTCGTTGTGCACCTCGATCATCAAACCGTCCGCCCCGGCGGCCACCGCGGCCGCCGCCAGGCTGGGCACCATAAAGGCGATGCCCGCCGCGTGGCTGGGGTCGATGATGACCGGCAGGTGGGTCATCTTTTTCAGCATCGGCACCGCCGAAATGTCCAGCGTGTTGCGCATGCTGTTCTCGAAGGTGCGGATGCCGCGCTCGCACAAAATCACGTTGGGGTTGCCGGCGGCCATGATGTACTCGGCGCTCATCACCAGCTCCTCCAGCGTGGCCGAAAGCCCGCGCTTGAGCAATACCGGCCTGTCGGTGCGGCCCACCGCCTTCAGCAGCTCAAAGTTCTGCATGTTGCGTGCGCCGATCTGGATCATGTCCACGCCCTCCCGCAAAAACAGCGGGATGTGCACGCTGTCCATCAGCTCGGTGACGATGGGTTGGCCGGTGGCCGCCTTGGCTTTGTTCAGCAGCTCCAGCCCCTCGGCCCGCAGGCCCTGGAAGGAGTAGGGGCTGGTGCGCGGCTTGAAGGCGCCGCCCCGCAGGATCGACGCGCCCGCCGCCTGCACCCGCCGGGCCACCCCGGTGATCTGGGCCTCGCTCTCGACGCTGCAGGGGCCGGCCATCACGGCAAAGTGGCCGCCGCCGACCTTGACGCCGCCCACCTCCACCACCGTGTCGTCCGGGTGGAATTTGCGGTTGGCCTTTTTGTACGGCTCCGACACCCGGCGGCAGCTGTCCACAATGGGGTTGGCCAAAAGCCAGCTCTCGCTCAGCGCCTTGGTGTCGCCGATCAGGCCCAGGATGTGGGTGTCGCTGCCCACCGAGTCGTTGATCTGGAAGCCCATCGCCTCCAGCTCGCGGCAGAAAGCGTAAATTTTCTCCTCCGGGGCGTTGTGTTTCAAAATGACGATCATGGGAAATGACTCCTTCTCTTCCGCGCGGTTCCTTTGGAACCTTTGGTTTCTTATGTCACTCGCGCTTTGTCGGTTTCTTTCGTTCTTTCTCTCTCTTCCGCGTCACCTGCGCGCAGAGCACCGCAGGGACAGTATAGAAAGTTTAACACTTTAACACGCTAAAGTCAACCCCTTCCGCCGCCTTTTTTGACAACGCTGCCCCCACCGCCTATAATAAGGGCAGAAACGGCGGGCAGCCGCCGGGGAAAGGGAAGGTTCGCTATGGGCAAGGAAGCCAAAACCAACGCCATGCGTATGCTGGAACGCGCCAGGATCCATTATACCGCGCACGAGTATCCCCACCAGGAGGGCGCCGCCGTGGACGGCGCCACGGTGGCAAAGCTGACCGGGCAGGACCCGGCGCGGGTGTTCAAGACGCTGGTCACCCAGGGGGCGGACCGGAACTACTATGTGTTTGTGGTGCCGGTGCTGGCTGAGCTGGACCTGAAAAAGGCCGCCAAGGCCGCCGGCGTCAAAAGCGTGGCCATGATCCACGTGGCGGACATCAACAAGGTCACCGGCTACATCCGCGGCGGCTGCAGCCCGGTGGGCATGAAAAAGCAGTACAAGACGGTGTTTGACGTCAGCTGCCTGGCCCAGCCTTCCATGCTGGTCTCCGGCGGGCGCATCGGCACCCAGATCGAGGCGGCCCCCGCGGACCTTGTCGCCGTCACCCGCGGCATCACGGCGGACATCACCGCCGAACACCCGTGATGCGGCTGGACAAGTACCTGTCCCAGCGGCTGGGCATCCCCCGCAGCGAGAGCCGCCGCCTGGCCGCCCGCGGCAGCGTGACGGTAAACGGGACAGTGTGCAGAAAGGCTGACACCCAATTGGACGAGCATACCGCCGCCGTCTGTGTGGACGGGCAGCCGCTGGCGGGGCAGTACCGGCAGTTTGTTTACCTCATGCTCAATAAGCCCGCGGGGGTGGTCTCGGCGGCGCGGGACGCCCGCGACACCACGGTGGTGGACCTGGCGGCGGGGGACTACCCCCGGCGGCAGCTGTTCCCCGCCGGGCGGCTGGACAAGACCAGCACCGGCTTTGTGCTGCTGACCGACGACGGCGCGCTGGCCCACGACATCCTGGCCCCCGGCCGCCATGTGGCCAAGGAATACCTGGTCACGCTGGACACCCCGCTGACGCCGGAAATGTCCGCCGGCTTTGCGGCGGGCGTCACGCTGGCGGACGGGCAGACGCTGGCCCCTGCCCTGGCCGAGCCGGCCGGCGGCGACCCCTGCCGGGTGCGGGTGGTGCTGCGGCAGGGGGTGTACCACCAGATCAAGCGGATGTTCGGCGTGTACGGCGCGGGCGTCAACGCGCTGCACCGCACCGCCATCGGCGGGGTGGCGCTGGACGCCGCCCTGGCCCCCGGCGACTACCGGGAGCTGACCGAACCGGAAGTGGAAACGCTGCGCGCAGCCGCCCGCAGATAAAACAGACGGCAAATCATCCAAAGGAGGAAGACTATGACGATCCGCTGCATCTGGGAGCACAACGGCCCCGACAGCCTGCTGCACCTGGCCGGGTGTCCCGGCGCTTACACCCGCGGCGCGTCCCTGGAGGAGGCGCTGGCCAAAGCGCCCGCCGAGCTGGCCGCCTGGCACCGGTGGCTGGGGCTGGACGCCCCGGCGGAGTGTGCGGCGGAGATCGTGCAGGAGCACGCCGCCGACCTGCAGGTGCGGGACGCGGACAGCGACGTGCTGTTTGACAGCGAGGCCGGCCCCCTGACGCCGGAGGACTACCGGCGGCTGAAAGCCCTGGCATTGCGGTCGGCGCAGGATTTTTTGCGGCTGTACCGGGCGGTGCCCGACCCGGACGCCAGCTGCCTGCCCACCCGCGCCACCTTTTACGGCCAGCGCCCCCGCACCGCGCGGGAAATGTACGAGCACACCAAAAACGTCAACAGCTATTATTTCGGCGAGATCGGCGTGGACGCCGGCAACGACGGGGACATCGCCGCCAGCCGCGCCCGCGGCTTTGCGCTGCTGGAACAGCGGCCGGGGTATCTGGAGAACCCTGTGGCCGAGGGCAGCTACGGCGAACAATGGTCGCTGAAAAAGGTCTGCCGCCGCTTTGTCTGGCATGACCGCATCCACGCCAAAGCCATGCGGCGCATGGCCTGCCGGACCTTCGGCGCGGGCAGCGTGCCGGATGTGTTCTGCTTCGGCGGGCAGTGACTGCCGCCCGGTGCGGCACGGCGCCCCGATAACGAAACTGCACAGCCCCGGCCGCAGGTCCCCCGCGGCCGGGGCTGCCTGCACCCGGGATGCCGGTCCCGCGCCCTGCCGGCCTGCGGGCGGAAGGGCGTTACCGGTCCAGCGCCGCCGCCCACTCGGCTTCTTTAAAGCCCACCAGCACCCGGCCGTCGTCCAATACCAGGATGGGCCGCTTGACCAGCATGCCGTCGCCGGCCAAAAGGGCAAACTGCTCATCCTCGCCCATGGCGGGCAGCTTGTCTTTCAGGGCCAGGCTTTTGTACAGCTGGCCGCTGGTGTTGAACAGCTTTTTTAGCGGCAGGTTGCCGGCCGCCTGCCAGGCGCGCAGTTCCGCCTCGGCGGGATGGTCGGCCTTGATGTCCCGCGCGGTGTACGCGGCGCTGCGGCTGTCCAGGAATGCCTTTGCTTTTTTGCAGGTGGAGCAGCCGGGATACCAGAGAAACAACATGGGGGTCCCCTCCGTTTCCTATACTGATGCGGGGGCCGGGCAACGCGCCGCGGCCCGCAGCGTCAGTATACCATGCGGGACGCCCCGGCACAATCCGCCGCGGCGCGCAAAACGCCCAAAACGGTAACAATTTGGACGCTTTGCGCAAAAAGGCGCGCTTTTTGCCCCGCCGGCAATTGACTTGACGCTTCCGGCATGATACGATTGCCGTAATATCTGCGGGCGGCGGCTGTGCACGGCGCCCGGTCCGGCACGCCCCGCCATGCATTGCTGCGGCGCCGCGCGGCCGCCGCCCGCAGCTGGGGAGGAAACCGATCGTGTTATACGAACTTGGCTGGCTGTTTTTTATCTACTCGTTTTTGGGCTGGCTGCTGGAGGTGCTGTTTGTCGCCATCCGGCGGCGCCGGTATGTGGACCGCGGCGTGCTGAACAGCCCGCTGTGCATCGTCTACGGCTTTGCCGGCGTTATCATTGCGGTGACCATGCCGGACATCCGGGAAAGCACCTTCTTCCTGTTTCTGTTCAGCGCCTTGTACGCCACGGTCATTGAATGGATCGCCGGGCATATCTTGGAGCGTGCCACCGACACCCGCTGGTGGGACTATTCGCACCTGCCAATGAACCTGGACGGCTACGTGGCGCTGCCGGTGTCGGTGCTGTGGGGCATTTTGGGCGTTGTGGTGGTCAAGTGGGGCAACCCGCTGCTGCTGGACCTGATCCGCATGATCCCCCAGCCGGCGGGCGTGATCATCCTGGGCGTGCTGTTTGTCCTGCTGGCGGTGGACGCCGTTGACACGGTGCTGACGCTGGCCGGCCTGCAGAACCGCCTGCCCCAGGTGGAAGCGGTGGGCAACCGCATGGCTGCCCTGACGCTGAAAATGGGCCTGTGGCTTTTGGGCCGCACCGAGCGCCGTATGGTCAAGGCCAACCCCCAGGCCAGCTTTACCCGCGCCAAAAAGGCAAAGCCCACGGTGTTTGCCCAGGGCTGCGGCTTTTACAAGATCGTCATGCTGTTTTTTATCGGCTCGTTTTTGGGCGATATTGCCGAGACCATCTTCTGCCGCATCACCGCCGGTTACTGGATGAGCCGTTCCAGCGTGGTGTGGGGGCCGTTCTCCATCGTGTGGGGCCTGGCGCTGGCGCTGGCCACGCTGCTTTTGTACCGCTACAAGGACCGCTCCTCCACCTTCCTGTTTTTGGTGGGCACGCTGTTGGGCGGCGCCTACGAGTATCTGTGCAGCGTCTTTACCGAGATCGTGTTCGGCACGGTGTTCTGGGATTACAGCGCCATCCCCTTCAACCTGGCGGGGCGCGTCAACCTGCTGTACTGCTTCTTCTGGGGCATTGCGGCGGTGGTGTGGTTCCGGGTGTGCTACCCGGTGCTTTCCCGCTGGATCGAGAAGATCCCCATCCGGCCCGGCAAGATCATCACCTGGTGCCTGATCGTGTTCATGTCGGTCAATGTGGTGGTCAGCTCGGCCGCGCTGTCCCGCTACACGGCCCGCGCCAACGGCGAGCCGCCCGCCAGCCAGTGGGAGGTCTATCTGGACGAGCACTTTGACGACGAGCGCATGTATGCCATCTACCCCAAAGCCGTCCATACCGAGCAGCCGCAGGCCCCGGCGGAAGGCTGACGGGGCGCGGCCCCAAACAAGAAAACGGAAAAGCCGTGCGTCTTTGGACGCACGGCTTTTCCGCTGCTGAAAGAAGGCTGTATGAAGAAAAGGAGATGGCAGGTTTACAGGTTGGTGTAGCTCATCAGGTAGTCGTCCACCGCGGCGGCGGCCTCGCGGCCCTCCCGCAGGGCCCAGACCACCAGGCTCTGGCCGCGGCGCATATCGCCGCAGGCAAACACGCCGGGGACATTGGTCTGGTACATGGCGTCGGCCACGCAGCCGCGGGCGGTGCGCTCCACGCCGAAAGCCTCGGCCACGTAGCTTTCGCAGCCGGTAAAGCCGGCGGCGATCAGCGCCAGCTCGCACTCGACGTCAAACTCCTCGCCGGTGGGCACCATGGAGCGGCGGCCGGTGGCTTCGTCCACCACCTTGCTCTCCAGCCTGCTGATGCGCGCGCCGCACAGCCGGCCGGCCTCGTCTTTGTAAAACTCCTTGACGGTGGTCTGATACAGGCGCGGGTCGCTGCCGAACACGGCGATGGCTTCCTGCTGGCCGTAGTCGGTCTTGAGCACGCGGGGCCATTCCGGCCAGTCGTTGCCGGGGGCGCGCTGTGCCGGCGGGCAGGGCATCATTTCCAGCTGCACCACGCCGGTGCAGCCCTGGCGGATGGCGGTGCCCACGCAGTCGTTGCCGGTGTCGCCGCCGCCGATGACCAGCACCTTTTTGCCCTGGGCAGAGATGGCCTTTCCGTCGGCAAAGTTCGAGTCCAGCAGGCTTTTGGTCACGCTGGTCAGGTAATCCACGGCGTAGTGGATGCCCGCCGCGTCCCGGCCGGGGGCGTCGATGTCCCGCGCCTGCTTGGCGCCGCAGCACAGCACCACCGCGTCGTAATTGTCCACCAGTTCGCCGGCGGGCAGGCTGCCGCCCACGTCGGCGTTGGTGCGGAAGGCGACGCCCTCCTGTTCCATCCGCTCCACCCGGCGGTCAATGACCTGCTTTTCCAGCTTCATGTTGGGGATGCCGTACATCAAAAGGCCCCCCACCCGGTCGTCCCGCTCGTACACCGTCACGGTGTGGCCGCGCAGGTTCAAAAGGTCCGCCGCGGCCAGGCCGGCGGGGCCGGCGCCCACCACCGCCACCCGCTTGCCGGTGCGGTTGACCGGCAGCGCGGGTTCCAGCAGGCCGGCGCGGTAGCCGTACTCGATGATGGCGTGCTCGTTCTCCTTGACCGCCACGGCGTCGCCGGTGGCCATGCCGCAGGTGCAGGCGGCCTCGCACAAGGCGGGGCAGACCCGGCCGGTAAATTCCGGAAAGCGGTTGGTGGCCATCAGCCGCTGCAGCGCCAGCTCCCACCGGCCCTGGTAGACCAGGTCGTTCCATTCCGGGATCAGGTTGTTCAGCGGGCAGCCGCTGGCCATGCCGCCGATCATCATGCCGCTTTGGCAGAAGGGCACGCCGCAGTCCATGCAGCGGGCGCCCTGCAGTTGCTGCTCGTCCCGGTGCAGCGGGACGTGGAACTCGTTAAAATTGGCGATGCGCTCCTTGGGCGGCAGCTCGGTGCTGGTCTGCCGCGCAACTTTCATAAAGCCTGTGGGGTTTCCCATGATCTTCTGCCTCCCTTACTGTGCGTTTTTCATGGCGTAAAATGCTTCGATCTGGGCCTGCTCGCTGTCCTGGCCCTTTTCCTCCATCTTGGCGATCAGCCGCAGCATGCGGTCGTAATCGTGGGGCAGGACCTTTTTGAACTTGGGCAGATACTCGCTGAAATTATCGAGGATCTCTCTGCCGCGGGCGGAGCCGGTCAGCTCCACATGCTCACGGATCAGCTCTTTCAAAAGCGACACGTCGTACTTGTGCTCCACCGGCTCCAGGCTGACCATGTCCTTGTTGACCCGCTGGTAGAAATCCCAGTCCTCGTCCAGCACGTAGGCGATGCCGCCGCTCATGCCGGCGGCAAAGTTTTTGCCGGTCTTGCCCAGCACCACCACGGTGCCGCCGGTCATATACTCGCAGCCGTGGTCGCCCACGCCCTCCACCACGGCGGTGGCGCCGGAGTTGCGCACACAGAACCGCTCGCCGGCCACGCCGTTGATGAAGGCTTTGCCCTCGGTAGCGCCGTACAGCGCCACATTGCCGATGACGATGTTGTCGCTGGCCTTGTAGGCCGCGTCGGCGGGCGGGTAGACGATCAGCTTGCCGCCGGACAGGCCCTTGCCCAGATAGTCGTTGGAATCGCCGATCAGCTCCAGCGTCAGGCCGGCGGGGATGAACGCGCCGAAGCTCTGGCCGCCGTAGCCGCGGCAGGTGACGTGGAAGGTGTCCTCCGGCAGGGTGTTGCCGAACTTGCGGGTGATCTCGCTGCCAAAAATCGTGCCGAAGGCGCGGTCGGTGTTGCCCACCTCCAGCTCCACCCGCATGGGTTTGGGCTCGGCCATGTCAAAGCTCTTTTTGAACTTTTTCATCAGCACCTTCATGTCGGGGGTCTTTTCCAGGCCGAAGTTGTAGACGTCCTTCGGCTCGAAATGGACGTTGGAGTTCTCGATCAGCGGGTTGGAGAGCAGGGCGCTCAGGTCCAGCTCGCTGGCGCGGCTGCCGGCGGGTTCCGGCTTGACGCGCAGCAGGTCGGTGCGGCCCACCAGCTCCTCGACGGTGCGCACACCCAGATTTGCCATATACTCCCGCAGCTCCTGGGCCATAAAGCGCATAAAGTTCATCACGTACTCCGGCTTGCCCTTGAACCGCTTGCGCAGCTCCGGGTTCTGGGTGCAGATGCCCATGGGGCAGGTGTCCAGGTTGCAGACGCGCATCATCACGCAGCCCATGGCCACCAGCGGCCCGGTGCCGAAGCCGAACTCCTCGGCGCCCAGCATGGCGGCGATGGCCACGTCGCGGCCGCTCATCAGCTTGCTGTCCGCCTCGATGCGCACGCGGCTGCGCAGGCCGTTGAGGATCAGGCTCTGGTGCGCCTCGGCAATGCCCAGCTCCCAGGGCAGGCCGGCGTTGTGGATGGAATTGCGGGGCGCCGCGCCGGTGCCGCCGTCAAAGCCGGAGATCAAAATGACCTCGGCGCCCGCCTTGGCCACGCCGGCTGCGATGGTGCCCACGCCGGCCTCGCTGACCAGCTTGACGTTGATGGCGGCCTGGCGGTTGGAGCATTTCAGGTCGTAGATCAGCTGGGCCAGGTCCTCGATGGAGTAGATGTCGTGGTGGGGCGGGGGGGAGATCAGCCCCACGCCGGTGGTGGAGTGGCGGGTCTTGGCCACCCAGGGGTAAACCTTGGCGCCGGGCAGCTGCCCGCCCTCGCCGGGCTTGGCACCCTGGGCCATCTTGATCTGGATCTCCCGGGCGCTGACCAGGTACTTGCTGGTGACGCCGAAGCGGGCGGAGGCCACCTGCTTGATGGCAGAATTGCTCTCGGTGCCAAAGCGTTCCTCCGGCTCGCCGCCCTCGCCGGTGTTGGACTTGCCGCCCAGCCGGTTCATGGCAACGGCCATGCACTCGTGGGCCTCGTCGGACAAAGCGCCGTAGCTCATGGCCGCGGTCTTGAACCGCCTGACGATGCTGTCCACGCTCTCCACCTCGTCGATGGGCACGCCCTCGTCGGGGTAGTGGAACTCCAGCAGGCTGCGCAGGTGCATCTCGTCGTCGCCGGTGCGGGCGATGGCGTCGGTGTACTGCTTGAACTTTGCGTAGTCGCCGGTCCAGCAGGCCTGCTGCAGCAGGTGGATGGTCAGCGGGTTGTACAGGTGCTGCTCGGCGTCGGGGCCGCTGCGCAGCTTGTGGGCGCCCAGGCTGGGCAGGGCGGTGTTGGTGCCAAGGCCCAGCGGGTCGAAAGCCTTCTGGTGGCGGGCCTCGATGTCGGCCTGGATGTCCGCCAGCGTGATGCCGCCCACGCGGCAGGTGGTGTTGGTAAAGTATTTGTCCACCACCTCGCGGCTGATGCCCAGCGCCTCGAAGATCTGGCTGCCCTGGTAGGACTGGATGGTGGAAATGCCCATCTTGCTGGCGATCTTGACGATGCCGGCCAGGATGGCGTGGTCGTAGTCGTCCACGGCGGCATAGTAGTCTTTGTCCAGCAGCCCTTCGTCGATCAGCTGGCCGATGGTTTCCTGCGCCAGATAGGGGTTGATGGCGCAGGCGCCGTAGCCCAGCAGCGTGGCAAAGTCGTGCACAAGGCGGGGCTCGCCGCTTTCCAAAATCAGCGCCATGGCGGTGCGCTTTTTGGTGCGCACCAGGTACTTGGACACCGCGCCCACCGCCAGCAGGCTGGGGATGGCCACGTGGTACTCGTCGATCTCCCGGTCGGAGAGGATCAGGATGTTGGCGCCGTCGCGGTAGGCGCGGTCCACGTCCACAAACAGCCGCTCGATGGCCTGGTCCAGCTCGGTGTTTTTGTAGTAGCAGATGGAGACCGTTTCCACCTTGAAGCCGGGGACCTTCATGGCCTTGATCTTCAAAAGGTCGGTCTCGGTCAGGATGGGGTTGTTGATCTTGAGCACCTTGCAGTTCTCGCTGTCCTCCTCCAGCAGGTTGCCCTGGGCGCCCACGTAGACGGTGGTGGAGGTGATGACCTTCTCCCGCAATGCGTCGATGGGCGGGTTGGTCACCTGGGCGAACATCTGCTGGAAATAGTTGAACAGCGGCGGATGGGTGTGGCTCAGCACCGCCAGCGGGGTGTCGCTGCCCATGGCGCCGGCAGGCTCGCCGCCGGTCTTGGCCATGGGTAGGATCATGGTGGTCACGTCCTCGTACTGGTAGCCGAAGGCCTTCTGCAGGCGGACCAGCTCCTCCGGGGTGTGGCCGGGGACCTTCCGGTTGGGGATCTTCAGGCTGGCCAGGTCCACCAGGTTGCGGTCCAGCCACTCGCCGTAGGGCTGGCGGCCGGCATAGTCGGCTTTCAGCCGGTCGTCGTCCACCAGCTCGCCACGGACGGTGTCCACCAGCAGCATCTTGCCGGGGCGCAGGCGGTCCTTGCAGACGATCTCGCTGGCGGGGATGTCCAGCACGCCCACCTCGCTGGAAAGGATCAGCCGGCCGTCTTTGGTGATATAGTACCGGCTGGGGCGCAGGCCGTTGCGGTCCAGCACCGCGCCCATCACGTCGCCGTCCGAAAACAGGATGGACGCCGGGCCGTCCCACGGCTCCAGCATGGTGGCGTAATACTGGTAAAACGCCTTCTTTTTGGGGTCCATGCTCTGGTTGTTGGACCAGGGCTCCGGGATGGTGACCATCACGGCCAGGGGCAGGTCCATGCCGTTCATCACCAAAAACTCCAGCGTGTTGTCCAGCATGGCCGAGTCGCTGCCCCCCTGGTTGACGATGGGCAGGATCTTGCCCATGTCGTCCTTCAGGTACTTGCTGGCGATGGTCTCCTCGCGGGCCAGCATGGTGTCCACGTTGCCGCGGATGGTGTTGATCTCGCCGTTGTGCAGGATAAAGCGGTTGGGGTGGGCGCGGTTCCAGCTGGGCGAGGTGTTGGTGGAAAACCGGCTGTGTACCATGCCGATGGCGCTCTCGTAGTCGGTGTCCTGCAGGTCGGGGTAGAACAGCCGCAGCTCCTTGACCAGGAACATGCCCTTGTAGACGATGGTGCGGCTGGACAGGCTGCAGACGTAGGTCTCGCGGCTGCTCTGCTCAAACACGCGGCGCACCACGTACAGGCGGCGGTCAAAGTCGATGCCGGGGCTCATGCGGGCGGGTTTTGCCACAAAGCCCTGCCAGATGCTGGGCATGCAGTCCCGCGCCTTGCTGCCCAGAATTTCCGGGCAGGTGGGCACCTGCCGCCAGCCCAGAAAGCGCAGCCCCTCTTTCTGGCAGACGATCTCAAACAGCTTTTTTGCCTGGTTGCGCTGCAGTTCGTCCTGCGGGAAAAAGAACATGCCCACGCCGTATTCCCGCTCTCCGCCCAGGGCGATGCCCAGCCCGGCGGCCGCTTTCTGGAAGAATTTGTCGCTGATCTGCAAAAGGATGCCCACGCCGTCGCCGGTCTTGCCCTCGGCGTCCTTGCCGGCGCGGTGCTCCAGATGCTCGACGATCTGCAAGGCGTCGTCCAGCGTCTGGTGGCTTTTGCGCCCCTTGATGTCCACCACCGCGCCGATGCCGCAGTTGTCGTGCTCAAATTTCGGGTCGTACAACCCGGCGGGGGCCGTGCGCTCGGTAAATCGTTCCATACTCTCCCGGTCTCCTTCCTGTCTCAACGCCAGTATGGGCGCAGCGCCATACCGTTGGGATACAACAAAAAGGCGTCCCGCTGATGGGCACAATGACCCAAACAGCGGAACGCCTTTGTCCGTACCTGTACTATACCATACGGGATGGCGTTTGACAAGAGAGAAACAAAAGATAGCAAAGAAATTAACCGCAAAAACGGAACAACGGCTTGAAATGCGGATGTAAACTTAATATTATTTCGTAAGCGCGGTTTCCCGGTCGTTCTGCGCCCGCAGCTCGGCCAGGATGCCGGCCAGCAGTTCTTCCTGGGTGGGGCCTTTGGGGGCGGCGGGGGCTTCTTCCTTTTTGGGCCGGCCCAGCGCCATCAGGCGGTTCATGGCCTTGACGATGCAGAACAGCACAAACGCCATGATGACAAAGTTGAGGACCGCCGAGATGAAAGCGCCCAGGCGCAGCGGGTCGGCGCCGTTGGGCAGCGGCAGCACCACATTGCTGAAATCGGTGCTGAAAGCGATACCCAGCAGCGGGTTGAGGATGTCGTTGGTCAGCGAGGTGACGATGCTCTGGAACGCCGCGCCGATGATGACGCCGACGGCCAGGTCCATCACGTTGCCCTTGAGGGCGAAGGCTTTGAATTCATGGAGGAACTTTTTCATTCTGTACACACCTTTCTGAAAAATGGCGGCTGCGGGGGGACAAAGTGCAAGGGCGGACCGACGGCGGACAAAAAACGGCCAGGCGGCCCTGCGGGTCGCCTGACCGGTTTGTGCGTGCTGCGGGACCGTTACTGCTTCAGCAGCTTGGCCACCGCCTGGGCGGCGCCGTCCAGATAGTCGCCGGCAAAGGTCTCGATCATGCCGGCGTCGGCCTCCTTGGCCAGCTCCGGGTCGATGGGCATCTTGGCCAGCACCGGCAGGCCGTACTTGGCGCCGGTCTCGTCCACGTGGCTGTCGCCAAAGACCTGGATGTGCCGGCCGCAGTCGGGGCAGACGGCGTAGCTCATGTTTTCGACGATGCCCAGCGTGGGCACGTGCATCATCTGGGCCATCTGTACGGCCTTGCCCACGATCATGCCCACCAGCTCCTGCGGGCTGGACACGATGATGATGCCGTCCACCGGCAGGGTCTGGAACACGGTCAGCGGCACGTCGCCGGTTCCCGGAGGCATGTCCACAAACAGGAAATCCACATCCTGCCAGATCACGTCCTGCCAGAACTGCTTGACCGCGCCGGCAATGACCGGGCCGCGCCAGACCACAGGGGCTTCCTCGTCGTCCAGCAGCAGGTTGATGCTCATAATGTCGATGCCCACCCGGCTCTTGACGGGCAGGATGCCGTCCTCGGTGCCGCGGGCCGGGCCGTGCACGCCGAACAGCTTGGGGATGGACGGGCCGGTGATGTCGGCGTCCAGGATGCCCACCTTGTAGCCCAGGCGGCGCATCGAAACGGCCAGCATGGCGCTGGTCATGCTTTTGCCCACGCCGCCCTTGCCGGACACCACGCCGATGACCTTTTTGATATGGCTTTTGGCGTGGGGCGGCTCGTGCTGGGGGGCGCGGCTTTCACAGTTGGCGCTGCAGTTGGAGCAGTCGTGGTTGCAGGCTTCACTCATGGGGAAAACTCCTTTGATCTCCGGATTGAAATACGGGCCGGCTGCATCTGCCTGCCCGGCGGCCGCGCACAGCGGGCGCGGCCCAAAACCGCGGCCGGCGCCCGGCCGGCCACAATAATATAGTGTAGCGCATTTGCGGGGGGATTGCAAGTGCGGGGGCTTCGCAAAAGCGCACAGCTGCGTCAAAGCGGCAGCGCGCCCACCACGGTGCGGATAAAGTCCTGGAACACCGGGCCGCGCTGGTTGGCGATCTCGATGACCTCGTCGCCGGAAAGCCGCTTGCCCGCCATGCCGGCGGCCATGTTGGTGATCAGGCTGACGCCCAGCACCGGCAGCCCGCAGTGGGAGGCCGCGATGGCTTCCGGCACGGTGCTCATGCCCACCGCGTCGGCGCCCAGCGTGCGGAAAGCGCGGATCTCGGCGGGGGTCTCAAAGCTGGGGCCCATGTAGCCAAGGTAGACGCCCTCCCGCAGCGTGATGCCCTGCTGCGCCGCCACCTGGCGGGCGGTCTGCTGAAATTCCGGGGTATAGACGTGGGTCATATCGCAGAAGCGGGGACCGATGGCATCGTCGTTTTCGCCCCGCAGCGGGTTTGCGCCCATAAAGTTGATGTGGTCGGTGATGAGCATAAAGTCGCCCACCGAGAAATCCCAGTTGACGCCGCCGGCCGCGTTGGTCAGCACCAGCGCCCTGCAGCCCAGGGCTTTCAGCACCCGCACCGGCAGCGCGATGGCCGCCATGTCGTGGCCCTCGTAATAATGGAAGCGCCCCTGCATACACAGCACCATGCGGCCGCTGAGCCGGCCGAACACAAACCGGCCCGCGTGGCCCGGCGCGGTGGAGACAGGGAAGTGGGGGATCTGGCCGTAGGGGATGTACACGGGGTCTTCGATCCGGTCGGCCAGGCCGCCCAGGCCGGAGCCCAGCACCAGCGCCAGGTCGGGCCGGGCGGGCAGCCGGGCGCGCAGATACTCGGCGGCTTCGCTGACCGCCTGGGAAAGATTGGTGGACATGTTGCATCGCTCCTTGCTGTTTTATCGTTGAATTTATGAAAGAGATCGGCCGGCGCGGAAAAGCGCCGGAAAAACGGTCAAGTCCGCTCGGCTTTCCGCCATTTCAGGTTCAGCGCCTTGATGTGGTTGCGGCAGGCGGCGGGGTCCTCCTCCGTCAGCGCGGCGTCGGCCCAGAACACCGTTTCGTCCCGCACCAGCAGGCAGGCTTCCAAAAGCTCCCGGCTGCGGTTTTCGCCGGCCGGCTCCAGGTGCAGGGCAAGGGTGCCCTCAAAGCACAGGTCTAGGGTGCCGCACCAGCCGGGGTTGTCAAACCGAACCGTCAGCTGGCGGACGCCGTAGCGTTCCTTATAAAACAGGCGGTCCAGCGTGGCGTCGTGGAAGCCGGCAAACTGCCGCATCAGGCTGTCGGCGTCGCCCTGGGTGCGGACATAATTCCACAGCGCCTCGTCGGCGGGGCGGCGCAGCGGGATGGCGGTCTTTTCACGCGGGACAAAGCCGGTGCGCAGCAGCGCCTGCAAAAACGCCGTGTCTGCGACTACCTCCGGCCAGCCGCGCAGGCTGTTCACCGGCGCGGCGCCGTGTTCGCGGGTGGGGGCGGCTTTCAGCAGGGCAAGCGCGTCGGCGGGGCCGTCCACCCAGCCGGCGCGGTCGGACTGGATGGCCTCGTACTGGGGGGCCATGCTGCCGGGGGCCAGGTGGTACAGCAGCACAAAGCTGTCCAGGCCCGGATGGTACAGCACAGCCTGCTCAAAGCAGCCGCTGTCCACAAGGGCATAGACCATGGATTTGTAGTATTGCTTGGTATGCGGGTCGAACGCGCGGACGAACATGGGAAAGGGTCCTCTGTACAGTGTGGTTGAAAAAAGCGCGCAGGCGTCAAAAACACGGCGGGGCGCGCGGAGTTGGCGCAGCCCTGCCCGCCGCGGCGCGCCGAGACTTTGTTATTGTAGCACACCAGACCCCGCACGGCAAGGCATAATCCGACCGGCTGCGCCGTACAATGCCCTGGAGACCTGCGCCGTTTTGGCGCAGGAGCCGGCGCTTTCCCGCAGGCGCGGCAGAAAGCGGACAGAAGGGGGCGATGCCATGCAGATCCGTGTCTATCTGAAAAACGCGGCCATCCTGACGGTGTCCGGCCTGGTGCTGCGGGTGCTGGGCATGGGGTTCCGGGTGTTTGTGGCCGCCCGCATCGGCAGCGAGGGGATGGGGCTGTATCAGCTGATTTTGTCGGTGTACACAGTGTTTGTCTCGCTGGCCACGGCGGGCATGAACGTGGCCGCCACCCGCCTGGCCGCCCAAAGCCTGGCGCGGGGGCGCAGCATGGCGCGCACAGTGCGGCGGCTGGTGCTGGCGGCCGGCCTGCTGGGGCTGCTTGCCATGGGCTTGCAGCTTATTTTGGCCGAACCGCTGGCCCGTTATGTGCTGCACGACGTGCGCGGCGCGCTGAGCTTGCAGATCCTGGCGCCCAGCCTGCCGGTGATGGCGGTGGCGGGCGCGCTGCGGGGGTGTTTTCTGGCCCGGCGGCGGGTGGAGCCCAACGCGGTGGCCCAGCTGGTGGAGCAGCTGGTGCGCATGGGCGTGGTCTGGCTGGCGCTGCGCCGGGTGGAAGGCTGGGGCGCCGGGTACGCCTGCGCCGCCGTGCTGGCAGGCAACACCGTAAGCGAGGCGGTCTCCTGCCTGCTGATGGTGCTGTTTGCCCGGCGGGACGCGGGGCTGCGCAGCCGGGGTTCCGGGCGGGAGGGAAAACAGCCGCCCTTCACCCGGCGGGAGCTGGCGGCCATCGTGCTGCCGGTGGAGGGAAGCCGCATCCTGGCCAGCGTGCTGCAGGCCGCCGAGGCCAGCCTGATCCCGCTGTGCCTGGCGCTGTACCTGGGCGACCGGGCCGCGGCGGTGTCCCAGTACGGCGCGCTGAAAGGCATGGCGCTGCCGCTTTTGTTTTTCCCGTTTTCCATCCTGTCGGCGCTGTCCAGCCTGCTGATGCCGGAAATCACCCGCGCCCACGCCCGGCGGGACCGGGCCGGTGCCGTGCGGCTGATCGACGCCACGCTGCGGGCGGCAGGGCTGTTTTCGATGCTGGCGGGGTGCTGCTTTGTGCTGTTTGGGCGGCAGGCTGCGCTGCTTTTGTACGGCGACGCCCAGGTGGGCGGGTACATCCAGGCGCTGGGTCTGGTGGCGCCGTTCATGTACCTGGAAAGTATGGTGGACGGCATGCTGAAGGGCCTGGGCGAGCAGCTGGCCACCTTCCGCTATTCGTTGCTGGACTCGGCGCTGCGCATTTTGTGCATCGTGGCGCTGCTGCCCCGGTTCGGGATCGGGGCGTTTCTGGGCATCATGGCGGCGTCCAACCTGCTGACCTTTGGCCTGAACACCGCCCGGCTGCTGCGCTGCGCGGGATTGCGCCCGGCCTGGGGCGCCTGGCTGGGGCGGCCGGCCGCCTTTGCTTTGGCCGCGGGCGCGGTGGGGTGCGCGGTGCGGGCATTGCCCGGCGCGGCGGGCGGCGGCCTGCCGGAACTGCTGGTCTGCGGCGCCGCGGTGTGCGGGATCTATCTGGCGCTGGCGGCGCTGTTCGGCGGGGCGGGGGAGCTGCGCCGGCTGCGGGGCAGCGGGCGCAGCTCCGCCCCGATGTAAAGCCTTCCGGCCGTATTGACAAACCGCGCGCCCGCGCTATAATAAAAGCGATGAATCAATTGACGTGTCAATGATTGACACGTCAACCGAAAGGGGCGCGGCGGTTTGGAACGCAGATTCCATATGCTTTTATACCGGGCTTTCCATGCCCACCGCGGCGTCATGCGGCCGCGGGGCGCGGCGCTGGGGCTGGGCATCGGGCAGCCCAAACTGATCGACTACCTGGCCCGCTGCGGTCCCTGCAGCCAGAAGCAGCTGGCCGACTATTTCGAGATCGACCCGGCTGCCGTCTGCCGCATGCTGGACGCGCTGGAAAAGGGCGGCTTTGTCACCCGCACCGCCGGCAGGACCGACCGCCGCACCGGCGTGGTGGAGCTGACCGACAAGGGACGGCAGGCCGCGGGAGCCTGGCAGCAGGCTGCCGCCGAGACGGAAGAGCGGATGCTGGCAGGGTTCTCCCAAAAGGAGCGGGCGCAGTTTGCCGATTATCTGCGCCGCGCCTACCGCAACCTGAAACCGGACAGCGCATTTTGCCGGCAGCAGGACGCGCAGGACGGAAAACCCAAACCAGAGGAATGAGAAAAGGGGAGAGCTGAGGCTATGAAAGACCTCAAACGCCTGTTTGGCTATATGGGACCCTACCGGGCAGACATGGCTCTGGGCATGCTGCTGGTGGTGGTGGAAAGCGCCTTCGAGATGGTCATCCCCATCCTGATGAGCGACATCATCGACAAGGGCGTGATGCAAAAGGACCTGCAGTGCATTATCACCACCGGCGTCCAGATGGCGGTCTGCGCGCTGCTGGCGCTGGTCACCGGCCTGCTGTACGCCAAGTATGCGGCCAGGGCGTCCTACGGGTTCGGCGCGCGCATCCGCCAGGCGGAGTACGCCAAGGTGCAGACCTACGCGTTCGGCAACATCGACCGGTTCGAGACCTCGTCGCTGATCACCCGCATGACCACCGACGTGACAGTGCTGCAAAACGCCATCAACGGCGGCTTCCGCCCCATGGTGCGCGGCCCGTCCATGCTGCTGCTGGGCATCGTGCTGTCCTTCTGGATGAGCCCGGAACTCTCGGTCGTCTTTCTTATCTGCGCGCCCATCCTGGCGGTGGTGCTGTTTTTGGTGGTGCGGCGCATCGCGCCCATGTACGGCAAGCTGCAGCAGGCCATGGACCGCCTGAACAATGTGGTGCAGGAATGTTTGACCGCCATCCGCGCCGTCAAGGCTTTTGTGCGGGGCGAATACGAGGAGGAAAAGTTCAAGACGGTCAACACGCAGCTGATGAACGTCAGCCTCGGCACCTTCCGCACGGCGGTGCTCAACCTGCCGGCCTTCCAGCTGACGATGTACGCGGCCATTGTGCTGATCCTGTGGCTGGGCGGCAACATGATCCTGGCCGGCGCGTTGACCGTCGGCCGCCTGACCAGCTTTTTGAGCTATGTGCTCCAGGTCATGAACTCGCTGATGATGATCTCCAACGTGTTTTTGATGCTGACCCGCTCGCTGGCCAGCGCCCGCCGCGTGGCCGAGGTTCTGGACGAGCCTGTGGAGCTGACCAGCCCCAAAAAAGCCGTGAAGAAGATCCCCGACGGCGGCGTTGTGTTTGAGCATGTCAGCTTCAAGTATCACCCCGACGCCGCCGAGTATGCGCTGGCGGACATCGACCTGGACATCCGGCCGGGGCAGACGGTGGGCATTTTGGGCGGCACCGGCTCGGCCAAGTCCACGCTGGTGCAGCTGATCCCCCGCCTGTACGACGCCACCGAGGGCCGGGTGCTGGTGGGCGGCCGCGACGTGCGGGAATATGACCTGGCCGCTTTGCGCGACGCGGTGGGCATTGTGCTGCAAAAGAACGTGCTGTTTTCCGGCACGGTGCGGGACAACCTGAAATGGGGCGACCCCAACGCCGACGACGAGACGCTGTGGGCGGCCTGCCGCGCCGCCTGCGCCGACGAGTTCCTGGAGCGGATGCCCGGCGGGCTGGACGCCGACCTGGGCCAGGGCGGCGTCAATGTGTCCGGCGGGCAGAAACAGCGGCTGTGCATTGCCCGCACGCTGCTGAAAAAGCCCAAGGTGCTGATCTTTGACGATTCCACCAGCGCAGTGGATACCGCCACCGAGGCCAGGATCCGCGCCGCTTTGGGAAAACTGGAAAACGTCACCAAGATCATCATTGCCCAGCGGGTTACCTCGGTGATGGGCACCGACCGGATCGTGGTGCTGGACGACGGCCGCATCCACGCGGTGGGCACCCACCGGGAGCTGCTGGCGTCCGACCCCATCTACCAGGAGATCTACCATTCCCAGATGAAAGGAGGCGGCGACGATGGCGCGACCGCTGTCGGGTAAAAAGCCCAAAAATTTCGGGTTTACCCTGCGCACGCTGCTTTCCTATATGGGGCGGCACAAGTTCCTGTTTTTGGCGGTGGCGGTGCTGGTCACCATCAGCGCGCTGGGCAACCTGCTGGGCACCTACATGATCCGCCCCGTGGTCAACAGCGTGGGCGAGGGCGACGTGGACGCGCTGGTGCGGGGCGTGCTGACCACGGCCGCCATCTATGGGGTGGGCGTGCTGGCGTCCTTCGGCTATACCCAGACGATGGTGCGCGCCGCCCAGAAGGTGCTGTACGACATCCGCCGCGACCTGTTTGCCCATATCCAGAAACTGCCGCTGCGCTTTTTTGACACCCAGCGCCACGGCGACATCATGAGCTATTTCACCAACGATGTGGACACGGTGGCGGACGCGCTGAACAACAGCTTTGCCATGACCATCCAGAGCTTTATCCAGATGACCGGCACGCTGATCCTGCTGTTTGTGCTCAACTGGCGGCTGTCGCTGATCGTGGTGGTGGGCTATGCGGCGATGTTCGCCTACATCCGGTTCAGCGCAAAGCGCAGCACCGCTTACTACACCGGGCAGCAGGCCGCACTGGGCGATGTGAACGGCTATATCGAGGAGATGGTCGCCGGCCAGAAGGTGGTCAAAGTCTTTAACCACGAGCCGGAAAACCAGCGCGTGTTTGAGGAAAAGAACGAGACGCTGCGCAAAGCCGGCACCGGCGCGCAGAGCTACGCCGCCACCATGGTGCCGGCGGTGGTCAGTATCTCCTACATCAACTACGCCGTGGTGGCGGTGGTGGGCGGCATCATGGCGCTGAACGGCACGACCGACATCGGCAGCCTGTCCAGCTATCTGGTGTTTGTGCGGCAGGCCGCCATGCCCATCAACCAGTTCACCCAGCAGAGCAACTTCCTGCTGGCGGCCATGGCCGGCGCCGAGCGCATCTTCGAGGCCATGAGCCTGAAGCCGGAGACGGACGAGGGCAAAATCCGCCTGGTCAACGTCTGCGAAAAGGACGGCACGCTGTCCGCCTGCGCCGAAAAGACCGGCAGCTGGGCCTGGCAGAAGCCGGACGGCGCGCTGGCGCCGCTGCGCGGGGATGTGCGATTCCACGACGTCAGCTTTGGCTACGACAAAGGCCACACCATCCTCAAGCATGTCAGCCTGTACGCCAAACCGGGGCAGAAGATCGCCTTTGTCGGCTCTACCGGCGCGGGCAAGACCACCATCACCAACCTCATCAACCGCTTTTACGACATTGACGAGGGCAGTGTCACCTACGACGGCATCGACGTGCGGGAGATCGAAAAAGACTCGCTGCGGCGGAGCCTGGGCATCGTTTTGCAGGACACCCACCTGTTCACCGGCACCATCGCCGACAATATCCGCTTCGGCAAGCTGGACGCCACCATGGACGAGGTGATCCGGGCGGCCAGGATCGCCAACACCGACTCCTTTATCCGCCGGCTGCCCCAGGGGTACGACACCCGCATCACCGCCGACGGCGCCAGCCTGAGCCAGGGCCAGCGGCAGCTGCTGGCCATCGCCCGCGCGGCGGTGGCCGACCCGCCGGTGCTGATCCTGGACGAGGCCACCAGCTCCATCGACACCCGAACCGAGGCGCTGATCGAGAAGGGCATGGACCGGCTGATGGAGGGCCGCACCGTGTTTGTCATTGCCCACCGGCTGTCCACCGTGCGCAACGCCGACGCCATCATGGTGCTGGAACACGGCCAGATCGTCGAGCGCGGCGGCCACGAAGAGCTGCTGGCCCAGAAGGGGGAATACTATCAGCTGTACCACGGAATGTTCGAACTGTCGTGAAATAAAAAGCGCAAAGCGGGGCTGCCGGCATGGCGGCCCCGCTTTGCGCAGAGGGACGTATCGTTTATACCGAAAGGCCGGCCCGGGTGCGGCCCAACGCGCGCAGGTAGCGCACAAGCAGCCGCCAGCAGGCGCGGCCCAGCCAGAACAGCAGCGCGCCGGCCGCCAGCGAGCAGAGGAACCCCACCGCCACCGGCGGCGTGTAGGGGCCCAGCTGTATGACGGTGTAGGGCACTTTGATGCCCAGCAGGTACCAGGCCGCCAGGTCGATCAGGCCGGCCGCGGGCACCGCCGCGCCGCACAGCATGAACACCGGCCCGCAGATGCCCAGCACCGGGATGACCACCATGCCGCTCAGCCCTGCCAGGCTGTAAAAGGCCAGGATGGTCAGCAGCCTGCGCCAGCCGCCCCGCTCCGGTTTGTCCAGCAGGTCGCTCAGATAGGCGCGGGCCAGCGCGTCGGGCCTGCCCAGCCGGGCCAGGATGCCCTCCGGCGGCAGGCCGTCCGCCGCCATCTCCTGCATGGCGCTTTTGATCTCACGGACAATGTCCGCCCGCTCCGACGCCGGCAGCGGCCGCAGCTTGCGGTCGACGGTGTTCAGGTACTGTTCCAGGGCTTTGTCCATGGGTCACTCCTCCTCGTTCAGCAGGTCGACCATGCGAAGCAGGCTGGCCCAGTCGGCGCGCATGGCCTGCAGATATTCCTCGCCGGCGGGGGTCAGGGCGTAATACTTGCGCGGCGGCAGCCCTTCGGCCGAGTCCTGCCAGCTGGCCGTAAGGCAGCCTTCCTTCTGCAGCCGGCGCAGCAGGGGATAGACGGTGCTCTCGGTGGCGGTGGTGACCGCGCACCGCCCCAGCCGCTGCAAAATCTCGTACCCGTAACAGGGGCGCCGGTGCAGCATCAGCAAAATGCAGTATTCCAGCGTGCCGCGCCGGATCTGGCTGCGCCAATCCTCAATGTTCATGCCGGGCTCCCTTTCTGTCGAGTACTGCTTTGGTATGGGTACATCGTACCACACAGTACTATGTGTGTCAAGGCATTGCCCTGCAAATCGCCGCGGCAAAAACAAAAAGCCCCCGCGCCGGGCGGCGCAGGGGGTGCAGGCGGTAAAACTCCCGTCTTACTTGTTCTTTTTGCTGGTGGCCTTCATGCGCAGGTCATGGTTCAAAATACGCTTGCGGATGCGCAGGTTCTCCGGGGTGACTTCCAGCAGTTCGTCGGGGGCCAGGAACTCCAGGCAGGCCTCCAGGCTCAGCTTGGTCACCGGGGTCAGGCGCAGCGCGTCGTCGCTGCCGGAAGCGCGGGTATTGGTCAGGTGCTTGGTCTTGCAGACGTTGACGGTGATGTCGTCGCCGGTGGGGGTGTAGCCCACGACCTCGCCCTCGTAGACCTTCTCGCCGGGCACGACCAGCAGGGTGCCGCGCTGCTGGGCGTTGAACAGGCCGTAGGTGACGGCGGTGCCGGTGTCAAAGCTGACCAGCGAGCCGGTGGACCGGGTGGCGATGTCGCCCTGCCACTCGTCGTAGCCGTCAAAGATGGTGTTCATCACGCCCTCGCCGTGGGTGTCGGTCAAAAACTGGCTGCGGTAACCAAACAGGCCGCGGCTGGGCATGCGGAACTCCAGGCGGGTGCGGCTGTTCATCAGCTGCATGTTCATCAGCAGGGCTTTGCGGCTGCCCAGGGCGGTCATCACGGCGCCCTGATACTCCTCCGGCACGTCGATGACCACCCGCTCCATGGGCTCCATCGTCTTGCCGTCCTCCTCGTGGGTCAGCACGTGGGGCGGGCTGACCTGCAGCTCGTAACCCTCGCGGCGCATCGTCTCGATCAGGATGGACAGGTGCATCTCGCCGCGGCCCATGACGCGGAAGGAGTCGGTGGTGGCCGAGTCCTCCACCTTCAAGGCCACGTCCTTCAGCAGCTCGCGGAACAGCCGGTCGCGGATCTGGCGGGAGGTGACGTACTTGCCCTCCTTGCCGGCAAAGGGGCTGTCGTTGACCGAGAAGGTCATCTCCACCGTGGGATCGTTGATCTTGACAAAGGGCAGCGGCTGCACCTTGCTGGGGTCGCAGACGGTGTTGCCGATGGTGATGTCCGGCAGGCCGGCAAAGGCGACGATGTCGCCGGCCTCGGCCTGCTCGATGGGCTCGCGGCCGTTGGCCTTGAAGTCAAACAGCTTGGTGATGCGGCCGCTCATGCGCACGTCGGGGTTGTGCCAGTCGCACACCTGCACGCTCTGGCCCACCTTGATGACGCCGTTCTGCACGCGGCCCACGCCCATGCGGCCGACAAACTCGTTGTAGTCCACGCTGGACACCAGCATCTGCAGCGGCTGGTCCGGCTCGCCCTCCGGCGGAGTGACGTATTTCAGGATGGTGTCGAACAGCGGCTTCAGGTCGGTGCCCTGTTCGGGGTGGGTCCAGTCGTAGCTGGCGGTGCCGTTGCGGCCGGAGCAGAACACCATCGGGCTGTCCAGCTGCTCGTCGGTGGCGCCCAGGTCCATCAGCAGCTCCAAAATCTCGTCGATGACTTCCTTGATGCGGGCGTCGGGACGGTCGATCTTGTTGACCGCGATGACCAGCGACAGATTCTGCTGCAAAGCCTTCTGCAGCACAAAACGGGTCTGGGGCATGCAGCCCTCGGCCGCGTCCACCAGCAGCAGCACGCCGTTGACCATCTTCAGCACGCGCTCCACCTCGCCGCCGAAGTCGGCGTGGCCGGGGGTGTCGACGATGTTGATCTTGACGCCGTTGTACTCGCAGGAGCAGTTCTTGGCCAGGATGGTGATGCCGCGCTCGCGCTCGATGTCGCCGGAGTCCATCACGCGCTCGGCCACCTGCTGGTTGGCACGGAAAGCGCCGGACTGCTTCAGCATCTGATCGACCAGGGTAGTCTTGCCGTGGTCAACGTGGGCAATGATCGCAATGTTGCGAAGATTTTCTCTTACCATTTCCTTACAGTACCCCT
>DWVD01000067.1 GCA_019120395.1 Candidatus Gemmiger faecigallinarum
CGATGCAGTGCGCGCAGCTGACCCAGTGGATGGTGCCGCGCACCTTGCGGCCGTCGGCGGGGTTGCCGCTGCGGGTGGCAAGGTCGGCTTCGGCGTGGATGGCCGTCACGTTGCCGGCTTCGTCCTTGTCGACGCCGGTGCAGCGCACAAGATAGGCGCCCATCAGGCGCACTTCGCTGCCCAGGGTCAGCCGCTTGAACTTCGGCGGCGGGACCTCAAAGAAATCGCTGCGGTCGATCCAGACCTCTTTGGTAAAGGCGACCGGGCGGGTGCTCGGGTCGTTCGCGTCGCGGTTGGGGTTGTTCGGCAGCTCGAAATATTCGCACTGGTCGGCCGGGTAGTTGTCAATGATGAGCTTGACCGGGTCAAGCACGGCCACGCGGCGCTGCGCCGAAAGCTCCAGCTCGGCGCGCAGAACAGCTTCCAGCTGGCGCATATCGACCAGGCTGTCCGCCTTGGAGATACCCGCCCCGCGCACAAACTCAAAGATGCTTGTTGGTGTGTAGCCGCGGCGGCGCAGGCCGGACAGCGTCGGCATGCGCGGGTCGTCCCAGCCGTCTACGATGCCTTTCTCAACCAGCTCGCGCAGGTAGCGCTTGCTCATGACCGTGTTGGTCACGTTCAGGCGGGCGAACTCGCGCTGTTTGGGGAACTCGCCGCCGAACAGGTTCTCGATGACCCAGTTGTACAGCGGGCGGTGGTTTTCAAACTCCAGGCTGCACAGCGAATGGGTGATGCCCTCGATCGCATCCTGGATCGGGTGGGCAAAGTCATACAGCGGATAGATGCACCATTTGTCGCCCTGGCGGTGGTGGCCGACATGCTTGATGCGGTAGATGGCCGGGTCGCGCATGTTCATGTTGGGGCTGGCCAGGTCGATCTTGGCGCGCAGCGTCTTTTCACCATCGGCAAACTCGCCGGCGCGCATGCGGCGGAACAGGTCCAGATTCTCCTCCGGGTTGCGGTCCCGGTAGGGGCTGGGACGGCTGGGCTTGCCGGCGTCGTTGCCGCGGTACTCCTGCATCTGCTCGCGGGTCAGGTCGTCCACATAGGCCTTGCCCTCCCGGATCAGCTTTTCGGCGTACTCGTAGCAGGTCTCGAAGTAGTCGCTGCCGTAGTAGATGCCGCCGTTGGGCTCGGCGCCCAGCCATTTCAGGTCGGCCAGGATGCTCTGCACATACTCGTCGTCCTCGCGGGCGGGGTTGGTATCGTCGTAGCGCAGGTTGAACTTGCCGCCGTAGGTCTTGGCCACCATGTAGTTGATGAAGATCGCCTTGGCGGAACCGATATGCAGGTAGCCGTTGGGCTCCGGCGGGAACCGGGTGTGGATCTCCTTCACCTTGCCCTCGGCCAGGTCGGCGTCAATGATCTCGGTCAAGAAATTGGAAAACTTTTCGTCAGCCATAAATTCCCACTCCACAATAAAATTTGGTGAACAGAACGTGCCTTCATTCTACACCAGGCGGCGGCCGCACGCAAGGGCCGCAGTTTGGCGTCTTTCTGCGTCAATCCTGCTGCCGGAAAGTCAGCGAATCGTCATCCATGTGGTCGACGATGGCCAGGCTTGCCACCTTGTAGCCGGCCTGGCGCAGCTCGTCGCCGCCGGGCTGGAAGCCTTTCTCGATGCAGATGCCGATGCCGGCCACCTGCGCGCCTGCCTGCCGGCAGACGTCCAGCAGGCCTTTCATCGCCTTGCCGTTGGCCAGGAAATCGTCCACGATCAGCACTCGGTCGGCAGGGGAAAGAAACTTTTTGGACAGCGTGATATCATAATCCCGGCCGTAAGTAAAGGAATGGACCACCGAGGTGTAGACGTCGCCGTCGATGTTTTTGCTCTTGGCCTTTTTGGCAAAGACCACCGGCACCCCGAAATGGCGCGCCGTCATGCAGGCGATGGCGATGCCCGACGCCTCGATGGTGACGATCTTGTTGATGCCGTCGCCGCCGAAGATGCGGTGGAACTCGGCGCCGATGGCGTCCAGCAGCTCCACATCCAGCTGATGATTCAAAAAGCAGTCCACCTTCAGCACATTGCCGGGCCGGACCTGACCCTCGCGCAGGATGCGCTCCTCCAACAGTTTCATTGTGCTCAATACAGCCCCTTTCCAAACGATACCGAAACGCCGCGATGTGCCCGTACAGCGCCGGGCGGCGGCAGTGCAGACGATATTTTTACCATTATGCCAAAATACGGCATGTTTTGCAATGCCTTTATCAAAATCGCTTGGGGAATGCCGTCAATTTGATAATGTTTTGTAACCGATATTTATGTAAAATGCCCACAAAAATGAATAAATTAAAAACAAACTATGTGGATTTAGTGCCTTGAACTATTAAACTGCCGGGCGTATAATGTTCATTATATTACAGCGTATATGTGCAATTCTTTCCGGCTTGGGCCGGAAGGGGGTACGCTGTAAAGAATTTAGGAGGGATACACCATGAAAAAGTTTGTCAGCGGTATGCTGGCTGCAGCCATGGCTTTGAGCCTGGCTGCCTGCAGCAGCTCCGGAACGTTGAGCGCAGCAGACAGCGGCAGCTCTTCCGCCGCAGAGAGCGGCTCCACCACCGAGAGCACCGGCACGCCCATCCATCTGGGCGGCATCGGCCCCCTGACCGGCGATAACGCCGCCTACGGCATCGCCGTCCGCAACGGCGCACAGTTGGCTGTGGACGAGATCAACGCCGCCGCGGGCTCCGAAGTCTTTACGCTGTCCTTCCAGGACGACGAGAGCGATTCCGAGAAGGCGGTCAACGCCTTCAACACGCTGCTGGACGAGGGGATGCAGATCCTGGTCGGCCCCGTCACCAGCAACCCCAGCATCAGCGTGGCCGCTGAGTGCCTCAACGAGAACATCTTCATGCTGACCCCCTCTGCCTCTGCGCAGGACGTGGTCGAGACCGGCGCCGGCGTCACCTTCCAGATGTGCTTCACCGACCCCAACCAGGGCGTCACTGCCGCCGACTACATCGCCGACAATGCGCTGGGTACCGCCATCGGCATCATCTACGATTCTTCCGATGCCTACTCCACCGGCATCTACACCGCCTTTGAGACGGAAGCTCAGGCCCGCGGCCTGAACATCGTCCAGGCTTCCTCCTTCACCGCCGACAGCAACACCGACCTGTCCACCCAGGTCCAGCAGTGCAAGGACGCCGGCGCGGATCTGGTATTCCTGCCCATCTACTACCAGCAGGCCAGCGTGGTGCTGAGCACCGCCGCCGCCAATGACTACGCGCCCGTCTTCTTCGGCTGCGACGGCATGGACGGCATCCTGGGCATCGACGGCTTTGACACCAGCCTGGCCAACGGCCTGATGCTGCTGTGCCCCTTCTCCGCCTACGGCGAGGATGAGACCACCACCACCTTCGTGTCCGCTTACGAGGGCGCTTTCGGCGAAACGCCGAACCAGTTTGCCGCCGACGCATACGACTGTGTCTACGCCATCTACCAGTGTGTGACGGACGGCACCATCACCCCGGATATGTCCGCTTCTGACATGTGCGACGCGCTGAAGACTGCGTTCACTTCCATGTCCTTCAGCGGCACCACCGGTGAGAATCAGACCTGGTCCGCCGACGGCACCATCTCCAAGGAGCCCAAGGTCTACCAGGTCCAGGATGGTTCCTACGTTCTCGTCAGCAGCGAGGAGTAATCCTGTTATCTGAACAAACTTGCCAAAGGGGGCTGACCGAACACTGCTTCGGCGGCCCTCTTTGACTTTTTGTGTGTTCCTGCGGCAGGGTCCGCCTGCGATATTGCCGGGTTTGCCGCGCGGGACGCCTGTTTTTTGCAACCGATTTTGCCTGTTCGGTTTTGCCGCCCCGGCGTACTGCCGCAGGAAAGGGGCGCGAAGCGGGGGAATGGGAACTGTGAGGTGTGTTTCGCAATGCAATTTTTGTCCTACCTGATCAGCGGGATCAGCCTGGGCAGCGTCTATGCGCTGATCGCATTGGGGTATACCATGGTCTATGGTATCGCCAAGATGCTGAACTTTGCCCATGGCGACATCATCATGATCGGCAGCTATGTCATCTTCTTTGCCTTTGGCAGCTACGGGCTGAACCCCATCCTTTCGGTGCTGCTCTCGATGGTCGTATGCACCATCCTGGGCGTCACCATCGAGCGGGTGGCTTACCGGCCCCTGCGCGAAGCCCCGTCGCTGGCGGTGCTGATCACAGCCATCGGCGTCAGCTATCTGCTCCAGCAGGTGGCGCAGCTGCTGTGGTCCGCCAACCCCAAAAGCTTCCAGTCCATCGTGACGGGCGCCGGCCTGCAGCCGCTGGTGCTGTTTGACGGTCAGCTGACCATCTCGGCCGAGGCAATCGTCACCATCCTGGCCTGCATTGTTATTATGGTGGCGCTGACGGCGTTTGTGAACCACACGGTTCCCGGCCACGCCATGCTGGCGGTCAGCGAGGACCGCGGCGCCGCCCAGCTGATGGGCGTCAACGTCAACGCCACCATCGCCCTGACCTTTGCCATCGGCTCGGCGCTGGCGGCGGTGGCCGGCGCGCTGCTGTGCTCCTCTTACCCGACGCTTTCGCCCACCACCGGTGCCATGCCCGGCATCAAAGCATTTGTGGCGGCGGTCTTTGGCGGCATCGGTTCCATTCCGGGCGCTTTCCTGGGCGGCATCCTGCTGGGTGTGATCGAAAACCTGAGCAAAGCATACATTTCCACCCAGCTTTCGGACGCCATTGTTTTTCTGGTGCTGATCGTGGTGCTGGTGGCCAAGCCCACCGGCCTGCTGGGCAAAAAAGTCAATGTGAAAGTGTGAGGTGAGTTCCGTGCCGTTGTCTCGGTTGAAACATATAAAAAAGACGACCAGGAGCAACCTGATCACCTTTGCGATCGTGATTGTGTTTTATCTGGTCGTGCAGATCCTGTCCGGCGCGGGGCTGACTTCCCGCTCCTTTGAAGGCCAGCTGGTGCCTATCTGCGCCTATGTGGTGCTGGCGATCTCGCTGAACCTGACGGTCGGCTTTTTGGGCGAACTGAGCCTGGGGCACGCCGGCTTTATGAGCGTGGGCGCGTTCTCCGGCGTGTTGCTGTGGACAGCGCTGGGCGACAGCCTGCCGGCCTACGTGGCGCTGCCGCTGGCTTTCCTGGCCGGCGGCCTGGTCGCCGGCATTTTCGGCGTGATCGTCGGCGTCCCGGTCCTGCGCTTGTCCGGCGACTATCTGGCCATTGTCACGCTGGCCTTTGGCGAGATCATCAAAAATATCATCAATGCGCTTTATCTGGGCGTGGATGAAAACGGGCTGCATTTTTCCATGACGGACGCCAACTCGATGGGCCTGGCCGCCGACGGTGAAACGCTGATCAACGGCGCCATGGGCATCACCGGCATCCAGAAAGCGTCCACCTTCACCATGGGCATCGTGCTGGTCCTCATCACGCTGATCGTGGTGCTCAACCTGATCCATTCCCGCACCGGCCGTGCGGTCATGGCCATCCGCGACAATGAGATCGCGGCCCAGAGCGTGGGCATCAACCTGACCCGCTACAAGCTGACAGCGTTTGTGGTTTCGGCTGTATTTGCCGGTTTTGCCGGCGTGCTGTACGGCCTGAACTATTCCTCGCTGGTGGCAAGCCGGTTTGACTACAACACGTCCATCCAGATCCTGGTCTTTGTGGTGCTGGGCGGCATCGGCAGCATCCGCGGTTCCATCATTGCGGCGGCGCTGCTGACTGTCCTGCCTGAGATGCTGCGCGGCCTGCAGGACTATCGTATGCTGATCTACGCCATCGTGCTGATCGTGGTGATGATCTTCAACCAGAGCCCGCAGATCGTAGCCTGGCGCAAGCGCGTTGTGGAACGCTTCAAATCCCGCGGAAAAAAGCAGAAGGAGGTGGCCTGACATGGCACTGCTGGAAGTCAGCAACCTGGGCATCGCCTTTGGTGGTCTGCAGGCGGTCTCGCAGCTGGATATGACCATCGAAAAAGGCCATCTCTACGGCCTGATCGGCCCCAACGGCGCCGGCAAGACCACGGTCTTTAACATGCTGACCGGCGTCTACCGCCCCACCGAGGGCAATATCGTCCTGGACGGGAAAGACATCACCGGCAAAAGCCCGGAGGCGATCTCCAAGGCGGGCATCGCCCGTACCTTCCAGAACATCCGGCTGTTCAACGAGATGAGCGTACTGGACAATGTCAAGGTGGGTATGCACAATCAGGTGACCTACGGCATGTGGACCGGCATCCTGCGTCTGCCCGCCTACCGCGAGAAAGAGCATGAGATGAACCGCCGCGCCCGCAACCTGCTGAAAATTTTTGACTTGGACGAGCAGGCGGACCTGAAGGCGTCGCAGCTGCCCTACGGCAAACAGCGCAAGCTGGAGATCGCCCGTGCGCTGGCCACCAACCCCAAGCTGCTTCTTCTGGACGAGCCGGCCGCCGGCATGAATCCCAACGAGACCGAGGAACTGATGCAGACGGTGCGCAGCGTGCGCGATCAGTTCGGCATCGCCATCCTGCTGATCGAGCATGACATGAATTTTGTCATGGGCATCTGCGAGGAGATCACCGTGCTGGACTACGGCCGCATGATCGCCCGCGGCGACGGCAAAGCGATCCGCAATAACCCCAAGGTCATTGCGGCATATCTGGGAGGTGACTGACGATGGGGGAGATGCTTTCCGTCAAGAACATCAATGTGTTTTACGGCTCCATCCATGCCATCCGGGATATCTCGTTCCATGTGGATGAGGGCGAGATCGTCACGCTGATCGGTGCCAACGGCGCCGGCAAGACCACCACCATGCATGCCATTTCCGGCCTGCTCAAGCTGAAAAGCGGCGAGATCACCTACTGCGGTGAACTGATCAGCAAGATGGAAGCCCACAAGATCATCCGGCTGGGCCTGGCCCAGGTGCCGGAAGGCCGCCGTGTGTTCAGCGGCCTGACGGTGCAGCAGAACCTGATGCTGGGCGCCTATACCCGCCGCGACGGCAAGGAGGCGATCCAGAACGACTTTGACATGGTGTATGAGCTGCTGCCCCGCCTGAAAGAGCGCCGCAGCCAGGCTGCGGGCACCCTGTCCGGCGGCGAGCAGCAGATGCTGGCCATCGGCCGCGCGCTGATGTGCAAGCCCAAGATGCTTTTGCTGGACGAGCCTTCCATGGGCCTGTCGCCGCTGCTGGTGAAGGAGATCTTCAAGATCATCCGCGACGTCAACCGCCAGGGCGTGACGGTGCTGCTGGTGGAGCAGAACGCCAAGATGGCGCTGGACATCGCCAACCGTGCCTACGTGCTGGAGACCGGCACCATCAAGATGGAAGGCGACGCCCACGAGCTTGCCAACAACATCGAGGTGCGCAAGGCGTACCTGGGCTGCTGAGCTGCCATAAAACAAAAAACGAACGCACAGAAAAACTCTGTGCGTTCTTTTTATGCCGTGAACGGACAAACTTGTTTTATATATATCTAATTGAATATTGACACTGCGATTAGATAAATGCTATAATACATTTGGCGCCACATATATTTGGAAATTTTGTGCGATTAGTAAGGAGTGATGAGGATGCAGAAAAAATGGGCCCAGTTCCACGCGGAACTTGTGCAGCAACAGCAGGCGGCCGTCGCCAAGGCCGAGGCTCTGCGTGCGGAAAACCGCGGCGACGAATCGGTTTTCGAACGGATCAGGGCTAATGTTTACGGGATCTTTGCCTCCGTTTTGGAGGCTGCCGACAAGCAGTACGGCGCAGACGAGACCGCCATGCGCCAGTTTTGCCTGCGGAAGCTGGAGGAGATCCCGGCCGAGTGGGAAGCGGCAGCCCAAAAAGCGGACGTCCATCATGACGAACATGCGGCTTTTATCGAAAGGCTGAAACTTCGCGCGGCGGGCGAGATCCGGCAAAAAGCGCTGGCGGTCTCGGAAGAGAGGTCAGAATGACGGATCAGGAAGCCTTGCGGCTGTTCAAATGCCTGGCGGATCAATCCAGGCTTCAGATATTGAAGTCCCTTGCCATTGAGGATATGGACGTGGAGCGCCTGGCCGACCGCCTGGATCTGACGCCGCCCACGGTTTCGTTCCATTTGAAAAAGCTGTCTGAAGCCAATGCGGTGAGTTCCCGAAAGGAGCAATACTATACGGTATACTCGCTGCGCAGGGAAACGTTCCGGTTCGAAGTGCTGCAAATCCTGGAGCAGCGGACGCCGGAGACCGACCGGCAGGAGGAAAGGGACAAAGCGTACCGGGAACAGACGATCCGCAGCTTTTTTGTGTACGGGAAGCTGAAATCCATCCCGGTGCGCCGCAAAAAGCTGCGCATCGTCCTGGAGGAGCTGGCGGACGCGTTTGAATTTGACCGCCGGTATACCGAAAAGGAGGTCAATCTGATCCTGGCAGAGTATCATGATGATTTCTGCACGCTGCGCCGCGGGCTTGTGGACGAGGGCCTTCTGGGGCGCGACCAGACAGGCTACTGGCGGATCCGGCAGTAAGCGCACTTAAAAGCGAACAGGCCCGAACCGCAGTTCGGGCCTGTTTTCACGGATCCTGTTTTTGCGCAAGTATGCCGGCGGCGTTACAGAACCGCCTCCGGCGGCCGGTTTTTCGGGGCCGGCTGGGTCAGCAGATTGAGCAGGTGAGAGTACACCTCGCTGCCCTGGGCTATAAAGCGGTTTTTTACCATCTCCGCCGTCATGCGGTCGGGCATGGAAAGCTCCAGCTGGAAACTGACGCGCCCCATGTCCTCAATGGAACAGATCACGCGGTAGCCGTGCGCATCCTTTTCCACGCGGGCTTTGTTCTGGGCGGCCTTGTGCACCCAGCTCTGGATACGGATCACCGCCCGGATGGCGCTTTCCCGCACGCTGCGGGGCAGATCGTCAGAGAGCGTGTCGGCCACCGTGGCGCCCTTTTCCGTCACAGTGAATCCCTGGTCGGTGGACTCGATAAGCTGCTGTTCCTGCAGTTCGTCCAGAGCATTGACAAACTCAAAATAATTGACGAGCTGTTCTTCCAGCAATGCCCCCTGCATAGCGTCCCGTGTCAGCGGGGCGGCCAATTTTATCAGATAGCACAGCAGAATGCGGATCTCCGTATTGCTGGTAAGGCCGCCGGGCTTTACGCCGGCGGTGAATGCTTCGGCCATTGGTAACCCCTCCCGCAGCTGATTTCATATCTTTATTATACAAAACCATGCGGAAAGTTACAAGATATTTTGTGGCGTCTTGGCGGCCATGGATGCGGCCGGGGACACGCTCAGAATACCGTCTCGATCTGTTTGCGGCTTTGCGGCGTCGAGTAGGTCCAATGTTTCAGCCTGCCTTTGGTCACAAAGTAATGCGGTTCAAACCGCAGCGACTGGCCAAGATTTTTGTTGACCACCACCAGCTTGATCTTCATTTTGTCCGGCAGGATGCTTTTGATATACACGCTCACCGACTGCCCCGCGCGCAGGCTGCCGTCCGGCTCGGCCAGACCGGCCAGGTTCGGCGCGATTTCGATGAACACGCCGTAATCTTCCACGCTGCGCACAATGCCCACCACGGTCTCTCCTGCGGCAAAGCAGGCGGCGTTTTCGCTCCAGGTACCCAGCAGCTCCCGCAGCGTCAGCACGATCCGGCCCTGCGCGTCACGGGTCTTGATGGCGCAAAGAAGCTGCTGCCCCACCGATACCCGGTCCGCGGGCGAGGAAATGCGCGACACCGAAAGGCAGTCGATGGGCAAAAGCGCCGATATGCCGCAGCCGATGTCGCAAAAAGCCCCGAAGTTTTCGATATGGGTCACAGTACAGGGGATCACGCTGCCGGCTTCCAGCGTGTCCAGATACTGGGTGCGGCAGGCCCGCTGGGCGGCTGCCCGGGACAGCAGGTATACCGTCTCGCCCTCCTCCTGGGCGGCGCCGGTGACGACAAAGCAGGTGGGACGCCCCACGCGGGTAAGTACGGCAATGTCCTTGATCGTTTCGCCGCGGGATACCTCCAGGCACTCCTCAAAGGGCATGTATGCCCGGCAGCCGCACAGTTCAAACCTGAGCCTGCGGTTGTTGTCAAAGGCCAGCGCGGTGCTTTGCAGGACCTCCCCTGTGGCAATGCAGCGTTCCAGCTCGTCGCGGCGCAGATGGTTGGCGTTTCGGCAAAGGCCTTCAGCACGGTATTCAAGCATTTCACATTTCCTCTTTTCTTCAATAAAATTGATGGGGCAGGCGGTACCGGCCCCGTCTTTGGTATGGGATAGTATTCTGTATGCGCCGGCGGCAAAGAATATTTGCAGGCGCGGCGGACGGAATTTGGGGCAAATCTCCGCGCCGGAATTGCGCGAAACGGCAAGGTGGTATATAATAGCTTTGTGCCGCTTGACGGCCGGAAAGGGCGGGGGACGCAAATGGATGTACAGGTCGGCGATGTGATCCAGACCAAAAAGCAGCATCCCTGCGGGAGCAATCGGTTTGACGTGCTGCGCGTGGGGATGGACTTCAAGATCCGATGCCAGGGCTGCGGACGCGAGATCATGCTGCCGCGGCTGAAGATCGAGAAGAACATCAAAAAGGTGCTGCGGGGCGAAGGCTGATCCCGCGCTCCGGCACAATGCTGAGAAGGGGACCCTATGTTTGAAGAACTGCATGACGTCGAGCGCCGCAGCGAGGAGATGGCGCACCGCATGTCCGCTCCGGACGCGGCCCGGGATCCGGAAGCCTACGCCCGGCTGATGCGGGAATACAAGGAACTTGCCCCCCTGGTCGAGGCGTACCGGTCCTATCGGCAGCTCTGCCAGGAAGAGCAGGAACTTTCCGATGCGCTGCAGCAGAGCGGCCTTGACGCTGAGTTCAAAGCTATGTTACAGCAGGAAGCATGCGAAAACGCGCGAAATAGAACCGAACTGGAGGCGAAACTTCGCCTGCTTCTTTTGCCCAAGGACGCCGACGACGAGAAAAACGTGATCCTGGAGATCCGCGCCGGCGCCGGCGGCGAGGAAGCCGCCCTGTTTGCCCACAGCCTGTGGCGGATGTACAGCATGTATGCCGGACGGCAGGGCTGGAGGACGGAAACCATCAGCCTGAATGAAACGGAGTTGGGCGGGGTGAAGGAACTGGTCCTGGATGTGGAAGGCGCGGGGGCTTTCAGCAAACTCAAATTTGAGAGCGGGGTGCACCGGGTGCAGCGCGTGCCCGAGACCGAGACCCAGGGGCGGATCCACACCTCGACCGTTACGGTCGCGGTCATGCCGGAAGCGGAAGAAGTGGAGCTTTCCATCGACCCGAAAGACCTGCGGATCGACACCTTCCGCGCATCGGGGGCAGGCGGGCAGCATATCAACAAGACGTCCAGCGCCATCCGGGTCACGCATCTGCCCACCGGCATGGTGGTGGAATGCCAGGACCAGCGCAGCCAGCGCGAAAACCGGGAACAGGCGCTGAAGGTGCTGCGCAGCCGCCTGCTGCAGCAAAAGCAAGACGCCTACGACGCCGAGTACAACGCACGCCGCCACAGCCAGGTGGGGACCGGCGACCGGAGCGAGCGCATCCGCACCTACAATTTCCCGCAGGGACGCCTGACCGATCATCGGATCGGATTTACGCTGTATAAACTGGACGAGGTCCTGGACGGAGATCTGGACCTGGTCGTGGAACCGCTGACCCTGGCCGATCAGGAGCAGCGGCTGCGCCAGCGGGAAGCTGCGCAGGAATAAAACCGGTCCGGCGCCCTTAGCGGAGCGCGCACAAGGAAGCTTTGCCGCAAAATCTATCAAAAACAGGCCGTTGGCTGCGTTGCCGTCGCTTGGCGTCCACAAAGGACGCCGGCGTTCCGGCGCCTTGCCACCAACCCGTTTTTGCGATTTTGCTGCTTCGCAGTTTTGCTGCTCGCGCAGCAAAACCAAAGCTTCCTTATGCTTACTCCGCTTTATGCAAACAAACGGAAAGAAGCTGAATCCGAAGATGGAAACCAAAGTATTGCCGGTGAACGACGAGAGCATTGCGCTGGCCGCCGATCTGTTGAGACGCGGCGAGCTGGTCGCTCTTCCCACCGAGACTGTTTACGGGATCGCCGCCGACGCGCGCAACGGCGCGGCGGTGAAGAAAATATTCGAGGCCAAGGGCCGCCCGCAGGACAACCCGCTGATCGTGCATATCTGCGGGATGGATATGCTGCGCGGCATTGTGGCCGAGGCGCCGGAGCGCGCCAAAAAACTGGCTGCCGCTTTCTGGCCCGGTCCGCTGACGATGGTGCTGCCCAAGGGGCCGGAGGTATCCCCGGTGACCTGTGCCGGGCTGGACACCGTGGGGGTGCGCATGCCGTCCAATCCGGTGGTCCAGGCGGTCATCCGCCGTTCCGGCGTGGCGTTTGCGGCGCCGTCGGCAAACCTTTCCGGACGCCCCAGCCCCACCAATGCCGCCGACACCTTTGCGGACATGAACGGCCGCCTGCCCCTGATCCTGGACGGCGGCGAGTGTACTTACGGCGTCGAGTCGACCGTCGTCTCTCTGGCGGGGGAGCAGCCGGTGCTGCTTCGCCCCGGCTATGTGACAAAGGAGCAGATGGAGCAGGTGCTGGGCGAGGAGGTCGTCGTCTCCCACGCGATCCTGGAAAAGCTCGGCGACGGCGAGGTGGCCCGTTCGCCGGGTATGAAATATAAGCACTACGCCCCCAAAGCGCAGGTGACCATCCTGCGGGGAAGCTTCCAGGCGTACCGCAAATATCTGGCCGCCCATGCGGCGGACGGCGTATGGGGACTGTGCTTTGACGGGGAAAGCGCCCGGCTGCCGGTCCCATGCATCGAGTACGGCGCCGAGGAGGATCCCGCCGCCCAGGCGCACCGGCTGTTTTCCGCCCTGCGGGAACTGGACCGCGCCGGGGCCAGGGAAGTTTATGCCCGCTGCCCCGAAACGGACGGCGTATCCATGGCGGTATACAACCGTCTGATCCGCGCGGCGGCTTTCCGGGTGGTGGAACTGTGATGGTCATAGGGCTGACGGGACGTTCCGGCTGCGGCAAGTCGAGCGTTTCGGCCCTGCTGGCAGGGCAGGGATTTCCCTGCATTGATGCCGACGCCATCTCGCGCGAGATACTGCAGCCCGGGTCCCCCTGCCTTTCGCGCTTGCAAAATGCCTTTGGTTCTGATATTGTAGATAACAGCGGCGTTCTTAAACGCCGCTTGCTGGCGGACCGCGCGTTTGCCACCGCGGAGGGGACCCGCCGCCTGACGTCGATCACCCATCCGGAGATCCTGGCGCGGATCCGTGCGCGGGTGCAGCAAGCCCGGGCCGCCGGGGCGCCGCTTTGCTTTGTGGACGGCGCGGTCATCGTCGGCACACCGTTCGAGGCGGAATGCGACAGGATGATCGTTGTCACGGCCCCGTATGCCCAGAGCGTGGCAAGGATCTGCAGCCGGGATGGAATTTCGGCGGAAATGGCGCGCCGCCGTCTCGACGCCCAAACGCCGGAAAAGACCCTGCTGGAAGCGGCGGACTACCACATTTCAAACGACGGCGCCCTGGCCGATCTGGAACAACAGTGCAGGGCGTTGCTGGATACCCTGCGGAAGGAGGCACATGAAATCGACGCAACCCGTATATCAGGAAAAGAAAAAAACACGGAAATCTCCTGACCGCGTGCGCAGGTTTTGGCTGCGCATCGCGGCGGTGCTGCTCTGCCTGCTTGCACTGGGCAGCATGTTCGTCGTAGCGTCCCACGATCGGATCGAGCAGTGGGAATATCCGCGGAAATATTCAGAGCTGGTCGAATATTATGCCGGAAAGTATGGGCTGGACGAACGGATGCTCTATGCGGTCATCCGGACGGAAAGCAACTTTGACCCCGAAGCGCAGTCCAATGTGGATGCGCGGGGGCTGATGCAGATCACCGAGATCACATTCGACTGGATCAAGTCAAAGATCGCTCCCACCGAGGACCTCACGTTCGACGACCTGTATGACCCCGAAACGAACATCCGGTTTGGCAGCTACTTTTTCAGTTACTGCCTGGACCGATACGACAATGACCTGGCAACGGCGGCCGCAGCATACCACAGCGGCGGCGGGACCGTTGACGAGCTGCTCCAAAATGACGAATATACCGACGACGGGGTCACATTGAAGGAATTTCCCTATACCCAGATGCGGCGCTATGTCAGCAAGGTGACCAGCGCCTACAAGAGATACTGCGAAATTTACGACAGCTGATGCCCGGCATCCCGCTGTCTGGAAATAAGCCGCAGGATTCCTGCGCTGAAATCAAAAGAAAGGAAACTGGAAAGAAATGGATAAGGAAGCACTGAAAAACCTGATGTACAAAACGGAGCCTGTGGCAGACCTGGCCCCGGAAACGCTGGCGGAAGCGGACGCCTTTTGCGAAGGCTACAAAAAGTTCCTGGACAACGGCAAAACGGAGCGCGAAGTTTGCCGTTACAGCGAAGAACTGCTGAAACAGGCAGGCTACCGTCCCTTTGTGTCCGGCGAAACGCTGGCAGCGGGGGACAAGGTATACCACATCAACCGCAAAAAGTGCGTGCTGGTCGCCACCATCGGCAAAAAGAGCATGGCGGAAGGCTTCCACCTGAATATTGCCCACATTGATTCGCCCCGGCTGGATCTGCGCCCCGTGCCGCTGTACGAGTCCGCCGACATGGCGTTCCTGCGCACCCACTACTACGGCGGCATCCGCAAATATCAGTGGCCCACCATCCCGCTGGCGCTGCACGGCGTCATCTACCGCGCGGACGGCAGCTGCGTCGAGATCAGCATCGGCGAAAAAGAGGAAGATCCCATCTTCTGCATTACGGATCTTTTGCCCCATCTGGCAGCCAAGCAGGGCGAGAAAAAGCTGGGCGACGCTATTACCGGCGAAAACCTGAATGTGCTGGTCGCATCCCGCCCGGTGGGCGACAAGGACCTGGAGCAGCGGGTCAAACTGAATGTGCTCAAGATGCTCAACGAGGCATACGGCATTACCGAAAAGGACTTTATCAGCGCCGAGATCGAGGTGGTCCCCGCGTTCAAGGCCCGCGATGTGGGCTTCGACCGCGCCATGATCGGCAGCTACGGCCATGACGACCGTGTGGATGCCTATCCGGCCCTGATGGCGGAGATCGAAACAAAAGACCCCGCTTACACCACGGTCTGCGTCCTGACCGACAAGGAAGAGACCGGCTCGGACGGCGTAACCGGCCTGAACAGCATGTACACCTTCCACTTCCTGCAGCAGCTGTGCGCGGCGCAGGGCGTGGACTACATCACCGCTTTCCAGGCGTCCAAGTGCCTGTCTGCCGATGTGACGGCGGCCTTTGACCCCAATTATGCCGATGCGTTCGAGCCGTCCAACTCCACCTACGCCGGCCGCGGCATTGCGGTGTACAAGTACACCGGCGCCCGCGGCAAGTCCTCCACCAACGATGCTCCCGCCGAGCTGGTCAGTTATCTGACCCGCCTGATGGACCGCAACCAGATCGTGTGGCAGATCGGCGAACTGGGCAAGATCGACCTGGGCGGCGGCGGAACGGTCGCCAAGTATGTGGCCAACCAGGATATTGATACCATCGACATCGGCGTGCCCGTCCTGGCCATGCATGCGCCTTACGAGATCGTGTCCAAGGTGGACGTGTATATGGCGTACCGTACCTTCAAGGCGTTCTGCGAGGACGCCGAGTGATCCCGCCGCAAAGGAGAGATACAACTTCATGCCGTATCGTTTGCTGAAGCAGCAGGGGCATGCCCGCCGTGGCGTTTTTGAAACGGTCCACGGCACGGTGCAGACGCCTGCTTTCATGAACGTTGCCACGGCGGCCGCCATCAAAGGCGGGCTGTCGGCGTTCGACCTAAAGGACATCCGCGCGCAGGTCATGTTGTGCAATACCTATCATCTGCACCTTCGGCCCGGCGACCAGGTCGTGGCAGATATGGGCGGCCTGCACAGGTTTACCCGCTGGGACGGTCCCATCCTGACCGACAGCGGCGGATTCCAGGTGTTCAGCCTGGCCAAGCTGCGCAATATCACCGAGGAGGGCGTGACCTTCCACTCCCACCTGGACGGCCATAAAATCTTTATGGGTCCGGAGCAAAGCATGCAGATCCAGGCAAACCTGGGTTCGACCATCGCCATGGCGTTTGACGAGTGCGTCGAGAACCCGGCCGAATATGAGTACGCCAAAAACAGCTGTGCCCGTACTGCCCGCTGGCTGCTGCGCTGCAAAGCGGAGCTGGCCCGCCTCAAGCATGAGGGAAAGGCGGTAAACCCGGATCAGCTGCTGTTCGGCATCAATCAGGGCTGCACATATCTGGACCTGCGCGTGGAGCACATGAAGCAGATCGCAGAGTACGATCTGGACGGCTACGCGCTGGGCGGCCTGGCTGTTGGCGAGCCGGCCGAAGTCATGTACGAGGTCATCAGCGCGGTGGAGGAACATGCGCCGAAGGATAAGATCCGCTATCTGATGGGTGTGGGGACTCCCGGCAACATCATCGAGGCGGTCTACCGCGGCGTCGACCTGTTCGACTGCGTTATGCCCAGCCGCAACGCCCGCCACGGCCATCTGTTCACCTGGGATGGCATCATCAACATCAAGAACCTGAAGTACGAGCAGGACGAACAGCCCATCGACCCGCACTGTGACTGCCCGGTCTGCCGCAATTTCTCCCGCGCTTACATCCGGCATCTGCAGAAAGCGGACGAAATGCTGGGCATGCGCCTGGCAGTGATGCATAACCTGTATTTCTACAACCATCTGATGGAACGGATCCGCCAGGCACTGGACGACGGGACCTATCAGGAATTCCACGATACCTATGTCAAACGCCTGGACACAAGGATATAGGCTGAATTTCGTGCGTTTTTGACGCGTAAGGTCTTGCACAACGCGCTGCATTTTTGTATAATAAAACAAATCGTTTGTTTAAGGAGCGTCATTTTATGTATCAGCTTATGGAAACTTCCTCGACCGGCGGCATGATGGGCCTGGTCCTGTCGATGGTCATTCTGATCGTCTTTATGTACCTGATCATCTACCTGCCGCAGAAGCGCCAGGATAAAAAGGACACGGCGATGCGCAACTCGATCGAGATCGGCGACGAGGTCACCACCATCGGCGGCGTGATTGGCCGTGTGGCTGCCATCAAGGAAGATACCTTTGTTCTCGAGACCGGCAGCGACCGTGTCAAGATCCGCTTCCGCCGTTCGGCCATTGCTTCGGTGGAAAAGCTGGATATGGGCACTTCCTCCAAGGACTCCAAGAGTAAAGATTCCAAGGAAGCACTCAAGAAATAATCTCTGCAGCATACCAAAACGCCCCCTTGCATAGGTTTTACCATGCAAGGGGGCGTTTTGATTATGAAACAGTTCAAGCTGAAACGGCCGGCCGCCGCCCACATATCGTCCGGCAGGCAGGCCGCCACGCCGCAGCAGAAGTTTGTGCTTTCTATTGTGCGGTCCTTTTTGTTCGGCATCGGTACGGCATTGATCCTGCTGGCAGCCGGCGCGGCGGCGTTTGCTGCGCTGCCGCTGCCAGGGGCGGCAGTCCGCCCGGCAGCCTGCCTGATCGCGGGACTTGCGGCCGCGGTATCCGGCGCAAGCCTGGCGGCGGGGATCGGGAAACAGCGGCTGCTGTGCGGGCTTGCCAGTGGTGCGTTTTACGCGGCCTGCCTGGCCGTTGCCAGCGCAGCGACCGGCGAACTGGTCCTGAGCGAAGCGAACATTGCGCTTTTGTGCGTGCTGGTGTTCTCCGGCATGTTTGGCGGCGTCCTCACCGCGCTGCGCCCGGCGCAGCACGCCCGCTGATGCGGGCGGCAAAAACGGCGCAGGTCTGGCAATGGCCTGCGCCGCGGAGAGAAACGCCGCCGGACCAGACGGCGCAGCGCCGCAGGCCGCAGGTCCAGCCGGTCATCGGCCTGGCGTTCCTGTTTTTGACAGGATATTTGGGCGGCATTTTGGTCTGCCGCAGCGGCGTACCGGAGTTCGGCATACTGCTGGCAGACTATTACATGGACAAGCAGAATTTTACGGCGTTCGGCAGCGTGTTTGCCTCCATGGCCGCCGCGTTGTTTCTGCAGGCCAGCGCCGTGACTCTGTGCGGGACCAGCGCCGTGGGGGCGGCGCCGTTGGCGCTTCTGTTTGCCGGCAAAGGCCTGCTGACAGGGGCGGCGGCGGCATCGGTCTATGCAGCGGGCGGAGCGCGCGGGCTGGTGGTTTACTGGCTGTTGACCTGTCTGCCGGATATTGCGGTGCTGCTGCTTTTACTGTGGCTGTCGCAGGCGGCATACGGGCTCAGCCGTGCGCTGTTCCAGATCATGCTGGGCGGCGGCACCGTGCGCGGGGCGCTGAAAGTAAAGGCAAAAATGCTGCTGTATCGATATTTGCTAACCCTTGTTGTCGGGGTCGGCTGCGGGGGGCTGGGAGCCGGCGCCGCCGTCCTGTTCGCCGGGGTCCTGCTGTGATGCGGACGGTCCACCCGGCTCCTGCCCTGCGTCCGGCGTGGGTTCCGGGACATACTCGACGCGGGAAAGGGGAGAGGCCTCCACTGCCTGTTTCAGCTCCGCCCGGTTGATGTGGGTATAAATCTGCGTGGTGGATACATCCACATGGCCCAGGATCTCTTTTAGCGCCAGCATATCTGCCTGACCGTATTGATACATCAGGGTGGCGGCAGTGTGCCGAAGTTTGTGCGGCGAGAATCCCATATTGCTCAGGCCGGCCGTCTGCAGGCAGCGCGCGACGATCTGTTCCACGCGGCGCGCTGTCAGCCGTTTGCCGGTGCGTTTTGAAACAAACAAAGCCTGCTTGTCCGCCAGATTGGGCAGGGCGGCACGTTCCGTCTTATAGTGTTCCAGGGCGTCCAGGCAGGCGGCATTCAGATAAACCAGCCGCTCTTTGTGGCCTTTCCCAATAATGCGGATCGTTTCGTCGCGGAAATCGCTCAGATTGATCGCCACCAGTTCGGCCAGGCGCATGCCGCAGTTTAAAAAAAGCGTCAGAATGCAAAAGTCACGACTGTAAAAATCACTTTGTACATTTTTTAACAATTCCAGGCTTTCGTCCAGGGTCAAATACCTGGGCAAAGCCTTTTTTGGCGCGCCCAGGCTGATGCCGGTCGTCGGGTCCTCAGACAGGCGTCCGGTCTGGGTGTGCATATACCCAAAAAATCCACGCAGAGCCGACAGTTTGCGCGCCCGGGCCTTGGCTCCGTTAGAGTTTTCCTGGGCAAACTCCAGAAACTGAAAAATATCCCGCTTCCGAATCCGGGCAATCTGATCTGTCGTGATGCCGGTCAAATCAATTTGAGCCGGCGGCGTATCTTCGGGGACAAGGCTCCATTGAACGGCCATGAATCGAAAAAAGCCGCGCAGATCAATATAATATCCGTTGATCGTACGCGGAGAGCGCTGCTTGACAAAATCAAGGTAATGCAGATATTCGATCACATCGTCCGGAATATCCAGATACGGCGCATGCCGTTCCGGATGAACTGCGTCAATATAGGTGCTCATAAATAGAACCTGCTGTTTTGCGGCCGGCAACGGCCACGGCGGGATGTTTGTGCAGCGATCGTGAGGCGATCGCCGGAAAAGCCGAAAATAAAGTAGTCCATCTATGGGGCGTGATATTCCTGCGCCGGTCCAGGCGCAATGCTCAAAACCAAGAACAAACCGATTTTGAAAGACCGGAAGCCCTGTTTCTCTCCCCTATATTTCGCTAAATTTGCATTTAGCGAAATTGCATATATTGATCTCTGAGACAATCCTATCGCGTCTCCGGTCCGTCCCCCGGGCCGCAGCTCCCCTTTTAGTCTGGACGGCACGGCGCCGGCTGGCGCGCCAGCCCAAAGCGTTACTGCAAATCGGTGCACAAAGCCGGTTCATCGGTTGATGGAACGCGCCATGCTGCGGTAGGTATGGCGTTCGCCGCGGATCGCAACGGAATACGCCGTGATATTCTGCGGAAGCGCCATACCCGGCATGCCGGTGTCTCCAATATGGTGGATGTCCGCGCCCGCCATTTTACACATCAGTGCAATACGGCGAATGGTATCGGTGTCCGCACCTTCCTGCGAAGTCCCGATTGCGGTCATGGCAAGGCAGCGGCGCTGATGGACGTGCGTGATCAGGTCGTGCGCCCACTCCAGAGTGACGCCTGGCACGGTGCCCGGCGCCGGCAGCAGGATCACGTCGGCGCCGGCGTCGGCAAACAGATCGACCTCGAAGGGCGTCAGGATCTGGTCGCCGCCTTCTCCCAAAACGCCGGCGGCATGCATTTTGCCCGCGGCCAGGATCAGGTCCTCCCCTGCCGCCCGGGAAATCTCCCGAAGCGCATGCGCAATGGCGTCGTTGCGCACGCCGTTTCCGGGGTTGCCGGTCAGCAGAACCATATCGACGCCCAGCTCGGCGGCAAGGCGGGCGTTTTCCGCCGTTGCCATGCGTCCCGGGGTCATCTGCCAGAGCGCGTTGGGATCGGTATTGCCGACGCAGGCCGGGTCCACCGGTTCCAGATTGATCGCGACCACGCGGCCGGTCAGCCGCTTCAACTCCCGGATGGTCTCTTTGGGCGGCACGTCAGGCAGCGCATGGAGCAAAGGCTGACGAACATCAAACAGGTTCAGCAGCAAAATATCTGCGCCCAGCGCCGCTGCATATTCCGCATTCGTCACGTCGCCCAGAAGCGGAGACATCGCACCGATGGTCTCGCAGGCAAGCACACGGCCCTCGCAGCCGGCGATCGAGTCGAGCAATTCCCGCTTGGAAAAGCGGGAAATCTCACTGGCTGAACAATCCAGCAGACGCTTTGCCATGGAAGATCAATCCTCCTCGTCCTCTTCCTGCTCATAAATGCGGCCGCGCACACGGGAATAGAACGGCTCGCTGCCGCGGACGCCCTGCTGTCCCAAAGGCGTTGCCGCAATGGTGACATGCATGTCCATCTTATTCTGGTTGAGATAGGGCTGCGCCGCCTGGATGACCGCCTTGAACAGCTCAGCGTCCTTGGGCGAATCCAGCACCATCAAATAGCTCTTCTCGGTGTCGTTTACAATCATCATCTGCAGATACGCTTCGTTGACCTGGCTGTTTGCTTCCAGCACATCGCACACGGGGGCAAGCAATTCCGGCGGATAAACGGACAGCTCAACGATAACGACCTTATCCCCCGGTTTGATCCGCTTGGACTCGGCGCGGCGGCGCGCTTCCACAAGGGCGTCCTTTTGCCGTTTGATGGCGGCGACGTTCTCACGCTCAAAGCGCAGGTTCCCGCCAAAAGGATCAATGACAAAACCGGCGACCCGGTCGTTTTTTTCGATTAGCGCGGCATAATCGTCAAACCGCAGCATCATGGTCTGCTGTGCGGGATCCTTGCGCCATTTGTGCAGCTCGTCCCAGTCGGTAAAGGCCATAAAGTACTGCCGCTTGTCCGTTGTGGACAAAAGGGCGAACGAGATTTTTGTGTTTTTGGGGATCGTGACCTTGCCGTCCTTGTCCGGCTTGGGCGGCTTTCCCTCAAAACCGACCTGGACCGGCATCAAAAAGGTGGCGCGCAGCATCTCGTTGATAACAGCGCTGCGCGCCTGGGGGGTATCCTCTGCGCGGGCGTTTTCAATGGCCTTTTTCATTGCCGGGTTGGTCAGCGGCTTTTTGGGGTCGATTTTTGGCATTTTCGGATCAGTCATGACAATTTTGCTCCTTTATATGTTCCCTTCTGGGCTTAATCCTTCAATTTGATGCAGTTGACGGCCTCCCGCAGGTAGGACACGCCGATCAGCCGCATGCCGTCGAACTGGGTCTGGTCGATGGTTTTCAGGTTGTGTTTGGGCACGATGGCGGTGTCAAAGCCGATGCGCCGCGCCTCCCGCAGGCGGGTCTCCAGGTGGGTCACGCTGCGGATCTCGCCGCCCAGGCCCACCTCGCCGATGGCGACGGTCTTTTCGCCGATGGGCAGGTCCAGCAGGCTGGACGCCATGGCAAGGCAGACCGGCAGGTCGCAGGCGGTCTCGTCCAGGCGCAGGCCGCCGATGATGTTGACATAGACGTCCTGGTTGCCGAAAAAGTATCCGGCGCGCTTTTCCAGCACGGCCAGCAGCAGGTACATGCGGTTGTAGTCAAAGCCGCTGGCGGTGCGGCGGGGCGCAGGGAAACTGGTTTTGGTCACCAGCGCCTGCACCTCGCTCAGGATAGGGCGGGTGCCTTCCATGGCGCAGGCCACGCAGGTGCCGCTGATGCCCACCGGGCGGCCTTCCAGCATGACCTGGGACGGGTTTTCGATCTGGGCCAGTCCCCTGCCGGTCATGTCGAACATGCCGATCTCGTTGGTGGAGCCGTAGCGGTTTTTGACGGCGCGCAGCACCCGGTAGGGCAAGGTCTTGTCGCCCTCAAAATACAGCACCGTGTCCACGATGTGCTCCATCACCTTGGGACCGGCAATGGCGCCGTCCTTGTTGACGTGGCCGACCACAAACATCGGGATGTCGTTTGATTTTGCAACATTCAAAAAGCGGGCGGTGCTCTCTTTGACCTGGGACACCGTGCCGGCCGAGGAGCTGACGTCGGCGCAGCGCATGGTCTGGATCGAGTCGATGACCACAAGCCCCGGCTTCAGCTGTTCGATCAGGCCGCAGATCTCGTCCACATCGCTCTCGGCTGCCAGCAGGATGTTGTCCTGGGGCACGTCCAGACGCACCGCGCGCAGCTTGATCTGCCGCACCGATTCCTCGCCGGTGACATACAGCACGCTGCGGCCCTGGGACACCTCGCCGCACAGCTGGAGCAGGATGGTCGATTTGCCGATGCCCGGCTCGCCGCCGATCAGCGTCATGCTGCCCAGCACGATGCCGCCGCCCAGCACCCGGTCCAGTTCGCCGATGCCGGTTACAATGCGGCTTTTTTCCTCGGTGGTGCTGACGTTTTTCAGCTTCAATGCGGTCAGGGTGGTCTGGCCGGCCGCACGCGGCGCGGCGGCTGCCCGGCCGGCGGCTGTTTTGGCCGGTTCGGCCACCACGTCCTCGGTCATGGTGTTCCAGGCGCCGCAGGACGGGCAGCGTCCCAGCCAGCGGGGGCTGGTCTCGCCGCAGTTGGTGCAGACGTAAATGGTTTTCAGCTTGTCTTTCGGCATGGGTCCCTCCGGCAGGACTCCCCTGCCAATCGCGAATGGTAAGACGGCCTCTTTATTATACACCACGCCGCCGGCCTCATACAAGACCGGCGGCGCGAAGATTTGGGCGATGTTACCCCTGTTCGATCATATCCCGGTACAGCCCCAGCGTGTCGTCCGGGATGGGCATGGCTCCCACGACGTTCTGGTAAAAGGCGACGGCGTCCCTGGCCGGCCAGCCGATAACGGCGTAGGCATAGCCAAATTCTTTCAGCGCCAGCAGGCTGGCCAGCAGCAGCGCCCGGCCGATGCCGCGCCGCCGGTGGCTTGCCAGCACGGCCGTGGGACCGAAAAAGTCCGGCGCCGTGACCTCGTAGCAGGCAAAGCCCACCAGGTTTTTGCCCTCTGTGGCAATATAGCAGCGCACCGGCAGGTGGGAGAAGGCGCAGGCGGTCTCAGCGGCAAATTCCGGGAAGTTTTCCCGGACGAAGCCGATCACCCGGTCCCGGTCGGGCGGCAGCGCGCGCCGGATGCGGACGCCCTCCGCCTGCAGCCGCTGCGCAAGCGCCGGGGCCGGCTGTAAAGCGAACAGTTTGACCAGCATATCGGCCCATGATGCGCACGCTCCTTTCCCCTGCCGGTACCGTGCAGGGCAGTTTCTTTACAGTGTGACTTTGTGGTAGACCTTCTTGCCCTTTTTGATGACGACGCCCTTTTGCAGCTGCTCCACGGTCAGCGCAAAGGTGGGATCGGAGACTTTCTCGCCGTCCACCAGCACGCCGCCCTGCTGGATCAGCTGGCGGGCTTCGCGGTTGGAGCCGCACAGTTTGGCGGCCACCATGGCGGACAGCAGACCCACCTTGCCGTCCTTTACCAGGCCGGCGTCCAGCGCGGTGGCGGGCATGTTCGCCTCGTCGGCGGCGCCGCTGAACAGGCCGCGGGCGGTGGCCTGGGCCTTGGCGGCCTCCTCCTCGCCATGGACCATCTTGGTCAGCTCAAACGCCAAAATCTCCTTGGCCTGGTTCAGCTGCTCGCCCTGCCAGTGGTCCATCTCGTCGATCTGTTCCAGCGGCAGGAAGGTCAGCATGCGGATGCACTTGAGCACGTCCGCATCGTCCACATTGCGCCAGTACTGGAAGAAGTCGTAGGGTGAGGTCTTGTCCGGATCGAGCCACACCGCACCCGCTGCGGTCTTACCCATCTTCTTGCCCTCAGA
>DWVD01000068.1 GCA_019120395.1 Candidatus Gemmiger faecigallinarum
TTTGCAGCGGGCGGGGATGCTGATCTGCCTGGCGGCGGGGGTGCAAAGCAGCTTTGACCTGCTGCCCCTGGTCCCGCCGGTGCTGTGGCTGCTCCTGCTGGTTGCCCCCACGGCGGGGGCTGTCCTGGTCAAAGCGTCGCTGCGGCGGTTCGGGCCAAAGGCCGGCAGCTGGCTGTACCTGATCTTTATGGTGGCCTGCATCGGCATCCCCAACCTGGATGAGGTGCTGGGTGTGGACCTGACCGCGCTGCTGTTTGCCGTTTTGGGCGTGGGGCTGGCGGCGGCCGCCGTCGTGAGCAGCCTGTGGCTGCTGCGCGCCCCGGTGGGCGGCGACTGAAGCCTGAAATTCGCCGCGCCATCTTGACAACCCCGCCAAACTGCACTAAACTAAAAACCATAAAATGCAGTGCGGGGGAGTTCCGCTGGCACAGCGTTCTTTTTCAGAAAGCCGGGGAGTGTGGGAACCTGGCAGGGACTGCCGGCGGTTGTCGCCCCCAAGCAGGGCAGGCGAACGGTGCGCGGCACCCGGTAACCTGTCCCGCCCCGCCCCCGTTATCGGGCGTTCAAGTGGTCTGCCGTTCTGGCAGGCAATTTGGGTGGTACCGCGGCCACTCGTGCAGCTTTGTTTTGAAATGATGCACGGCCGTCCCAAGAACCGTAATTCTTGGGGCGGCCGTTTTGTTGTTGAAGATGGTCCCCCAAACAACCTCACACAGACAAAGGAGGACGCCGTTATGGCAAAGGAACTCGCCAAACAGTACGACCCCAAATCCACCGAGGACCGGATCTACCAGACCTGGTGCGACAAGGGCTATTTCCACACCCAAATCGACCGCAGCAAAAAGCCGTTCACCATCGTTATGCCGCCGCCCAACGTCACCGGCCAGCTGCACATGGGCCACGCCATGGACGAAACCTGGCAGGACATCCTGATTCGCTATAAGCGGATGCAGGGTTACGCGGCCCTGTGGGTGCCCGGCACCGACCACGCCTCCATCGCCACCGAGGCCAAGGTGGTGGCCGAGATGGCCAAGGAGGGCCTGACCAAAGACATGCTGGGCCGCGACGGCTTTTTGGAGCGCGCCTGGGCCTGGAAGGAAAAGTACGGTAACCGCATCGTCAGCCAGCTGAAAAAACTGGGCTGCTCCTGCGACTGGGAGCGGGAACGCTTTACCATGGACGAGGGCTGCTCCGACGCGGTGAAAGAAGTGTTCGTCCGCCTGTACGACCAGGGCCTGATCTACCGCGGCAACCGCATGGTCAACTGGTGCCCCCACTGCAACACCTCCATTTCGGACGCCGAGGTGGAATATGAGGAAAAGGACGGCAGCTTCTGGCACCTGCTTTACCCGGTCAAGGAGACCGGCGAGATGCTGGAGCTGGCCACCACCCGCCCGGAAACGATGCTGGGCGACACCGCCGTGGCCATCAACCCGGACGACCCCCGCTATGCCCACATGCACGGCTGCCATGTGATCCTGCCGCTGCTGAACAAGGAGCTTCCCATCGTCTGCGACGAGCACGCCGACATGGAAAAGGGCACCGGCGTGGTCAAGATCACCCCCGCCCACGACCCCAACGACTTTGAGGTGGGCAAGCGCCACGATCTGCCCATGGTCCGCGTGCTGACCTACGACGGCCGCATGACCGGCGCCGCCGATAAGGCCGAGGCCGACGCGCTGAAAGCCAGCGGCCGGGCCGCCGCCGACGAGCCGGACGTGCTGGACTGCGGCAAGTACGCCGGCATGACCGCCATGCAGGCACGCAAGGCCATCCTGGCCGACCTGGAGGCCGGCGGCTACCTGAAAGAGACCGAGTCCATTAAGCACGAGGTGGGCACCTGCTACCGCTGCCACACCGTCATCGAGCCGATGGTCTCCAAACAGTGGTTCGTCAAGATGGACCCGCTGGCCGGCCCGGCCATCGAGAGCGTGGAGAAGGGCGAGATCAAGTTTGTGCCGGAGCGCTTCACCAAGAACTACATCAACTGGATGAAGGGCAGCCGGGACTGGTGCATCAGCCGGCAGCTGTGGTGGGGCCACCGCATCCCGGCCTGGTACTGCGCCGACTGCGGCGAGACCATCGTGGCCAAAACGGCGCCCGCGGCCTGCCCGCACTGCGGCAGCACCCATCTTGACCAGGACCCGGACACGCTGGATACCTGGTTCTCCAGCGCTCTGTGGCCTTTCTCCACCCTGGGCTGGCCCAAACAGACCGAGGACCTGGACTTCTTCTATCCCACCAATGCGCTGGTCACCGGTTACGACATCATCGGCTTCTGGGTGTCCCGCATGATCTTCTCCGGCCTGGCCTACACCGGCAAGGCGCCCTTTGACACCGTGCTGATCCACGGCATCGTCCGCGACAGCCAGGGCCGCAAAATGTCCAAGAGCCTGGGCAACGGCATCGACCCGCTGGAGGTCATCGACCAGTACGGCGCCGACGCCCTGCGCATGATGCTGGTGGTGGGCTCCACCGCCGGCAACGACATGCGCTACAGCGAGGAGCGGGTCAAGGCCTGCCGCAACTTTGCCAACAAGCTGTGGAACGCCAGCCGCTTTGTGCAGATGAACCTGCCGGAGGACTTCCAGCCCGGCCTGCCGGCGGAAAGCCTGTTGGACATGAGCGACAAGTGGGTGCTCTCGCAGCTGAACACCACCGCCCGCGACGCCACCGCCAACCTGGACAAGTACGAGATGGGCCTGGCCGCCGACAAGATCGAGCATTTTATCTGGGAGGTCTACTGCGACTGGTATATCGAGATCTGCAAGGCGCGGCTGAACTCCGGCGACGCGCAGCAGGCCGACACCGCCCGCAAGGTGCTGGTGTACGTGCTGGGCCAGGCGCTCAAGCTGCTGCATCCCTTTATGCCCTTTGTCACCGAGGCCATCTACCAGAGCCTGCCCGGCAGCGCCGAGACCATCATGGACCAGGCCTGGCCGGTGTTTGACGCCGCCCACGACTGGCCGGAGGAGGAAGCCGACTTTACCAAGCTGATGGACTACATCAAGGCGGTGCGCGCGGTGCGCAACGACATGAACGTCCACCCGGCCAAAAAGACCAGCATGGTCATTGAGACGGCGGACGAAAACGCCTTCCGCAAGGGCGAGGCCTACCTGGCCCGGTTCGCCTTTGCCACCGACGTGACGCTGACCACCCGTTACGACGGCGACACCGCCGGCATGGTGCAGGTCAACACCCCCGCCGCCCGCGGCTTTATCCCCATGATGGAGCTGATCGACCGCGAGAAGGAGCTGGCCCGCCTGAATCGTGAGCTGGCCAAGGCCGAGAAGGAGCTGGCCACCTTCGAGAACCAGCTCTCCAACCCCAAGTTTGTGGAAAAGGCCCCCGCCAAGCTGGTGGAGGACGTGCGCGCCAAGCAGGCCGCCGCCAAAGACAAGCTGGCCAACATCCGCCAGTCCATCCAGGCGCTGGGCTGAACGGCCTGACCGGCGGCCCCAAACGCCCCGGCGGACCCGAAAAACAAAAAGGCTGGTACAGCGTTGGCTGTACCAGCCTTTTTGCGCTGCATGCCCGCGCACCGGCAGAACCTTACAAAACCGTAATGCAGGCGTAAGGCAAACGCATGGCAGGGGCGGGGCCGCTGTGGTAGAGTATAGCTGCAAGGGGGCCGGCGCGCGGCGCCTTTTCCCCCTTGCGGAAAGGAGCACGACCATGACAGACCCAACCAACACCGCGCCCATTTTGCAGGTGCAGGACATCCAGAAATATTACGGCAGCCGCGGCAGCGTGACCAAAGCCATCGACCACATCTCCTTCACGGTGGAGCGGGGCGAGTTTTTGGGCATTATGGGGGCGTCCGGTTCCGGCAAGACCACGCTGCTCAACTGCATCTCCACCATCGACGCCGTCACCAGCGGGCATATCCTGGTGGAGGGCCGGGACGTGACCGCTTTGCACGGCGGCGAGCTGGCCGCCTTCCGCGGCCGCAAGCTGGGCTTTATCTTTCAGGATTTCAACCTGTTGGACACGCTGACCGCCCGCGAAAACATCGCGCTGATACTGTCGGTGTCGGGCGTGCGCCCGGCCGAGATCGAGCGCCGGGTGGCGCAGACCGCCGCCGCGCTGGACATCACCGGCGTGCTGGACAAGTACCCCTACCAGATGTCCGGCGGGCAGCAGCAGCGGGTGGCCGCGGCGCGGGCGGTGGTCACCGACCCGGCGCTGGTGCTGGCCGACGAGCCCACCGGCGCGCTGGACTCCCATTCCTCCCGTATGCTGCTGAAACTGCTGGGCCAGCTGAACAGCCGCCTGGGGGCCACCATATTGATGGTCACCCACGACGCCTTCTCGGCCAGCTACTGCCGGCGTATCCTGTTCATCAAGGACGGCCGCATTTTCAACGAGCTGGTCCGCGGCGGGGAAAGCCGCCGGGACTTTTTCGGCCGGATTTTGGACGTAGTCTCGGTGCTGGGAGGTGAGCAGGATGACGACCTGTAAGCTGATTTTCCGCAATGTGCGCAGAAATATACGGGATTACCTGGTCTATTACCTGACGCTGACGCTGGCGGTGGGCATGTTCTACGCCTTCAACTCCATCGCCAGCCAGTCCGCCTTTGCGGACATGAGCGCCACCCGCGCCCTGCTGTACCAGCAGCTGGGCACGCTGCTGTCGGCCTTGTCGGTGGTCATTGCGGTGGTGCTGGCTTTTTTGGTGGTGTACGCCAACCAGTTCATCTTAAAGCGCCGCAAAAAGGAGCTGGGCATCTACCTGCTGGCCGGCATGCGCAAAGGGCGCATCTCCCGCCTGTTTGCCGGCGAAACGCTGCTGGTGGGCCTGCTGGCTTTGGGCAGCGGGCTGCTGGCGGGGGTGGTGCTGTCGCAGGGGCTTTCGCTTGTCTCGATGCGGCTGTTTGCGGTGGAGGTGTCGGGCTTTCGCTTTGTGCTGTCGGCCCCGGCGCTGCGGCTGACGGTGCTGTGCTTTGCGGTCATTTTTGTGCTGGTGGGGGTGTTCAATGTCCTTACCGTGTCCGGCGTAAAGCTGATCGACCTACTGACCGCCCGCCGCAAAAACGAGACGCTGCCCGCCGCCGGGCCGGCGCCCGTGCTGCTGTTTGCGGCCGCGCTGGCGCTGATCGGCGCCGCCGCGGCGGTCTTTCACCGCCACGGCATCCTGCCTGTGCGGGGCGAATCCTGGGTGCAGCTGGGGGCCGGCGCGCTGGCCGTGGGCACCGTGCTGCTGTTTTACTCGGCGTCGGCGGTGGGGGTGCGGCTGGCGCAGGCCGACCGCCGCCGCTACCTGAAAGGCCTGACCGCCTTTGTGGTGCGCCAGCTGGACAGCCGCCTGCGCACCAACTTTTTGGTGATGGCAGCGGTGTGCGGCATACTGACCGTCACCATCGTGGCGGTGGGGCTGGGCGCAGGCACCGCCCTTGCCATGAACCGCGCCGCGCAGGCCGCCGTCCCCTACGACCTGAACGTGCTGTCCGATGTGGACCAGGACGGCGACGCCGACATTGCCGCCTACCTGCGCACCCAGGGCGTGGATCTGGCGCAGTACGCCCGGTCGATGGAGCAGGTCGCTATGTACAACGCCGACCTGACCTACGGCCAGCTGCTGGCAGGGCAGGAGCTGGAGCTGTGGCGGATGGACCAGGACCTGCCGGACGTCCCGGTGGCGGCGGTGTCCCTGTCCGACTTCAACCGGGCGCTGGCCATGCAGGGCAAGCCGGCGGTGACGCTGGCCGACGACCAGTACCTGCTCAACTGCAACTACGAGGGCACCCTGGGCTACCTGCGGCAGGCGCTGGCCGACCACCCCACCCTGACGGTGGCGGGCGTCACGCTGCACCGCGGCAGCGACACACTGCTGAACGAGACCTGGTTCATGACCCAGGTGGGCAACAACGACCGGGGCACGCTGGTGCTGCCCGACGCGGTGGCCGCCCGGCTGGAAAAGGACGCCAACATCCTGCTGGTATGCTACCGCGAAGGCACCGACCCCGACGAGGTCCTGGCGCTGATGCTGCCCATCGGCCTGGACGAAAGCCACGGCTACCGCTACACCGAGAAAACCATGATGTACGACGCCTACTATGGCTCCAGCGCGGTGGTGGCCTTTTTGTGCAGCTATGTGGAGCTGGTGTTTTTGCTGCTGTGCGCGGCGCTGCTGGCGCTGAAACAGCTGACCGAGACCAGCGACAACATCGCCCGCTACGGCCTTTTGCAAAAGCTGGGCGCTTCCCCGCGCCAGATCGACCGGGCGGTTTTGGGGCAGACGGCGGTCTTTTTTGCGGCGCCGCTGGCGGTGGCCGTGTGTTACGCGGCTTTTCTGCTGGGCCAGGGCATACAGCTGGTCGAGGATTTCATGCACCTGCGGGTCACCGCCAGCGCGGGCGTCACGGCGGCGATGTTTGTGCTGGTGTACGGCGGCTACTTTGCCGCCACCTGCCTGAGCTGCCGCCGCATGGTGCGGGAAAAGCGCCCCGCCGTCCGGCGGGACTGACCGGGCGGCGTTTTGCCCCGGCGCGGCGGCCGGTGGTATGCCAAACAGTTGTTGATTGGGAGAAACAGCGAAACTCCCCTCTGGATGTGGTTACTGGAAGGTGAATTGGGTTAAATTATGTAATTCATAGTCGTTAATTAGGATTTAAATAAAATTCGACAATCCATGGATGATTTCCCGCGCCATGCAGTTAATCGCGAGCTGTCTGGCTTTTCTCTGCGCCGATGGGATGGAGGATGAATTTTTGATTGGGGTAATCAAATTCCTCTATAAGCGCGTCTGCAACAAAACCGTATTTTTCATACAACGCCCTTGGCGCGGGGCCTTTTTCATCATCTGCCCGGAACGTCGATACGGATATTTCTTTTGTTCTGTCTAAATTGGTAAGCGCTTCATCCATGAGCATTGCAGCTGCGCCACGACGACGGTATGCAGGCGCAACAGCGAGACAGCAGATCATATTATGCCCCCGCGAAAACAACATAACGCCGGCAATTTCGTTCCCTTCTTTTATACAAATAGCTTGTCGCTTACCCATGAATTTAAGGACAGTGTCTCGATGTTCGTTTAGCTTTTCTTGCGTTTCCAGGCCCGGAAAGTTCCCTCGCACCTGTGTAATAAGGTTCATCCATTTTTCAATATCTTCGGGTACTCCATAAAAGAGCTGCACAGCATTTCGCCTCCGTTCATCATTCGGTTCATCTACAAAACAGCCAGCCATCTTTTCTATGGATACAAAAATCCATAATAATTACAGCATAAAAAAGTGAAAATTCTCGCCAAAACATTAAGACTCTGCCATTCTGACAAAATATTGTGGTCAGAATGGCCGGGAGATGGTCAATCAAAGGGCTTATATTCTGCGGCGGTTCCCAAATCAGTTTCGGGATTGCGGTTCAAAACAAGGTCTGCATACTCCAACGGAACATTGCAGATAAGAGAATCAAGCTCTGATCGTTTGTATATATTACGGACAAGCCTCGCTCGCAACGGCAATCGTACCAATCGCAATCATGCTGTCTGCTCTGCATCTGCCAATTTCTTCCTGACCGCTATAATTGTAAGCTTTTGCGTCAGCGGCCGTCAACTTATCTGAAAAGCAAATTTCGCAGCCATGGTTGCAAACGGCGCATCTCAAGGTTGCGGCCCGGTGAGCCGCCGCCTGCCTGAGCTGCCGCATGGTGCGGGAAAAGCGCCCTGCGGGGCAGGGGGGAGTCTCCAGCTCCGCACAAAAAACTTTGCGCCGCCGCCCGATTTGTGCTATCGTAAAGGAAAAAAATACGGCAGCGCGGCCGGGCGGCGTTTTGCCCCGGCGCGGCTGCCGGGGCGAGGTGTTTTGTTATGGCATTGCTGCAAGTCAATTATGTCTCCCAGGCGCTGATGCATCAGGTCGCTTTGAATGTGGTCCTGCCGGTGGACGAGTTCGAAAGCGAGACCAGCCCCTACCGGCCGGAGCGCAAATTCCCCACGCTGTACCTGCTGCACGGGCTGCTGGGCAATTACGGGGACTGGGTCGCCGGCACCCGCGTCAAGCGCTGGGCCGAGACCCACGGCCTGGCGGTGGTGATGCCCAGCGGCGGCAACCACTTTTACGTGGACCAGCCCGCCACGCACGAGCTGTACGGCCATTTTATCGGCTGCGAGCTGGTGGAAATGACCCGGCGGATGTTCCCTTTGTCCCGCCGGCGGGAGGATACCTTTATCGGCGGGCTGTCCATGGGCGGCTACGGCGCATTGCGCAACGGCCTGAAATACGCCGATACCTTCAGCCATATCGCGGCGCTTTCCACCGCGAATATCGTGACCCGGATGGACTTTTTCTCGGACGGTGCGCCCAACTTCAACCAGCGCACCGCCTACCTGGAAGCATTGTTCGGCCCCCGCGGCGGCATCCCCGGCAGCGACAACGACCTGAGCGCCCTGGCCCGCGGGCTGAAGGGCAGCCCCCGCAAGCCCAAACTCTACCTGGCCTGCGGCGACCAGGACAGCCTGCTGCCCCTGAACCTGCAGCTGAAACAGGAGCTGGAGGCCGACGGCTTTGACCTGACCTGGCGTCAGGCCCCGGGCGGCCACGAGTGGGATTTCTGGGACAGCCAGATCCGCCAGGTGATCGACTGGCTGCCGCTGGCGGAGGATGCTTCCGGCATGAACAGCGGCAACGTCCAGCCCCGCAGCTGAGCGGACGGCGAAACGGCGTGTTTTTGAAATGCGAACAGATGGTCGGATAACGTGCACAATTTGTTTGCGCATGGCGGCAACGCCTTGCGCAAAACGCCAAAATGTTACAAAATTATTGACAAACTGTGACAAAAAGGACTAGGATATAGCCATATCGTCCAAATGCAGTGAACGGGACACGATCCGCGGCCCGCCGGCTTGCAGAAAGCCGCCGGTTTGTGAAAGGCGGCAGCCAGGCGCCGCGGACCATCGCCCGCAAGCAGTCCGGGGGAACCTGCGGCAGTTGTGCGCGCCGCGACAGTAACCCGGGCCGGAAGCCCGCCGTTACCGGGCGCGCGGCGGCTGTGCGGGCCGCTGCGGCCGAGTGGCCGGCAGGCAGGGCAGGGGTGCCCGGCCCGCTGGCAAGCGAAGTGGTATCGCGGAGGTGTGTTACGGGCCTTCGTCTTCGGCAACCTGAAGTTCAGGCTGTCAGAGACGAAGGCCCGTTTCGTTTGCGTTTGCAGCGTCGGGACGGTAAAAACAGGGGAGAGATGCGGCGCCGCGGCAAAGCGGGGCCGGCCGCAGGCTTTCCCCGCGAAAGAGGGAAAGATCTGTTATGAACACACTCGTCATCGTGCTGATCGCGGCGGTCTGCCTGATCGCCGCCTACGCGCTGTACGGCCGCTGGCTGGCAAAAAGCTGGGGCATCGACCCCAAGGCCGTCACCCCGGCGCACCGTTTCCAGGACGGCAAGGACTATGTCCCCACCGACGGCTGGACGGTATTCAGCCACCAGTTTTCGTCCATTGCCGGCGCCGGCCCGGTCACCGGCGCGATCCAGGCCGCAGCCTTTGGCTGGCTGCCGGTGCTTTTGTGGATTTTGATCGGCGGCATCTTTTTTGGCGCCGTTACCGACTTTGGCGCGCTGTACGCCAGCGTCAAAAATGACGGCAAGTCCATGGGCCTGCTGATCGAAAAGTACATCGGCAAGTTCGGCCGCAAGGTGTTCCTTTTGTTCTGCTGGCTGTTCACGCTGCTGGTCATCGCCGCCTTTGCCGACATGGTGGCCGGCACCTTCAACGCCTACGAGACGGTGGACGGCGTGACCCGGCTGTCCGCCGCGGCCCAGACCAACGGCGCGGCGGGCTGCATCTCGCTGTTTTTCATTGTGTTTGCCATGCTGTTCGGCCTGATCCAGAAAAAATTCCACCTGACCGGCTGGCGCGAGATGGCAGTGGGCCTGGCCTGCACGGTGGCCGCGCTGGCGCTGGGCATGCTGCTGCCCATCACGCTGGACACCGAAGCCTGGCTGTACATCACCTTTATCTATATCTTTTTTGCGGCCACGCTGCCCATGTGGCTGCTGAAACAGCCCCGCGACTTTATGACCACCTTTATGTTCGTGGGCATGATCGCCGGCGCGGTGCTGGGCCTGCTGGTGGCCCACCCGGCCATGAACCTCCCCGCCTATACCGGTTTCCACAACGACAGCCTGGGCGACCTGTTCCCGATCCTGTTTGTCACGGTGGCCTGCGGCGCGGTATCCGGCTTCCACAGCCTGGTGTCCTCCGGCACCTCCTCCAAGACCATTGACAACGAGCGCGACATGCCCAAGGTGGGCTACGGCGCAATGGTGCTGGAAAGCCTGCTGGCGGTGCTGGCGCTTTGCGTGGCGGGCGCTGCCGCCGCGGCCGACGGGACCCCGGCTTCCGGCACCCCGTTCCAGATCTTCTCCACCGGTGTGGCCGGTTTCTTTGAGATGTTCGGCGTGCCGGTCTACGTGGCCCAGTGCTTTATGACCATGTGCGTCAGCGCCCTGGCGCTGACCAGCCTGGACGCCGTGGCCCGCATCGGCCGCATGAGCTTCCAGGAGCTGTTCAGCGTGGACGACATGCAGCATGCCGAGGGCTGGCGCAAGGTCCTGTGCAACACCTGGTTTGCCACCATCGTCACGCTGGTCTGCGGCTTTGTGCTGGCCAAGATCGGCTACGCCAACATCTGGCCGCTGTTCGGCTCGGCAAACCAGCTGCTCAGCGCGCTGGTGCTGGCCACCCTGTGCGTCTTTATGAAAGTTACCGGCCGCAACAACAAGATGCTGTTCCCGCCGCTGATCATCATGCTGTGCGTCACCTTCACCGCGCTGGTGCAGCGGCTGATCGCCCTGGTGCAGGCGGTGGCCGCCGGCAGCGCCACTTTCTGGGTGGAGGGCCTGCAGCTCATCATCGCGGCGCTGCTGATCGCCCTGGGCCTGACCATCGTGGTCAACTCGGTCAAGGCCTATGTCTCTTCCCGCAAAAACGCCGAGGCCGAGAGCGCCAGGGCGTAAAGCCGGCTTGCCCGGCAGGCATGGAATATCCGCACAAAAACGGCGCCCCGCCCACCCGACAGTATGGCATACTGAAGGGCGGGCGGGGCGCCGTTTTGGGCGGGCGTTTCAGTCGGCGTCCTCGTCCAGGGCCTCCACCAGGAAGCTGACCGGCCGGAAACCGTCGTTGCAGGACAGCAGCGCCGACCGGGGGTCGCGCATCCAGCCGCCGTAAAGCTCCTGGCCGCCGTGGCTCAGGGCAAGCACAAAGGGGGACAGGGTGTCCCAGGCGCTCTGGCAGAAGCCCGCCGGTTTTTCCCAGCCGTTGGCGACAAAAACCTGTCCCACCTGCATGTCGCAGACATGGGGGTCTGCGGAAAAACGGGGATTCTCGTACTTTGCCATCAGGTCGTCGTACTGCGCCCGGCGCAGCACCGTGATGCGGCATTTTTTCATGGGGGACCTCCTTGCGGGCGAAAGCGTTTTACCGTATTATACCAGCCGGGCGGGACGGGCACAATGCCGCCCTGGCGCGGCTTGCGCGGCGTCTGCGGGAATTTTGCTTTCCTGCGCCGCCCGGACGAAGGGCGTCCCTGCCGGCAAAACGGCAGACGCGAAAATCCCGAAAAAACGGCAGCCCCCCCTTGACTCTGCCGCCGCGTCAACGGATACACTAAGGGACAGAAGGAGGGAAAAATATGGAATATTCCATCCGGGAACTGGCCCGGCTGTCCGGCGTGACCACCCGCACCCTGCGCTGGTATGACCAGATCGGCCTGCTGAGACCCGGCCGCGTGGCCGAAAGCGGCTACCGCTACTACGGCCCTGCCCAGGTGGACCGTCTGCAGGACATTTTGTATTACCGCGCCATGGGTATGGAGCTTGGCCGCATCCGGGACTGCCTGGACGACCCTGCCTTTGACCGCCTGGCCGCGCTGAGCAGCCATCTGACACAACTGCAGGCACAGCAGGCGCGGCTGGAGACCCTGATCCGGTCTGTGGAGCAGACCATTGCCAGCGAGGAAAGGAGAAGCACTATGAACGATGCGGAAAAATTTGCCGCCCTCAAGCAGCAGGCGGTGGCGGAAAACGAGGCCGCCTATGGCAGCGAGGCCCGCCAAAAGTACGGCGACGCAGCGGTGGACGCCGCCAATGCCGGCCTGCTGGGGCTGGGCCGGCCGGAGT
>DWVD01000069.1 GCA_019120395.1 Candidatus Gemmiger faecigallinarum
AATATGCAGCGCTTCCGCTTTACAAATATGCTATGCTGCTTCTGGAGGACCACGATCTGGCCCAGGACGCCGTGCAAAACACCTTTACCGCCCTGGTCCGCTATTACGACCAGGTACGCGACTTTGAACAGGAACGACTGCTGCGGTATGCCAAGCGCATTTTGGAACATGAATGTGGTTTTGTGGGCAAACAGCAGGATTCTTTGGTGCTGACCCAGGACCTGGCGGTGGAGGACCCGCAGGCCGAGGAGCCGTTTATAGACTTTGTGGAGCGCAAAGTCACCCGCGAGGAAGTGCGCCGCTGTATCCGGAAAATGATGCCGCGGTACCGCAAGGTCCTGCACATGCGGTATTTTGAGAACCGCAGCAACGAGGAACTGGCCGCCGAACTGAACCTGCCGGTCAACAGCACCCGCACGGTGCTGACGCGGGCCAGAATGCAGCTGAAAAAGATCTATCAGGAAGAAATTTTGGACCGGGAGGAAAAAACAGCCCGTGGCGCGAAAAAATAATTTGTACCCGGTGTTGCAAACGCGGCGACACACGTCTCTATTTAGAAAAGGAGCGGCGCCGCCGGATTGGCAGCACATAAAATAGACGATACTGTTGGCTGGCAAAATGTGGCGCGAGGTGAGCATGATGGCTAAAAGAAAGAACACATCGTATTTGGACATGGAACTGTTGGGGAAACGGATCACAGAAAAACGGAAAAGCAGGGGACTGTCGCAAGAAATGCTGGCGACCCGGCTGGGATGCTCGGTATCTTATATCAGCAAGCTGGAGTGCGGCGCGGCCACCTGCAACGTGCACCGCCTGGCCGAGATGGCGACGATTTTTGGCTGCGACCTTGCCGAGCTGCTGTGCGGCCTGGAATCCGGCGGCCGCGTGGTGGAGCGGGAGCTGGCGGACCGGTACGGCCGGATGAACGGCGACGGCCAGCGCATGGCGCTGCAGATGATGGACGTGATCCTGCAGCAGCGGCAGTTCTGCCGCGGCGAGGGAGCCGCCCCGCAGCAGGAACGGCAAAATAAAAATGCCCACCGGCAGTGCGGTGGAAAGGAAGAACAATGAGCGACAAAAAATTGGACGATCTCCGCAGAAAGCAGGCCGAGGAGGACTTTTTCCGCATGGCCGCGCAGGAGATCGACGCGGAAGAAAACGAGGCGTTCTGGCAGGCCCAGCAGCTGCCGGACCCGCCCCCGGAAGTGATGGAACGTTTGCAGAAGGGCCTGCAGGCGGAGATGAATCGCGCCGCCCGCAAACGCCGGACGCGCCGCGTTTGGAAACATGTTGGCCAGGCGGCCGCCTGCATCGCCATTGTGGGGGCGGTGGCGCTGACCGGTACTTACGTGAATGTGGAAGCCGCCCGCAAGGCGATCAACAATTTCTTTCTGGATTATTTTGACGGCAACGCGGTGATGCGCACGGACGAGACGCAGGATGCATCCGGCGTCGGCATGCCCGACGATTGGAGCGGCCCGTTTGCGGTGCTGTGGGTTCCGGAACGATTTACGGCAGTGAGTGCAAAATCAAACGATGGGAATTGGATGCTATTTTATGATGATGAAAGTAGTGACAGTGACCTTTCTATGTTTGTGTGGAACGCGAGTACAGCTCCCTATATTGACGTAGAAAGGATGGACTTTATTTCTGAATCTACAATTGATGATGCGCTTGTAAATATATATTATAAAGAAGATGAAGATGTTTATATGCTGCTATGGACGAGCGACAATTATGTTGTTCAAATCATGGGAGCAGCAACTCCGGAAGAATTAGAAAAAATTGCAGAAAATATTTCATTTTAAGTGTAGCGTTTTCCGACTTTGGGCTCTCTTATATATCGGTTCGGCGAAAACCCGAAAAAGTATCCCAAGGAAAGGAAAATGAATATGAAGAAAATTGCCGCGATTATTCTGTCTGTGACTCTGTTGTGCTGCTTCACAACGGGCGCCCTGGCTGAGGATGTGGTGACTGCAGAGCAAGAACCCTACATCGAAGCCCGCTTCTCGGATTTTGCCAACGTCTTTGCCTCTTTGACAAGGCAGGACAGTGGCTTCTATCATGTGGAAGGCGGCGCAGGCACATACAGCAGCGCCAAATGGGTGGAAATTACTGTGACGATTGAGCAATATCACACGAACGGTGGTTTCCAGCCGGTAGATGGGTTCTCATGGAGTGATGCGGACTACTTTGGCGCATCCACCCAGGCCACCCGTGACTTGTCCCGCGGTACATACCGTGCCCATACTGTCGCCAAATGTTACCGCAATGGTGTCCTTTTGGAAGAAGTGGAGGCATATAGCCAAAACGTTAATGTGGCGTAACCCTGCGCCGGCAGAACCCTCTGCTGGCTCCGGCATGCTGTGACATGCCGTCAAAATAGTGTATCAAATCAAAATTAACGCAGTAACAGCTTCCTCCAACCGCTCCACGCACAAGCCACAGCGGCTCGGATAGCACGCGGGTACGGATGCCGGGTCTCCAGGTGGACCGGTCAGTAAATTCATGTTCGATTGCGGCGGGGGCTTTCCCTCCGGGACAGTGCCTTTATCCATCTGTCAGAACATTCCCTCTTGCATCCCCGCGCATTGCGGGCAGGAAGCACTGCAAAGGAGATGCGACAAGAAATGGTTCTGTACCTGCCGGTAAAACAGCAGCTGTATCAGGACGACCTGGGCGACTACCTGTCATTTGGGATCGCTGCGTGGAATTTTCCGCCGCTGCAACGGAAGCCCTGTGTTTTTATCCCCGACGTTACGCCGGACCGGAAACTGGCCGTTCGCCTGGCCTGGCGCTGCACCGTCGGACAGCTCGACCCGAAACAACTGATCGACGTGGTGGAAGATTCGATCTGACCGCCCGTCCCCGCTACTGCACCAAAACCTGCCCGGCCGGACGTTCGTTCCTGCCCTGTGCCGGGCCGTGATCCATGACCCGCGGCCGGAGCGGCCGCGCAAACCTGTTTGATCTGTCGTAAAGCCGAACCAATGGCGTCCGCCCGGCGGTCGGCGCTGTATCCTGCGCCCGGTCTGGCCGCATGCACGCGGCGGCCGGGGCAGGGCAGCGCCCCGCTGCGGCGGACGCCATTTTCTGCGCGCCGCGCAGCCGCCTGCATGCCCGGACAAAAAACAAGCGCCGCCGCCCGGAACAGCCCGGACGGCGGCGCGTTTGTTTTGTTGTGATGCGGGTCAGGCCCAGGCGGCGGGCGTTACGCCTGCTTGCGCTTGGCCAGACTGCGCTGGATCAGCTTGACGATCTCGACAATGGGCAGCACCAGCACGGCCAGCAGCAGCGCCACCAGGTACTCCGGCAGGCTGACGGGGGTAAAGCCGAACGCGTTGGCGATGAAAGGCACCTCCAGCACGATGGTGGTCAGCAGCAGGCTGCCCAGCATGGCGCCCCACAAAACCTTGTTGTGGCTGTGCAGCATGAACACGCTCTTGCGCTGGCTGCGCATGTTGAAGCTGTGCACGATCTCGCACATGCTCATGGTCAGGAAGGCCATGGTCATGCCGTGCTCAGACACGCCCACCGGCATCTCGAAGTGGCCGACCTCCATGCAGTGGCCGATGATATAGCTGGCCAGCGTGATGATGGTGATCAACAGGCCCTGATAGGCCACGTCAAAGCCCAGGCCGCCGGCAAAGATGCCGTCGGTGGTCTTGCGGGGCGGGCGGTTCATCACGTCAGGCTCGGCCTTTTCCATGCCAAGGGCCAGGGCGGGGAAGCAGTCGGTGATCAGGTTGATGAACAGCAGGTGCACCGGCTGCAGCAGCGTAAAGCCCATCAGCGTGGCAAAGAACACGCCCAGGACCTCGCTCATGTTGGAAGCCAGCAGGAACTGGATGGCCTTGCGGATGTTGTCGTAAATGCGGCGGCCTTCGCCCACAGCATTGACGATGGTGGCAAAGTTGTCGTCGGCCAGCACCATGTCGGCCACGTTCTTGGTCACGTCGGTGCCGGTGATGCCCATGCCCACGCCGATGTCGGCCGCCTTGATGGAGGGCGCGTCGTTGACGCCGTCGCCGGTCATGGCGGTCACGCAGCCGGCCTTCTTCCAGGCGTTGACGATGCGGACCTTGTGCTCCGGCTGCACGCGGGCGTAGACGCCGTATTTCTTGATGTTGTTGTCCAGCTCCTCGTCGGACATCTCGTTCAGGTCGGCGCCGGTCAAAGCCTCGTCGGCGCTTTGGATGATGCCCAGCTCGGTGGCGATGGCCACGGCGGTGTCCTTGTGGTCGCCGGTGATCATCACCGGGCGGATGCCGGCGCTGCGGCACTCGACGATGGCGTCCTTGACCTCAGGCCGCACCGGGTCGATCATGCCGGTCAGGCCGATAAAGCACAGATCCTGCTCCAAAAACTCCGGCTCGTTGCTTTCCGGTTTCCGGTTCCATTTGCGGAAGGAGGCGGCCAGCACGCGCAGGGCGCGGTCGGCCAGGCCCTTGTTGTCGGCCAGGATGGCGGCGCGCTTTTCCTCGGTCATGGGCAGGGCGCGGCCGTTCTCCCAGTAGCTGGTGCAGCGGCGCAGGATCTCGTCCGGGGCGCCCTTGGTATACTGCACAAAGCCGTCTGCGGTCTTGTGCACGGTGGACATCATCTTGCGGCCGGAATCAAACGGCGCCTCGTCCACGCGGGGGGCAGCCGCTTCCAGCTCGTTCTTGGGCAGGCCCAGCTTGGCGGCGTAGGCCACCAGGGCAGCCTCGGTGGGTTCGCCTTCGGCCTCGCCCTTGTCGTTCAGGTGGGCGTCGCTGCACAGCGCCATGGCGGTGGCCAGCAGTGTTTCGTCGCTGCCGGTGTGGTCCACCACGGTCATCTTGTTCTGGGTCAGGGTGCCGGTCTTATCCGAGCAGATGACCTGGGCGCAGCCCAGCGTCTCGACGGCGGTCAGCTTGCGGATGACCGCATTGCGCTTGGACATGTTGGTGACGCCGATGGACAGCACCACCGTGACGACGGTGGCCAGGCCCTCCGGGATGGCGGCGACCGCCAGCGACACGGCCACCATAAAGGTGTCCAGAATGGTGCTGGGGCTGAACTCGCCCGCCGAGATCAGGTTGAACACAAAGATAAACACGCAGATGCCCAGCACCAGCTTGGACAGCGTTTTGCCCAGCTGGTCCAGCTTTTTCTGCAGCGGGGTCTGCTCCTCCTCGGTGGCGGCCAGCGCGCCGGCGATCTTGCCCATCTCGGTGTCCATGCCGGTGCGGGTGATCAGCGCCTTGCCGCGGCCGTACACCACGGTGGAGCCCATATAGCACATGTTCTTGCGGTCGCCCAGGGGAACGTCCTTGCCGTTTTCCAGATCCAGCGCCTCAATGACCTTGTGCACGGGCACGCTCTCGCCGGTCAGGGCGGCCTCCTCGATCTGCAAACTGGCGCTCTCCAGCAGGCGGCCGTCGGCAGGGACGGCGTCGCCGGCCTCCAAGATCACCACGTCGCCGGGCACCAGCTCGTCCGAGTGCAGCAGCACCTGCTTGCCGTCCCGCAGCACCTTGCTGGTGGCGGCGGTCATGGTCTGCAATGCCTCGATGGCGGCCTCAGCCTTGCTCTCCTGGTAAACGCCCAGGATGGCGTTCAGCAGCACCACGATCAGGATGATGAACACCTCGGCAAAGCCCTCGCCGGAGATATAGTTGGTCACGGCCGAGACGGCGGCGGCCACCATCAGGATGATCAGCATCGGGTCTTTCAGCTGCTGCAAAAACCGCTGCAGCAGCGTGGGCTTGGGGGCCTCCTTCAGCCGGTTGGGGCCGTACTGTTCCAGCCGCTTTTTGGCTTCGGCGCCGGAAAGGCCGTCCGGGGTGCTTTGCGTCTGCTGCAGGGCTTCCTGCGCAGACAGCGTATACTCATTCATACAAACTCTCCTCCTGATTTGACGATCGGGTTTGTTTCGGATACAACATGGATTATGTGAAAGGCGGGACCATGCAAAAACAGTCCCCGTCCTGTTCCACCACAAGCATTGCGCAAGGGGGCGTCCCAGCGGCCTGCCGCTATACTATAATAGAGTATACCAAAAACGGCGGGCGGTGCCCAGCGTTTTGCCGCTGGGCGGGCAAAATTTTTTTTTGCGTGCTGCTCAGCCCAGCACGCCCAGGCCGTCCAGCAGCGTTTTCAGGCCGATCAGGATCAGCACGATGCCGCCGGCACGCTCGGCCAGTGCGCGGAACTTTGCGCCAAACACCGCGCCGATCTTGACGCCGATGGCCGAGCAGACAAAGGTAGTCACACCGATCAGCCCGGCCGCGGGGCCGATGCTCACATCCACCGCCGCAAAGGCGACGCCCACCGCCAGCGCGTCGATGGAGGTGGCCACCGCCAGCGGCAGCATGGCTTTGGGGCTGAAATCATCGTTCAGGCTCTCGGTCTCGCCAAAGCTCTCGCGCACCATGTTGGCGCCGATCAGCGCCAGCAGGATAAAGGCCAGCCAGTACCCCACGTCCTGGATCAGCCCCGAAAAGGTGCCGCCCAGAAAATACCCCAGCGTGGGCATCAGCGCCTGGAAGCCGCCGAAGTAGACGCCGCACAAAATCGCGTGGGACAGCTTGAGCTTTCGCACCGAAAGCCCCTTGCAGATGGACACCGCAAAGGCGTCCATCGAAAGGCTCAGCCCCACCAGAAACAGTTCTCCGATCCCCATGGTTACCTTCCTCTCCTTAGGGCCGCGGCGGGCGGGGGACAGCAGCACCCCGCGCCGGGCGACAGACACACATACACAGCAGCAATGCAAAGGGGCGCCGCCGCACGGGCGCAACAAAAAGCGAGTCTTATCTGCTTTTGCCCAGCCGGGCGGACAAAACAGATAAGTCTCGCTGTTTCAAACAAAGCCAGGGCGCGAAGCCCAAGATGTTGACGATGTTGCGCGGCCCGCCCAAACGGCGGCCGCGCCAGCTACTCCCTTATGCTGGCGCTATTATAGCATGGCAAAAACGGCAAAGTCAATAAGCGCCGCCCCCAAAATATGGGACACCGGGCCGGCTGTGGGCAAAAAACGGACAAAACCGCGGGGGTGGGAACCGGCGGAGTGGATTTTTCTTTGTGCGGGTGATAGACTTGTGGAAACAATAGCAGGAAAGACACGGAGGCGGAAATGAAAATCGAAGAAGTGCAGGAAAGAACGCCGGAGCTGACCGGGCAGCTGCTTGAAGTGTGGGAGGCCTCGGTGAAAGCGACGCATCTGTTCCTGTCGGACGGTGAGATCGAGCGCATCAAAGCGTACGTGCCCCAGGCGCTGCATGCGGTGGAGCATCTGGTGATCGCAGTCGGGGAGACAGGCCGGCCGGTGGCCTTTATGGGCGCGGAGGCCGGCAGCCTGGAAATGCTGTTCCTTGCCCCGGAAGCGAGGGGGAAGGGGCTGGGAAAACGCCTGCTCCAATACGGGATCGAACATTTTGCGGTCGAGCGGGTGACGGTAAACGAGCAGAACCCGCAGGCCAGAGGCTTTTACGAGCACATGGGGTTCTGCGTGTACAAGCGGACGCCCCTTGACGAACAGGGCGGCCCGTATCCGCTGCTGTATATGCGCCGCCGGGAAGGGTGAGGCGGGGGCCTCGCAAAGCGGCCATCAGGCGGCGCGCCTCTCACTGATCCGGGTACGGCCCAAGACCGCGCCCCAATTCCGCATTTCCGGGCGGTCCCCGGTTGCGCAGCGCCCTCTTTTGCAGTAGAATAGACCGAGAAAGCGAAACAATAAGATCGCCGGGGCGGGCAGCCGCCGCGGCGGGACAGGATGTGAAGCAGCATGCAGTATAAAATGTTGGCTCTGGACCTGGACGGCACCTTGACCGACAGCAACAAGCAGGTTACCCCCCGCACCGCCGCGGCGCTGGCCAAAGCGGCCGAAAAAGGGGTGCGCATCGTGCTGGCCAGCGGCCGGCCCACCGTGGGCGTACAGCCGCTGGCCCGCCAGCTGGGGCTGGACAAGACCGGCGGCTGTATCCTGAGCTACAACGGCGGCCGCGTCAGCGACTGCGCCACCGGCCTGACGCTGGTGCAGCACGCCTTCCCGCCAGAGCTGGTAGGCCCGGTGTGCGCTTTTGCCCGGGAGATGGACGTTGCCGCGCTGACCTACGACGCCGACGGCATCCTGACCGAGTGCCCCGACGACCCCTATGTGCAGATCGAAGCGTCCACCAACCAGATCCCCGTCCGCAAGGTGCAGGACCTGACCGCGGCGGTGGACTTTGCCATCAACAAGGTGCTGATCGTGGGCGACCCGGAAAAGATGCCCCATGTGGAGGAATTGATGCAGCAGCGGTTTGCCGGCCGGCTGTCCATCTACCGCTCCACCCCCTTCTTTCTGGAGGTCATGCCGCTGGGGGTGGAAAAGGCGGCCTCGCTGGAGCTGCTGCTGCGCACCCAGGGCCTGTTTGCCGAAAATTTGATGGCCTGCGGCGACGGCTGGAACGACCTGCCCATGATCCAGTTCGCCGGGCTGGGCGTGGCCATGGGCAACGCGGTGCCCCAGGTCAAGGCCGCGGCCGACTATGTGACCGCCGACAACGACCACGACGGCGTGGGGCTGGCGGTGGAGAAGTTTATCTTGCAGGAGGAGTGCGCCCCTTGAACCTGATCGTATTTGACCTGGAATGGAACATCGGCTACCAGCCCAAGACCTTCCGCTACCACGGCGCCGAGATCACCCTGCGGGGCGAGATCATCCAGATCGGCGCGGTGCGCATCGACGAGCGCGGCGACGTGCTGGATACCTTTGATATGACCCTCAAGCCCCGCATCTTCCGCAAACTGCAGCACCACATTGCAAAAGTCACCGGCCTGACCCAGCTGGACCTGGACGGCGGCGTGCCCATCGCCGACGGCCTGGCCGAGTTCGTGCGCTGGGCCGGTCCCGACGCCGCCTTTGCCGAGTGGGGCCTGGACGACGTGCCGGTGCTCAAGCAGAATTTGTATCTGTGCGGCCTGGACGAGAGCTGGCCCGCCCGCTGGTACGACCTGCAGCGCATTTTTTTGCAGAGCTACCCCCGCCAGGAGGGCGAGGGCATGACGCTGGAGAGCGTGGTGGAGCGCATGGGCATCGAGAAAGACATCCCCTTCCACAATGCCCTGGACGACGCGCTGTACACGGTGCGCATCGCCCGGCTGCTGCCGCTGGCCGACGCGCTGCGCGCCTACCCCTCGCCGGACGCCCAGCTGCGCGAGGCGCTTTTGACCGACCCGTCCGCCGACTACTACGATGTGCAGATCTTCCCCGACCGGCTGGACCACGACGACTACAAAAACGACCCGGCGCTGTGCGGGGTCGACTGCCCGCTGTGCGGCACGGCGCTGGACGTGGGCGAGATCTGGCTCAAGCGGGGCAACACCGGCTACTATACCCAGGCCGACTGCCCGGTCCACGGGCCGTGGTTTCTGCGGTTCAAGCTGTCCCGCCGCGACGGCCTGCACTGGAATTTCGCCCGCTGCATCGAGGCCGCCCGCCCCGACGCCCTGGAAAAGTACCGCCGCCAGAAAGCCCGCCAGGAGGCCCGCCTGAAAAAGCGCGAGGAAGCCGCCGAGGCCGCCAGAACCGAAGGATAAACCGCTTTTGCGGATGCACAAAACAGCCGGCCGCCCTGCCGTTGGGGCGGCCGGCTGTTTGCGCGCGCGGCACGAACGTACAGGCTGGCGAACAAAAATACGTCGATAAAACGCATGGATTTTGCGCCGGTGGACAAAATGGCAAAAATCGTCCATGGGTTAGCTCTTGCTTTTCTGCCGCGCACAGGGTATATCATGTATAGTGCAATCGCTTTGCGGCGCACAGACGTGCAAAAAGCGTGCGTTACCAAAAAAGGATACGGAGTGATCAAGCGTGAAGGAGATCGAGCGGTGTGTCTTTGTCCGCGAATATTCTGCGATCGAAGGCCTGCAGCAGGCCGGCAGCATACGGTATTCGCTTGCGCAGGCAGAAACGGGCGTCTGCCTGCTTGTGCAGCGGCTTTTGCCCGGCGGCGGGCCAAAACCCGGCGGGGGCGCGGTCTGCCGGCTGGACGGCCTGACCCTGCAGGCCGCGCAGCGGCTGCTGCGGTACCTGTACGAGAACGGCGTGGAACCCGCGGACGCCTGCGCCGTTGCATCGGACTGCCTGGGCGCGCTGGCGGCCCCGGCGGGGCCGTCCGGCGGCTGAGCGCGGCGCCGTGCCCGCGGAAGGAATAGAAAACACGGGAGGCGGAAATGCTATGACAGAACCGTCTGGATCAATACTTACGGCATTGTTTGCAGATGGCGACGAGAAACTGCGCAGGGCTGTCGGCGCATACGCGGCGGAAGAACAGGGCGTCCGCATTGTGGAAATCGTGGCGACCGGCGGCCAGGTGCTGGAACTGCTGCAAAATGGCCTGCAGGTGGACGCGCTGATCGTGGACACGCTGCTGCCGGACATGGACGTGTTTGAATTCCTGTCGCAGCTGGGCCGCCTCTGCCTGAAGGACCCGCCCACGGTGATCCTTACCCTGTGCGCCGCCAGCGATGCCCTGCGCAGCAAGCTCTTGACAGCCGGGGCGGATTACTTTATTCTTAAACCGTATTGGCCGTCGACGTTGCTGCGCGCGGTTTCCTACGCCGCAAGCGATCTGCAGTCGGTGCAGCAGCGGCGCGCCCGCGCTCACATCAACTGGCATCTCGACAGCCTGAAGGCGCCGCCCGGCATGGAGGGGCGCGCCTATATCCGCCGTCTTTTGCTGGAACTGGTGCTGAACGAGGACACCGCCACGGCGGATGAACTGTACCGCGGCCTGGCCATGGAACTGCGCACAACGCCCAACACCGTCAGCAAGGCGATCGGGCGGACGGTGCAGGCCATCTGGCGGCAGGCAACGCCGGAATATCGGAAGCTGTGCGACTTTTTCGGGGAAGGCCGGGATAGGCCGCTGTCCAACATGAAACTGATCAAGGGCCTGGCCGAGCGGATCCGCTGGGAGCTGGGGATGTGATCCGGCGCAGGCCCGGCATGCTGGCGCGCGGCGTCCGACGCCGCACAGCCGGGGAGGAACAGCGAGATGGAAACCAACGAAAGCAGTCTGCAGCGGCCTGCAGCGCAGATCGGTACGCCGGACGACGGGCTGGCGCTGCGCGGCGGGCTGCGCGGCCGGATGGCGGGGACGTTCTGCACGCTGCAAAGCTCTTTGGAAGCGCTGCAGCGGTATCTGGTATGCAATGCCTCCCCCCAGGTCCGGCGGGAAACGCTGCCCTTGCTGCAAGCCATGTTTGACTCGATCGCCGGGCTGGAACGGCTTTGCGCCAACTCGGCGCGGCTGGCCACCGGCGTGCTGACCCGCGGCAGCGAGGAGCTGGCGCCGCTGGAGCTGGGCGGTTACCTGAAGGAACTGACCGACTGCGCCAACGAGGAGCTGGCGCTGCGCGGCTTCCCCGCGCGGATCCGCTTTTTGGACGAGAGCGGCGCCGCCGGCACCTGGACGATGGCGGACGGCAGCCTGCTGGACGGCATCCTGATGAATCTGCTGTCCAACCTGCTGCAGCTTCGCCGCGACGGCGTTCTGAGCCTGACCCTGCGGCCGGACCGCGCGCTTTGCTGTGCGGACAACGGGCCGGGCATGGAGCTTTCCGCCGCGCGGGCTTTGCTGGAGCAGGGGCAGCCCTCCGGGGAGCTGCTGGGCCGCGGCGCGCTGGGGCTGCTGCTGGTGCGGGATTACGCCGCCGCGATGGACTGGCGGATCACCGTCGAGCCGGGCCCGGGGCTTTGCATCCGCTTTGCGCTGCCCGGGAACGTGCCGCCGGCGGGGCTGACGCTGCGCGACAGCGTCCGCAGCCGCGGCGCGGCAATGCGGGCGAATCTCCGCCGGGAGCTGGACGGGGTGTTCGGCACGGCCCGCCCGGACGGGGAATAGGCCGCCGGGAAAAAGCCGGAAACGGCGCGCCCCGCGGGCGGTACTCTTCCCGCCGGCGCGCAGCCCCAAAAACCAAAAACAGGTCTGCGCCTCCGCGGCGCGGCCGGGTCACCGGCCTGCAGCGGGGGCGCTTTTTTGCGTATGGGCGCTGCCGCAGCGGAAAATTGGGAAAACTTTGTTCGGGAAACGGGGAATTTTGTATCCGTTTCTTTACTTTACGGCCAAACTATTGTAAAATATCCCTGATATAGTTATCCTTGAATTTTACACAGGCGGAGGAATCAGAGACATGGCAGTTGTATATAAACGCGTCCTTCTCAAAGTCAGCGGCGAGGCCCTGGCAGGGGAGAAAGGCGCAGGCTTTGACGAGGCGGTCATTGCGTCGATCTGCGCGGGCATTACCGAGGCATACCATGCCGGGACGCAGATCGGCATCGTGGTGGGCGGCGGCAACTTCTGGCGCGGCCGCTCCAGCGGCAAAATGGACCGCATGGACGCCGACAAGATCGGCATGCTGGCCACCGTGATGAACGCCCTGGCCCTGAAAGACGCCCTGCGCCAGGCAGGCGTGCCGGCGGTCGTCATGACCAGCGCCGTCATGCCCCAGGTGGCCGAGACCTTTACCAGCGACAAGGCCGTCGCCGCGCTGGAAGCCGGCCAGGTGGTGGTGTTCGGCGGCGGCACCGGCAACCCCATCTTCTCCACCGATACGGCCAGCGCCCTGCGCGCGCTGGAGATCAGCGCCGACGTCATGCTCAAAGCCACCATGGTGGACGGCGTCTATGACAAGGACCCCCACCGCTACCCCGACGCGGTGCGCTACGACACCCTGACCTTTACCCGCGTGCTGGACGAGCGGCTGGCCGTGATGGATTCCACTGCCGCCACCCTCTGCCGGGACAACGGCCTGCCCATCCTGGTGTTCGACCTGGCCGACCCGAAGAACATCGCCCGCGCCGTCAACGGCGAGCAGGTGGGCACTCTGGTCCGGGAGTGACCCTCCGCGCGGAGCCTGCGCAGAAAATGGGAACCTACGGGCGGACGCGCCGCCCTGTGCCAACAAAAATATACAGACAAAGGAGCAACCCGCCATGAGCAGCACCACAAAAGTTTATGAAGAAAAGATGAGCAACTGCATCAACCACCTGAACCGTGAGCTGGGCACCATCCGCGCCGGCCGCGCCAATCCGGCCGTGCTGGACAAGATCGTCGTGGACTACTACGGCGCGCCCACCCCGGTCAACCAGGTGGCGGCCGTTGCGGTGGCCGAAGCCCGCATCCTGACCATCACCCCGTGGGACGGCAAACTGGTCAAGGCTATCAGCAAGGCCATCCAGCAGAGCGACATCGGCATCAACCCCATCGACGACGGCCATACCATCCGGCTGGTGTTCCCGGCTCCCACCGAGGAGCGCCGCAAACAGCTGGCCAAGGAAGTCCAGAAGCTGGGCGAGGAGACCAAGGTGGCGGTGCGCAATGTCCGCCGCGACGCTATGGACAAGTTCAAGGCCATGAAGAAAGCCGGCGAACTGACCGAGGACGACCAGAAGAACCTGGAAGATGAGACCCAGAAGCTGACGGACAAGTTCGTCAAGCAGGTCGACGCGATCTGCGAAGAGAAAAACAAGGAGATCATGGAGGTCTGAACGGCCGCCGCTCCCTGTCGGCCGCCCCGGTCCGGGCGGCTGCAAATTTGTCGCCCGGCCGCGGCAAGAATGTGCGGCCGGGTGCATAAGGTATCTGTAAGGGCGAACGGCGTCTGTGTGGTATGCGCCCGGCCTGCCGGGCGCGCCCGGCGGCCGGGGGCGTCCCGGGGGCAGGCGGCGGTAGTTCCGCCCGCGAAAGGAATTCCTGCCCTATGAAGACCCGTATTCTGACCGCAGCCATCGGCCTGGTGGTGCTGGCGGTCGTGCTGCTGTTTTTCAACACCCCGCTGTTCGACCTGGTGGTGGCCGCCGTCTGCCTGATCGGCGTGCACGAGGCTTTTGCCGCCATGGGCTTTGGCAGAAAACAGTGGTACCTGTACGTGCTGGCCATCCCGTACACGCTGCTGGTCATGCTGTCCAACGGCCTGCCCTTCCGGGCGATGGTGCTGCCGGCCACCTTTATCCTGATGCTGGTCTTGTGCTGCTGCCTGATCGCCAACAGCCGCACGCTGGATTTCGGCAAGCTCAGCGGCTACTTGTTTTTCAGCGCGGTCATCGTGCTGTGCTTCTACTCGCTGATCTATCTCAAACGCTGCCTGCCGGTGGAGACCTACCAGTATGACGCCGTCTATTTCATTCTGCTGACCCTCTGCTTTGCCTGGGGCGGGGACAGTACCGCCTACTTTGTGGGCCGTTTCTTCGGCAAACACAAACTGGCGCCCGTCGTCAGCCCCAACAAGACGGTGGAGGGCGCCGTGGGCGGCGTGCTGGGCAGCGTGGTGCTGGGCGTGGCGGCCACCGCCATCTATCAGGCGGTGTCGGGGCGGTTCGTCTCGCTGACGGTCGAGGTCAACGTCAAGCATTATCTGCTGATCGCGCTGCTGGGCGTGTTCGCGTCGATCCTGGGGATCCTGGGCGACCTGTTCGCCTCGGCCGTCAAGCGGCAGGTGGGCCTGAAGGACTATGGCACCATCTTCCCCGGCCACGGCGGCATCCTGGACCGGTTCGACAGCGTCATGTTCGTGGCGCCGTTCGTCGCCTTTATCGTGCGGTATTTCTTCTATTTTCTGCGCTGATGCGCAAGACCAACAGGGAAGGGAATGACAGCCATGCCCCAGGCACAGGCTAAGACCATCACGCTGCTGGGCTCCACCGGGTCCATCGGCACCCAAAGCCTGGACGTCGCCCGCGCCCAGGGCTACCGGGTGTTCGGTCTGGCGGCCAACCGCCAGGTGGAACTGCTGGCCCGGCAGATCGCCGAGTTCCACCCCCGGTACGCCGCTGTGGCGGACCCGGACGCATACGACAAGCTGGCGGCCATGCTGGCCGGCCAGCCCGACGCCCCCAAACTGCTGAAAGGCCCCGAGGGGCTGCGCGCCCTAGCCGCCATGGACGGCCCCGACGTGGTGCTCAACGCCGTGGTGGGCATTGCGGGGCTGGCCGCGTCGCTGGCCGCCATCGAGAGCGGCCATGACCTGGCCCTTGCCAACAAGGAAAGCCTGGTCACCGGCGGCCACCTGGTCACCGATGCGGTGCGCCGCCGCGGCGTGCACCTGCTGCCGGTGGACAGCGAACACTCGGCCATCTTCCAGTGCCTGCAGGACGCGGCCTCGGCCAAACGGCTGGAGAAAATTTTGCTCACTGCGTCGGGTGGCCCCTTCTACGGCATGACCGCAGCCGAGCTGAAAGGCAAGACGAAGGCCGACGCCCTCAAGCACCCCAACTGGAACATGGGCGCAAAAATCACCATCGACTCGGCCACCCTGATGAACAAGGGGCTGGAGCTGATCGAGGCGGTTTGGCTGTTCGGCCTGCCGGAGGATAAGATCCAGATCGTCGTCCAACGGGAGAGCGTCATCCACTCGGCGGTGCAGTTTGCCGACCACTCGGTCATCGCCCAGCTGGGCGTGCCGGATATGCGCATCCCCATCCAGTACGCGCTGACCTGGCCCGACCGCCTGCCCGGCCCCGCGCCGGAGCTGGATTTTGCCGCCCTGACCAAACTGACCTTCGGCACCGCGGACGAGGAGACCTTCCGCTGCCTGGCCGCCTGCAAAAAGGCCATCCGCAAAGGCGGGCTGGCCCCCTGCGCCGCCAACGGCGCCAACGAGGAAGCTGTGCGGCTGTTTTTGCAGGACAAGATCGGCTTTTTGGACATTGGCCGTCTGGTGGAGGGCGTTGTGGACAGCGACGGCTTCGGCGGCGACTACACGCTGGCCGACGTTTACGAGTGCGACAAAATGGCGCGCGCTTACGTTCTTTCTCATCTGTGACCCTGCCCGCGCGGCCCGCACACGCCGGCCGCGCGATTGCTTTATCTGAGGTGCCTATGACAACTTTGCTCACCATTATGGCAGCCATCCTTGTGTTCGGCGTCGTCGTGCTGGTGCACGAGTGGGGCCATTTCCGCGCCGCCCGGCGCTGCGGCGTCCATGTGGAGGAATTCGCCATCGGCTTCGGCCCGGCTATCTGGAAACACACCGGCAAGGACGGCACGCTGTACAGCGTCCGGCTGCTGCCGCTGGGCGGCTACAACGCCATGTCCGGCTATACCGAGGAGGGCGACGCCGAGAGCCAGCCGCCGGTGAAAAAGCCCAAGGATGCCCCGGTGCTGCCCGACGCCATCGACGGCAAGACCTACCCCGAGGCCAGCGCCGGGCAGCGTTTTTTCATCATTGCCAGCGGCGCGCTGATGAACTTTGTGCTGGGCTTTGTCCTGCTGGTCATCCTGGTATGCATGCAGGACGCCATCACCAGCAAGATCATCTACGGCTTTTCGGACGGCGCGCTCAGCCAGCAGACCGGTTTGCAGGCTGAGGACGAGATCCTGGCGGTCAACGGCCACTACTGCTTTACCGCCAACGACATCGTTTACGAGCTGCAGCGCACCGAGAACTATACCGCCGACTTTACCGTGATGCGCGACGGCGAGATCACCCGGGTGCCCGGCGTCCAGTTTGCCACCCGCACCGATGAGAACGGCAACACCACCATGGTGCTGGATTTTACGGTGTACGGGATCGCCAAATCCCCCAAAACGGTGATCCGGGCGGCTTTCAACAATTTTATGTATTATGCGCGGGTCATTTTGCGCAGCTTTATCGACCTGGCCACCGGCCGGGTCGGCCTTAACGAACTGTCCGGGCCGGTGGGTATCGTCAGCGCCATCGGCACGGCGGTCAGCTACGGCCTGGCGGATGTGCTCAGCCTGGCGGCGCTGATCACCGTCAATCTGGGCATCTTCAACCTGCTGCCCGTCCCCGGGCTGGACGGCTGCAAGCTGATCTTTATCGCCATCGAGGGCGTCTCCGGACACGCCGTGCCGGAAAAGGTCCAGGCGGCCGTCAACGGCGCAGGGATCGTTTTGCTGTTGATGCTGATGCTGTTTGTCACCTTCCAGGACGTGACGCGGATCTTCTGACGCGGCGCTTGACGCTGCCCCGGCCGCGCGCATCCGGACAAGGAACGGAAAGGAGGGCTACCCATGCCCATGCGTAAACAGAAAAAGGTCGTCCGGATCGGCAATATCGCCATCGGCGGCAACAACCCCATCGCCGTGCAGACGATGCTCAACGTGCCAGTCAAGGACATTGCCGGCAACGTGGCCCAGGCAAAGCGGGTGGCCGAGGCCGGCTGCCAGATCGTCCGCGTCACGGTGCCCGCCCCGGAGGACGCCGCGGTGGTGGCCGCCATCAAGGAGGCGGTGGACATCCCTGTGGTGGCGGACATCCACTTCAACTACAAAGCGGCCCTGGCCGCGCTGGACGCTGGCGCCGACAAGATCCGCATCAATCCCGGCAACATCGGCGCCGACGAGAACGTCAAGGCGGTGGCCGACGCCTGCAACGCGCGCAACGTGCCCATCCGCATCGGCGTCAACGGCGGCAGCCTGGAAAAGCACATTCTGGCCAAATACGGCGCCCCGGTGCCGCAGGCCATGGTGGAAAGCGCCCTCTACCACATCCGCCTGCTGGAAAAGCACGATTTCACCAACATTGTGGTTTCCATCAAATCCTCCAACGTGCCCCGCATGATGGCCGCCTACCGCCTGCTCAGCGAGCAGTGCGATTACCCGCTGCATGTGGGCGTTACCGAGGCCGGCACCGCCCGCATGGGCCTGATCAAGTCCGGCATGGGCATCGGCGGGCTGCTGTTGGAGGGCATCGGCGACACGCTGCGCGTTTCCCTTACCGACGAGCCGGAAGCCGAAGTCCGCGCCGGGTTCGACATTCTGCGGGCGGCAGGCTATGCGGTGGCCGGCCCGGAGATCATCAGCTGCCCCACCTGCGGCCGCACCCAGTACCCCATGACCGAGATCGCCAACGAGGTCGAACGCCGCCTGCAGGCCGAGCACTTCCAAAAGCCGCTGAAAATTGCCATCATGGGCTGCATCGTCAACGGCCCCGGCGAGGCCAGCGACGCCGACATCGGCATTGCCGGCGGCAGGGACGAGGCGCTGCTGTTCATCCGCGGCGAAAAGATCCGCATGCTCAAGGGCGATATCGTCGGCCAGCTGCTGGAGGAGATCCACAAGCTGTAAGCGGGGGAGAGATGCGCCGTGGACCTTGTGCTGGAATTCGTTCTTGAACTGCTGGGCGCAGTGTGCGAGGCCGTCGCTGCCATCTACCCGCCTTTGCAGGCTGCGCTGCTGGTGTTTGGCGCTTTGCTGTTCGGTTTTTGCAGCTATGTCTTTTTTGATACCGCAAACCCGGCCGGAGGCATTGTGTTCGCGGTGTTCGGCGCGGTCTGCCTGGCCCTGCTGGTTTACGGCCTTGTGAAAGGCCATTTCAGAAAGCGGGAACCCCGCGACCGCCCCGGCCGCCGCCGGTAGCCGGGCGCAGGTGAGAAGCCGCGCTGCACTGTGCAGGAGCCGCCGGCCGCGGTCCGGCGGCATCCCCCGCGCAGAGCAGCAGCTCCCGGCTCTGCCGCCTGTTTATCACACAATGCAGGGCGGACGTTCACGCCCGCCGCGGACTTACCGGCGGGAAGGGCCATGCTGCGGAAAAATCCCGGCCGCCTGCACGGCCCTTCAAACATCATTTCACCCCGGAAAGCATCCGGAAAAGCAAAAGGAGCCGCCTTGAAACCCTTTGTCACCCAGGTCTGGCCGCAGTTTACGGCCGACGCACAATTCAATGCCTGCTTCGGGCAGGTGCTGGTGGAGCGCGTCGAACTTCACCGCACCGCCCGCAAAGTCATCATCTGCCTGCGCAGCGCCGAGCCGTTGGACGGCACGCTGTGCGGGCGTCTTGCCGCGTCGCTGGAGCCGGTGTTCGAGGGGTACGAGCTGACCTTGAAGAATTACTTCAACTACGGCGCCATCACCCCCGACGCTGCCCGCCAGCTCATCGAGGAGCTGAAAGCCGAGGGTCTGCCTGTCAACGGCTTTCTGGACAAGTCGCCCATCGCCATCGAAAACGGCGAGATCACCGTCCATGTGGCCGCCGGTATGAACATTTTGGAAAGCATCGACTTTCCCCGCCGCCTGGCCGAGCGCATCCAGGAGCGCACCGGCACCCTGCCCATCGTGCGTATGGCCGCCACCGGCAAGACCATGGCGCCGGAGGAGTTTGAACGCTACGTCCAAAGCAAGGCTCCGGCCGTACAGTTCGAGGCCAAGAAAGACCTGCCGCCCATCCAGGTGCAGGGGCTGGATCTGGCGGACAAGCCGGTCAAGGTGTTCCACGGCAAGTACTTCAAGCCCGCCGACCTCAAGCCGCTCAACGACCTGGGCGACGGCGGCAAGATCACGGTCTGGGGCGACGTGTTCGCCACCGAGATCAAGGGCAGCCGCCGCAAGATCTATTTCACCTCCATCACCGACTATACCGGTTCGGTCAACGTCAAGATGATCGGCGACGAGGACGCGGATATGAGCAAGTGGGAGTCCATCAAGCCGGGCACCACCTTCATCATCCGCGGCGATTACAGCTACGACAAATACGAGCGAGACTATGTGCTCTATCCTTATGACATCCTGCAGGTGGAGCGCAAGGCGCGGCAGGACACCGCCCCCGAGGGCCAGCGCCGGGTGGAACTGCACCTGCACACCAAGTCCAGCGCCATGGACGGTTTCTGCGACCCCGGCAAGATCGTGCGCCTGGCCCACAGCATGGGGCACCGGGCCATCGCCATCACCGACCACGGCGTCTGCCAGGGCTATCCGGAAGCCATGCTGGCCACCGACGACATCCACAAAAAGGACCCGGCCTTCAAGCTGATCTACGGCTGCGAGGCCTACTTTGTGGACGACATGATCCCCGCCGTTTACGGCGCCGCCGACGGGCCGCTTTCCGGCAGCTTTGTGGTGTTTGACACCGAGACCACCGGCCTGAACACCACCACCGACCAGATGACCGAAATCGGCGCCGTCTATGTGGAGAACGGCAAGATCACCGACAGGCGGTTTTCCACCTTTGTCAATCCCGGCATGCCCATCCCTGCCCGGGTGGTGGAGCTGACCGGCATCAACGACGCCATGGTGGCCGACGCCCCCACCCCCGACGAGGCCATCCGCGCCTTCAAGGAGTTCTGCGGCGACAGTATCCTGGTGGCCCACAACGCCAATGGCTTTGATATGCTGATCCTCCGCCATGCCGCCGAGCGGGCGGGCATCGCCTTTGACAACACCTATATCGACACCGTGCCCATGGCCCAGGCGCTGTTCCCGGGGCTGCACAACTACAAGCTGGACACCATCAACAAGCACCTGGAGATCCCGCCCTTCAACCACCACCGCGCGGTGGACGACGCCATGGCTCTGGCCCGCATTTTTGAGAAAATGCTGGAGGACCTGGACGAGAAGGACATCCACACCGTCGCCGGCATCAACACCGGCCTGGGCGGCAACAAAGAGGTGCTGAAAAAGAAATACTACCACCTGATCATCCTGGTCAAAAACCAGATCGGGCTGAAAAATTTGTACCGCATCGTCAGCGCCGCCCACACCCAGTACTTTTTCAAAAAGCCGCGGGTGCCCCGCAGTCTGCTGAACAAGTACCGGGAAGGCCTGCTGCTCAGTTCCGCCTGCGAAGCGGGCGAACTTTACAGGGCGATCGTGGCGGGCAGAAGCCACGACGAGCTGCTGAAGATCGCAGACTATTATGACATTCTCGAGGTCCAGCCCCTGGGCAACAACGAGTTCATGACCCGCAACGGCCAGGTGGATTCCATCGAGAAAGTGATGGACTTCAACCGCACCGTCATCCAGCTGGGCGAGGAACTGCACAAGCCGGTCATCGCCACCGGGGACGTGCATTTTCAGGAACCGGAGGACGCGGTCTACCGCGCCATCCTGCAGGCCGGCAACGGCTTCAAGGACGCCGACCATCAGGCGCCGCTGTTCTACCGCACCACGCCCGATATGCTGGATGCGTTCAGCTACCTGCCCAAAGAGAAAGCCTACGAGATCGTGGTGACCAACCCCAACAAGATCGCCGCCACCATCGACAACAACCTCCGCGCCATCCCCAAAGGCACCTACCCGCCCTCCATCGAGGGCGCCGAGGAGCAGCTGCGCGAGGCCACCTGGCAGCACGCCTCCCGCGACTACGGCACCCCCGTGCCGGAGATCATGCGGGAACGGCTGAAAAAGGAACTGGACTCCATCTGCGGCCATGGCTATGCGGTCCTGTACGTCATCGCGGTCAAGCTGGTGGCGTTCTCCAACGCGGGCGGTTACCAGGTGGGCAGCCGCGGTTCGGTGGGCTCCTCGGCCGTGGCCCACTTCTCCGGCATCTCGGAGGTCAACAGCATGCCGCCCCATTACCTCTGCCCGGAGTGCAAGCACAGCGAATGGATCACCGACGGCAGCATTGCCGACGGCTTTGACCTGCCGGACAAAAATTGCCCGGTCTGCGGCAGCGCCATGATCATGGAAGGGCACGACATCCCCTTCGAGACCTTCCTGGGCTTTTACGGCGACAAGGAACCGGACATCGACCTGAACTTTTCCGGCGAGTACCAGTCCAACGTCCACCGTTACACCGAGGAGCTGTTCGGCAAGGAGAACGTGTTCAAGGCGGGCACCGTCTCCGGTCTGCAGGACAAGACCGCCTACGGCTATGTCAAAAAGTACCTGGAAGAGCGGGGGCACACCGTCAACCGCGCCGAGGAAAACCGCTTGTGCATCGGCTGCACCGGCGTCAAGCGCACCACCGGCCAGCATCCCGGCGGCATGGTCGTCGTGCCGGATACCTTTGACATCTACGATTTCTGCGCCATCCAGCACCCTGCCGACGACGTCAAGGGCGGCCTGCTGACCACCCACTTCGAATTCAAGTACCTGCACGACACGCTGCTCAAGCTGGACGAGCTGGGCCACGATGTGCCCACCTTCTACAAGTATTTCGAGGAGTATTCGGGCATCCCCATCAACTCGGTGCCGATGAACGACCCCAAGGTGTACAGCCTGCTTACTTCGCCGGAGGCGCTGGGCGTGACGGCGGAGCAGATCGGCAGCCAGACCGGCACCTTCGGCATCCCGGAAATGGGTACCAACTTTGTCCGCGGCATGCTGCTGGAAGCCCAGCCCAAGAGCTTTTCCGACCTGATCCAGATCTCTGGCCTGTCCCACGGCACCGACGTCTGGACCAACAACGCCGACGAACTGATCCGCAGTAAAACCTGCACCATCTCGGAGGTCATCGGCTGCCGCGACAGCATCATGCTTTACCTGCTGCGCAAGGGCCTGGAGCCCAAGATGGCCTTTGACATCATGGAGGCCGTGCGGAAAGGCAAGGTGGCCAAGGGCGGTTTCCAGCCCGGTTGGGAGGAGGCCATGCGGGAGCACGAGGTGCCCGACTGGTATATCGAATCCTGCCGCAAGATCAAGTATATGTTCCCCAAGGCCCACGCCGTCGCCTACCTGATGGCGGCCATCCGGCTGATGTGGTTCAAGATCTACCAGCCGCCGGTGTTCTATGCGGTCTATTTTACCGTCCGCGGTGAGGACATCGACTACGAGGCGGCCATCGGCGGCGTCCGGGTGGCGCAGGACCATATCCGCGAGGTCAACCAGCGCCTGCGCGAGGAGAAAAACGCCAAGGACGAGGATACCCTGGTCAGCCTGCAGATCGTCAACGAGATGCTGCAGCGCGGATACAAGTTTTTGCCTATCGAGTTGGGCAAGAGCCGCGCCAGCAAATACGTCGTCGAGGACGGCAAGGTGCGCCTGCCCTTCACCGCGCTGAAAGGCGTGGGCGAGACGGCGGCCATCGCGCTGGAAAAGGCCACCATCGACGGGCAGGAGTATATCTCCATCGAGGAGCTGCAGCAGGCCAGCGGCGTCTCCAGCGCCATCATGGAAAAGCTGCGGGACGTGGGCGCGCTGGGCAGCCTGCCCGACACCAGCCAGGTCAGCTTCTTTAACATGTAAGTCATTGAGGATACGCACAAAACTGGCGGGGCGGCGTGTCAGGCACGCCGTCCTGCCGCCGCGCCTGACCGGGGCGCAGGCCCCGCCCATAGCAAAGGAGAGATGCCATGAAAGCCAAATGGCTGCCCATTTCACTGATCGTTCTGCCGTACCCCTGCCTGGCCCTTATGGCCTGGCTGTTTGCCTGGCAGGGCTCGTTGGACGCGGCGCTGCTGCCCCTGGTCCTGCTGGTCGCGGCCGGCACGGTGCCCAACGTGATTTATGCGGTGCGCCTGTCCGTCCGGCCGGAAGCAGAGCGGGAGCTTCTCTTCTGGGCAAGGCGCATCAAACTGTGGCATATCCCGTTATACCTGCTGACGCTGGCGCTGTGCATTGCCATGGCGGTCACGGTGGTGGGACTGATCCTGGTGCCGGTCGTGCTGGTCGGGCTGTACGCGGTGCTGCTGCCTGCGTCGATGTACGCCCTGACGGCCCTGCGCGCGGCGCGGCAGCGGGGAGAGCTGACGCCGGGAGAGGCGCGCCTGCATACGGTGCAGCTGTTTGTGCCGGGGCTGGACATCATCGCCGTGATCGAACTGTATGCCAGGGCCGCGGATAAACCGTGATCCAGCGGAAAAAACAGCGGGGAACGCGCCCGCCAAACGTGCAGGCGGCTGTGGAAAACGCGGGAAAACAGCGGCTTTTCGCAGAAAAAACAAGCGCGAAAAAAAGCTGAAAAAAATTGTGCGAAAAGTGTTGACAATCTTGCCCAAATGCGGTAAAATAACACACGTCGCCCGGAGAGAGCCGAGCAAAGCTAAACTCTCCACTATGCGGCCGTAGCTCATCTGGTAGAGCGCCACCTTGCCAAGGTGGAGGTAGCGAGTTCGAGCCTCGTCGGCCGCTCCATTTGGGAGTTTAGCTCAGCTGGGAGAGCATCTGCCTTACAAGCAGAGGGTCAGCGGTTCGAGTCCGTTAACTCCCACCAACATGTGGCCCGGTAGTTCAGTTGGTTAGAACGCTAGCCTGTCACGCTAGAGGTCGTCAGTTCGAGCCTGATTCGGGTCGCCATTTGCCTCTGTAGCTCAGTCGGTAGAGCAGGGGACTGAAAATCCCCGTGTCATTGGTTCGATTCCGATCGGAGGCACCACGTTTCTCTGATGTTCTCTTCGTAAAGAGAACATATTTTGCGGCCGTAGCTCATCTGGTAGAGCGCCACCTTGCCAAGGTGGAGGTAGCGAGTTCGAGCCTCGTCGGCCGCTCCACAAATAACCGATACCGGCCCAACCGCCGGTATTTGGTTTATATGGTGACGTGGCCAAGTGGTAAGGCAAGGGTCTGCAAAACCCTCATTCACCAGTTCAAATCTGGTCGTCACCTCCAAAAAGAGTGGTCGTTTTGATAACGGCCACTTTTTTGTTGCGCCAGCGCCGGAAAACGGCCGTCTCCCCTGCCGGAATTTCGGGCCGCAGCGCCGCGCCGGCGCCGGCGCGCGGGATACCCGCAGGAAAAACGCAAAGGCCGCCCCCCTGCTTTTGGCAGGGCAGGCGGCCTTTTTGCGGCGTTTTCAAAGCATGGGTGCTTCCAAAATTGGAGTCTTGCGCCGCGGCAAACCTCCGTAGGGGCCGATTCTATATCGGCCCGGCCAGCGGCAACGCAAACGCCCCGGGCGGATATGGAATCCGCCCCTACGGCCAACGGCAAATGCCCGGACCCCATGGATGGCTGCGCCGCCGCAAGGCTCCAATTTTGGAATCATCCTTGTTTTGAAAACGCCGCAAAAAGGCCGCCCGCCCTGCCAAAAGCAGGGGGGCGGCCTTTGCATATTTCCTGC
>DWVD01000070.1 GCA_019120395.1 Candidatus Gemmiger faecigallinarum
ACGCCGCGCACCGCCGTCCCGGCCGCCAGGCGGCCAGCAGGCGGCCTTTGGCTGCGGCGCGCTTGTCCGTCAGGGCGGGCAGCTGCGGGCGCAGCGCCATCAGGCCGCGGTAATAGTCGGCCAGCTCCCGCCAGGGGCCGGTCCAGGCGCGGGTCCAATCCAGGCGGTTGAGCGCCGCCGGGGCGTTGAAGCTGTCCCGCAGCCCCTGCTTGGTGCGGCCGAACTCCTCGCCCGAAAGCAGGAACCAGTGCCCCTGGCAGCCGAAACAGAACGCCGCCGCCAGCCGGTTGGCCCGCAGCACCTCCGGCGTGGGGACGTCAAACTGCCGGCGGGGATCCATGGTGATGACCAGCTTGTCCCACAGCGTCCAGTCGTCGTGGCTGGACAGATAGCTGATGGTCTGGCTGGCGCTGCGCACCGCAAAGCGGCCGCCGTCGGCGCCGGCCCAGCCGGTGACGGCGTGGGACAGGTCGGCCAGCCGGGCCGACCCGCCGTTGACAAAGCCGGGGCGCTCGGCGTGCAGGATGTGTCCCTTGACCAGGTCGCGGGTGGCGTCGCAGAAGGCGCCGATGTTTTCATCCAGAGCTGCCAGCGCCCGTTTGCCTGCCGGGCGGGAACCCCTGCGCATGGGGGTGCTCCGGGCGGACCACGGCTCGCCGAACACCAGTTTTTCGCCTTTGCCGAACTCCGCGTCCAGCGCGGCGCGGATGGACTGCATCAGATCGGAGTCCAGAAGGCCCATCAGGTCAAAGCGGAAGCCGTCAAAGTGGTATTCCCGCGCCCAGTACAGCACCGATTACCGGATGTAGCGGGCGCACATGCTGCGCTCGGTGGCCAGGTCGTTTCCGCAGGCGGAGCCGTCGCCGGGGGTGCCGTCGGGGTTCTGGCGGTAGAAATACCAGGGCTCGGCGCGCCACAGCCAGGAATCCAGGCGGTAGGTGTGGTTGTACACCACGTCCATAATAACACGAAATCCGTTTTTGTGCAGCGCCTGCACCGCTTCTTTCAGCTCCCGGATGCGCACGGCGCCGTCGTCCGGGTCGGTGGCATAGCTGCCCTCCGGCACGTTGTAGTTGACTGGGTCGTAGCCCCAGTTGTAGGCGGCAGGGTCGGCTTCCGGCACCGAGCCGTAGTCGTATACCGGCATCAGCTGCACATGGGTCACGCCCAGGCGCTTGAGGTAGTCCAGGCAGGTGGGGTGCAGGCCGTCGCCGTTCAGGGTGGTGCCGGTCAGCGTGAAGGCTTTGTACCTGCCCCGGTATTCCGCCGGCACGCCGCTGGCCGGGTCATAGGAAAAGTCCTTGACGTGGGTCTCGTAGATGATGTCCTCCGGCGGGCGGGCGGGGGCGCGGTCGGCGGCCCAGCCCGCCGGGTCGGTGCGGCGCAGATCAACGACCATGCTGCGCCCGCCGTCCCGGCCGCAGGCGCGGGCCCAGGGGTCGGCGGTGCGGCGGCAGACGCCTTCCCGGTCGGTGACGGCAAAGTCGTAATAGCAGCCGTCCAGGTCGCCGGGCACCCGGCACTGCCACACGCCGCGGCCGGCGGGGGCCAGGTCCAGCGTGCGCCAGGCGTCCCCCGCCGTGCCGCTGCGGTACAGCGAGAGCTGGACCCCCTGCGCGGTGGGCGCCCACAGTGCAAACAGCGTGGCGGCGGGGGACCACTGCGCCCCCAGCGGGCCGTCGTAGTGGAAGGTGCGCTCGAAGGCTTTGGAGTCGTACAGCCGCCGCAGGTCGGCGGTGACGACGGTCTGAGTTTCCATTTGCATAAGCAGTTCCATTCTTGATGATCTTGAAATCTTGAAAAAATGAGAAAAAGACTGCCGGACCGCCGGGGAAACCGGACGGCCCGGCAATCTTTGTGGGTTCAGGGGGATAAAAATGGCTGGAGGGGGAAAGCGGGAGGCGGGACGGCCCGGCGGCGCGCCCGGTTCCCCGCGGCCAAAAGCGCCTGCCCGGCTCTCTTGCGGTGCCCGAATCGCACGGCGTATGCTGAAGCATACTTGTGCTCTTCGACCGCTGCGCCTAAAATTTCTCCCTGTTTCCGCCGCAGGCGGCGGTCGAAATTTTAGCCCTTGACTGCGCCGGCCATGCCGTTGACGTAGTACTTTTGCAGTTTCAGGAACAAGATCGCGATGGGGATCGAGATCAGCACCGCGCCGGCGGCAAAGCTGGTGTACCAGTTGTCGATGTATTCCTTCTCCAGCATGCGCCACAGGCCGATGGCCACCGTGTACTGGTCGGCGTTGGCCCGGCAGATGACCTTGGCAAAGATGAAGTCCACCCAGGGCGCGGTGAAGGAGGTCAAGATCTGGTAGATGATGATGGGCTTGGACAGCGGCAGCGTGATGCGGGTAAAGATCTGCCACCGGGTGCAGCCGTCGATGAGGGCGGCCTCGTCCAGCTCCTTGGGCATCGTGTCAAAAAAGCCCTTGATGATCTGGAAGCCCAGCGCCGCGCCGCCGGAATAGCACAGGATCAGCGCGATGCGCACGTTGTTGCCCTCGGTCAGGCCGACGGCCTTGAGGATGAAGTAGACGGCCACCATGGACATAAAGCCGGGGAACAGGCCCAAAATCATGGCCATGTTCATGTAGGGCTTGCGCAGCTTGAAACGCAGGCGGCTCAGGCAGAAGCTGGCCGACAGCACAAAGAAGCTGGACAGCAGGCAGCTGAAGATGGCGATGATCAGCGTATTCAGGAACATCTGGGGGAAGTTGAGGATGGTGGTGTCGGTAAACAGCTTGATGTAGTTGTCCAGCGTGTAGGTCTTGGGGAAGAAGGTGGAGACATAGCTGCCCTTCTCGCCGCGGAAGCTGGTCAGGATGACCCACAGGACCGGGAACATCCAGATCACCGCCAGAATGGCCAGGATGGTGTGGACGATGATGTTGTTGCGGAGCTTGATCCCCTTGGCACTTTTCTGTTTCATGCTCAGATGCCTCCTTCTTCACGGTAGGACTTGCTGTTGCGGTAGGTGAGCAGCGAGCCGATGGCCAGGATGATGAATGTGAGGATGCCGACGACGGCGCCCACATTGTAATACTGCTTGTCGATGGTCAGCTTGTACAGCCAGGTGACCAGCAGGTCGGTGCTGCCTGCGGTGGAGGCCAGGTCGGTGACCGGGTCGCCGCCGGACAGCAGGTAAATGACGTTGAAGTTGTTGACGTTGCCGGTGAAGGTGGCGATCAGGTAGGGGGTGGTCACGTACAGCATGTAGGGCAGCGTGATGCGGAAGAAGGTCTGGAAGGCGTTGGCGCCGTCCACCTTGGCGGCCTCGTACAGCTCGGTGGGAATGTTCTGCAGCACGCCGGTCAGCTGCAGCAGGGTGTAGGGCACGCCCACCCAGATGTTGATGACGATGACGGTGACCCGTGCCCAGGTGGGGTCGGTAAAGAAGGGCAGGCTGGCGCCCTCGGCGATAACGCCCAGCTCACGCAGCAGCACGTTGACGGCGCCGTCCGGCTGCAGCATGGTGCGCATGATCAAAAGCGAAACGAACATGGGCACCGCGCAGGGCAGCACAAAGCAGAAACGCCAGAACCCTTTGGCCTTGGTTTCCTTGCGGTTGATGACGATGGCCAGGATCATGCCGGCAATGTAGTTGGTAAAGGTGGCAAAGAACGCCCACACCAGCGTCCAGACCAGCACGCTCCAGAAGGTGGAGCCCAGGATGGAGTTTGCGTCGAACAGGGCGGCAAAGTTGTCCAGGCCGACCCAGTCGAACAGCACCAGATGGTTGTCGATCTTGCTGTAATTGGTGAACGCCATGCAGATCATAAAGATCAGCGGCAGGATGGTCAGCGCACCGATGAAGATCATCGGCGGGGTCATCAGCAGGCGGTAGAGGTTGTCGTCCAGCAGGCTTTTCAGGTCCTCGGCAAAGGTGTTCACATGCTTGCCGGCTTTGTCCAGGCACTCGGCCTTGTAGGCGCTTTTCAGGGTGCCGCGCCAGATCCAGAACATCACGCCGGTCAAAATGATGGTGGCCAGGCCGTAAAGCAGCAGCAGGATGGACTGGTCGCCGGCGGTGTACTCGAACACCTGCAGCTCCTCGTTCCAGACTTCCTGGCGCTCCACGGAGCCTAGGCTGCCCAGCATGTAAATGTTGTGGAAGCCGTACAGGATCATAAAGGCAATGTAGGCGATCTCAGCCGCCAAAAACAGCACGCCCTTGACGGCCTGCTTGTGGACGATGTTGCCAAACCCCATCACCACCGCCGAGACGCGCGTCTCGATGCTGCCCTCCTTGAGGGCAGCAAGGCAGGTATAGGGGGTCTCAAATTCCAGATTGCGGCGCATTTTTACCGCACTTATCGCATTCATCCGAATATCCTCCCTTTGTGTTTATGGTTCATTTGCTCCGCCCCGGCAGGGCGGACGCCGCAAAACGGGGTCAGGAGATGCCGTCGCTGTTCATGGCGTCGTTCATGGCTTCGGTCTGCTCGGCGGCGTTGTCGTGGGTGATGGTGCCGTTGCGGATGCCCTTGCCCATGTTCTCCACCGGCGTCCAGCAGTTGCTCATGGCCGCCACAAAGGGCTGCAGCACCGAGGTGCGGTCAAAGGTGTCGTTCTGGGCCGAGACCAGCGGGTCCTCGGCGATGGCCGGGTCGGCCAGCAGGGTGGTGTTGCAGGGGATGACGTTGCGCAGCTCATAGTGCAGCCGCTGCGCTTCGGCGGAGCCCAGGTAGATGGCCAGCTCCACCGCCTGCACCGGATACTCGGTGTTGGAGTTGACGCCGATGGCCTTGCTGCCGGCGTAGGCGTACATCTGCTTTTCCTCGCCGTTCAGCGTAAAGGTGGGCAGGGCGGCCACGCCCATGTTGTCGCCCAGGATCTCCTTGATGGAGGCGGCGTCCCAGCTTCCGGTAAAGATGGCGTTGATGCTGCCGTCGCGCAGGCCGGCCATGCCGGAACCGTCGGCGTCCACCACAAAGTTGGGGTTGTTGTACAGGTCGATCAGGTAGTCGGTCACTTCGGCGCCGGCCTCGCCGCCGAAGTTGGCGCCCAGTTCCTCCTGGGTGCCGTCACCGAACAGCGTGCAGCCGTTGCCGAAGTAGAAGGCCGGCAGGTACCAGGAATTGGTGAAGGGGAAACTGACCACGCCCTTTTCCAGCATGGCGTCCAGGCTCTTCACGTCCTCCTCGGTGAAAACGCTCTTGTCATAGTACATGAACCAGGTGTTGGTGGTAAACGGCACGCCGTAGACGTAATCGTCCAGCGTCAGGCTGTCCACCAGGTTTTCGCTGTTGGTGGCGCGGATCTCGTCGGCGTATTTGCCG
>DWVD01000071.1 GCA_019120395.1 Candidatus Gemmiger faecigallinarum
GTACCACTTCATGGATAACGAGACCTACGACGATATTCCGGTCAACGCCGCCGACGTGTCGGACAACTTCAAGTTCTGCAAGGAGAACGAGGTCTGCAAGCTGCTGTCCTACAAGGGCAAGGTGTTCAGCGTCGAGATCCCCAACTTCATCGAGCTGGAGATCACCGAGACCGAGCCTGGCTTCAAGGGCAACACCGCCACCAACACCCTCAAGCCCGCCAAGGTCGAGACCGGCGCCGAGATCCGCGTGCCCCTGTTCATCAACGAGGGCGACAAGATCCGCATCGACACCCGCACCGGCGAGTATATGGAGCGTGTCTGACCGGGCGCTGTATCTGTTTTGAAAAAAGGAGGGGGAACCCCTATGGCTATGGATCTGAACGCCAAGGCTGCCTATATCCGCGGCCTGATGACCGGCATGGAATTTGACCCCAACTCCAAAAACGGCAAGATCATCGCAGCGATGATGGACCTGCTGGAGGAGATGGCCGCCACTGTCACCGAGCATGACGACGCTCTCGACCAGGTGTACGAGGATGTGGACACTCTGGACGAGGACCTGACCGACCTGATCAACATCGTCTTTGACGTGGATGATGAGGACGAGGAGGAGGACGGCGGGGACGCCGCCTACGAGGTGACCTGCCCCAACTGCGGCGCGGTCAGCACGGTGGACGAGGATGATCTGCTGGACAACGAGCTGGTCTGCCCCAACTGCGGCGCGGCTTTCGACATTGAGCTGACCGAGGACGAGGAGGACGACGAAAAGCCCGTTCTTCCGGCCAATGGCGAGATCCCCATTGAGTAAGCGGGAAATGCCGTAACGTCCAATAAACGCATCGCTGCCCCGGCAAGGCCCCTGTGTGGGGCTTTGCCGGGGCAGTTTTGCGTTTGAGCCGGGAAAGGAGGGAACGGCCATGACATGGCAGACGGCCGGCATTTTGTTGGCGGCAGCCTGCACCGTGCTGTTTGTCTGCGCGGCGGCGGTGGGACTGCGGCGGCTGCTGGGCCGGCAGACCTGCGCCGCGCCTGCCGCAGGGCAGCCGGACGTCCGGGGGCAGAAACTGGCCGCGGCGGGCGCGCTGGCCTGGTGCTGCTGCATGCTGGCCGCGCTGTGCGCGGCGGCATGCCTTCAGTCGCCCGGCACGTCCCCGCTGGAGGCCGTGCGCCAGACCCTGTGCGGCGGCCTGGACGCCAGGCATTATCTGGACCTGGCGCGGTGGGGCTACGGCGCTGGGGAGGCCGGCTTTGCCGAACAGTACCTGATGATCGTGTTTTTTCCGCTGTGGCCCTGGCTGCTGCGCCCCTTTGCGCTGCTGGGGCTGGACCTGTGGCTGGTGGGCACGCTGCTGGCCGTGGGGCTGACGGCGGCGGGCGCCGTGCTTTTGTACCGCTGCGCCTTCCGGCTGTTTGGGGACGGCCGTGCGGCGGGCTTTGCCTGTGCGGTGCAGCTGCTGCTGCCGGGCAGCTTCTTTTTTGTGCTGCCGCAGACCGAGGCGCTGTTCTTTTGCTTGAACTTTGCTTTCCTGGATGCCATGCAGCGGGAAAAGCCGGGGCAGGCGGGGGTGTTCGGGCTGCTGGCGTCGCTGTGCCGCGCCAACGGCGTGCTGCTGGCCGGCTACGCGGTGCTGTGGTGCGTGCTGGCGCTGCGCCGGGGGCGGCGTGCGCAGGCAGGGTGGCTGTGGCCCGTTCTGGGGCCTGCAGCCGGCATCGCGGTGTACCTGGGCATCAACTGGGCGGTGTACGGCAACGCCTTCCAGTTTGCGGTCTACCAGCGGGAGCACTGGGACCACAGTTTCTGCCTGTTTCCGCAGGCGGTCGCCATTATGAGCAATTACATCGGCGGCGACGGCGTGGGCGTTTACATCGGGCTGTGGACGGTGATCCTGATCCCGCTGGAGGTGCTGATCCTGACCCTGGCCGCCCGCAGGCTGCCGCCGGACTGGCTGCTTTTGGGCCTGGCCGGCGTGGCCATGATGAACGGCCAGACCTGGCTGATCAGCGCCCAGCGGTACGCGCTGGGCATGCCGGCGCTGCCTGCAGCCTTGGCGGGGCTGGCCCGCCGCGGCTGGCAGAAAGCTGCGGTTCTGGCTGCGCTGGGCGTTGCCTGGGGTGCATATTTCTCCGCCTTTGCGGGGCACGCCCCGATCTATTGAAAAGATACCAAAACCTCCCGCAGGCGGCTGCCTGCGGGAGGTTTTTTGCGTGTTGGCGCGTGCGGGGGGCAAAGGCTTTACGATTTGCCTTTCAGCTGGCCGCGCAGCATGATGTCGCCAAAGGACAGGGCGTTGTACAGGCCCGCCTTGTTGGCCTGGCGGACGATGCGCTCAGGCAGCGGCTTGGAATTGTCGGTGGACAGCAGCACGATATGCACTTTGTCGGCCACGTCGATGCCTTTTTCCTTTTTGGTGGTCAGCACCTGCAGATAGACGACGTAAGGCTCTTTCAGCGAGCCGTAGTAAATGTCGTTGCCGCAGCGCACCAGCGGGCGGCCCTTATAGGTCAGTTTGGGGGTATATAGCATGGGAAAACCTTCCTTCCTGTATGCGGGGCACAGCGGCGGGGCGTGCCCGACCTTGTCCCGCGCAGCCGGGCCGCGCGGGACGTCAATAATATGGACAGTTCACACTGGGTTTATTATATCAGATTCCATGCCGCTTTACAAATCCAATTTATCGCGCTCGGCCTTCTCCTCGTTCAGAGCGATGCGCTGGGTCAGGATACGCACCTTGGAGTCCAGCTGGCTGATCCGGATGGACATGAAAAACTGTTTGACGATCAGCAGGAAGATGATGACGATGTAGACAAAGTTGATGGGGCTGACAAAACCCAGCAGCCGCGACGCCCAGAAGGCGATGTTGGGGAAGATGGCCAGGATCAGCAGGACGGCGGCCGCCGCCAGCCAGAAAATGGTATCCTCGATCTGGACCTTTGCCTGCCGGACACGGCGCAGCACAAAAAAAGCGGTGAACAGGCTGCCCAAAATCAGGCAGATGCGGATGATTGGCTGGTCGATCATGGATTACAGGCTCCTTTCCGGATAGGGATTTTCAGTGTCGCGCTTGCGGAACCACTGGATCAGCAAAATCGAGATGGACATCTTGACCATATACTGGGCGCTGCGCCACAGGTTCAGATAGCTTTGGCCGGCAATGCGCTCGCCCATGGTCACCTGCACCTCCCTGACTTTGGCGCCGTTCTTGATCAGGTAGCTGATGGTATCCGGCTCGGGGCCGTAGTTCAGGTTCTGGGCAAATTCCTCCACCATGGCGCGGTTGAACATGCGCATGCCGCTGGTGGGGTCGCAGATGGCGCGCCCGGTGGTCAGCCGGATGGACCAGCTGATGATATAGCTGCCCAGCATGCGCAGCGTTTTGGGCTTTTTCACCGTCAAAAAGCGGCTGCCGATGACAATGTCCGCCCCGGCTTCCAGCGCTTCCAGCATGGGGGCGATATATTCGGGGCGGTGCTGGCCGTCGGCATCCAGCTGCATGGCGCAGTCGTAGCCGTTCTCGGCGGCGTAGCGCAGCCCGGTCTGGAAGGCCCCGGCCAGCCCCAGGTTGATGGGCAGGTCGATCAGGTGATAGCCGTGGGCGCGGCAGATGGCGGCGGTCTTGTCCCGGCTGCCGTCGTTGACGACCACGTAGTCGTACTGCGGGTACTGGGTGGTCAGCTCCTCGACCACGCGGACGATGTTTTCCTCCTCGTTGTGGGCGGGGATGACGATGAGTAATTTGGACATCTTGACTCCTTTTTGCAGCGCCGGGCAGGGAATGCGCGGCCGCTGCGCGCCTTGCGGCGGGGATGGCTTGGGCGGCAGGGAAAACCTCCCCGTCCCCCGTGGCCGGAACGCCCGGGGCGGGCGTTACAGGCTCTGTATCAGTTTATCAAACACGGCGTCCCATGTAAAGTGCGCCAGGGCGTTTTGTTTTGCGGCGGCAGCCCGTTTTTGGGCTTCGGCGGGGTCGTCAAGCAGCCTGGCCAGCCCGGCGCGGATGGCGTCCGGCGTGGTGTCGGGCAGAAAAAACGCGCTTTGGCCGGGCAGAAGCTCCTCGGTGCCGGCGGTGGGGGTGCACAGGATGGGGCAGCCGCAGCCGGCGGCCTCCAGCAATGTGGTGGGCAGGCCCTCGGCGTAGCGGGTGGGCAGGCAGTAGCAGTCGGCCCCGGCCAGCAGCCGCACCGCCCGGCCGTGGTCCAGTGCGCCCAGGTAATGCACGCGCGGCGGCGCTTCGGCGCGCAGCGGCTCCAGCAAGGGACCGTCCCCGGCGGCGGCCAGCACCACGCCGGGCAGGGCGGACACCGCCTCCGCCAGCTCCCGGATGCCTTTTTCGGGGATCATGCGGCCCAGAAAGACCACCAGCTTTTCGCCGTTCGGGCAGAGGGCGGCGCGGGTCAAATCCGGCGGCTGGGGCGCGGCCAGCTCGGCGGCCAGGGCGTCGGGGTCGATGGCGTTGGGCATGGTACTGCGGGCGTCGACGCCAAAGGTTTTCAGCCAGCGGCAGCTGGCCAGCGACACGCCGTAGAAAGGCGCGCCGGTGCGGCGGACCAGCGCGCAGGCGGCGTGCTCGTACATACGGCCGGCCAGCCCGATGACGCCGCCGCCCATGGGCATGTACCCGGTGGAATGGTCGATGACCACCGCGGGGATGCCCCGGCGCTTTGCCGCGCGGGCGGCCCAGACGCTCTCGACATACATGCGGGTCTGGACCACGCACAGGTCGATGGACTGCGCAAAGATCCGGCGTTCCAGCGCCGAAAGCCGGCCGCCCGGCTTTGGCACCGGGAAACGCCCCTTCATCACCGGCCACACCGGCAGGCGATAGATCTCGATGCCGTCGGGGTCGATCTCCTGCTCCGGCAGGCCGGGCAGGGCGCTGGTGACCACAAGGGCGCGGCAGCCGTGCTGCACCGCCTTGCGGGCCAGGTTCCAGGTATACCGCTCCACCCCGCCCGGTGTGGGCAGGTACTGGGCGGAAAAAAAGCAGATGGTCAAAACAGTATCCTCCCAAAGGGCAAACGGGGGCAAAAGCGCCCGGCGGGGCTTTACAGCGCGATGACGGCCAGCATGGTGTTCAAAAGCACGCCGGCGTTCACCATGCACAGCGCGCAGACCAGGCCGGACCCGGCTTTTTGGCCGTCGGCGGCCTGCAGGCCGCGGGGGGCAAGCGCCGCCAGCATGGCCGGCAGCACCGGCAGGAAATACCGTCCCTGCAGGCCGTACAGCGTCTCGCTGTAGGTGGGGGTCCAGGTCAGGCACCCCGCCACCGAGAGCGCGCAGCACAGCCCGCCCAGCACCAGCAGCGCGGCGCGGGCGCGGCGGCCGGGCAGGGCCTCGCCTTTGGCGGGCAGCGCCGCCCAGGCCAGCAGCAGGTACAGCGCCGTCACCCAGCCCCAGGCCAGGTCCATGGTGTAGTAGCCCAGGCTGCCGCCCACCAGCGTGCGGATGTAGTGGTCGCCGTTTTGGATCACCGAGTTGACCAGCAGCCGCAGCGTGTCGGCCGGGTGGGTCAGGATATATCCCGGCGTGTAGCAGATGGCGTCGTCGCCGGTGGCAACGCTCTGGCTCTCGCGGACGGCGGCGTTGGCCTCGGTCTCGGCGGAAAGTTCGGCGCGGTCCAGCGGGTAGCGCTCGGAGTCCTCGGTGCCGATGGTCACGCCGAACGCTTCAAACAACGCCACGGTCTCGGCGCTGGAATAGATCGCCTTGAACTGGGAGGAACGCCCCTCGGCCGCGACGCGGTCAAGCCAGACGGGAAGCTCGTCCGGCCAGGGGGCGCGGTCCAGCATGCAGTAGGACAGCGCAAAGACAAAATCGCGGTCGGAAAGCCGGGGCTGGGTGATTTCCTGCGGGCTGAAGAAAAAACTTTGCGCCAGCAGCGCCATGGTCGTATCCCCGTTGCGCAGCGCGTCGGCCCAGAAGGTCACCTCGGCCTCCGGGGCTTCGGCGCCCTCGGCGTACCAGTACAGGCGGCGGACGTAGTTTTCCAGCGTGTTCTCAGCCAGGTCCTCGCGGTAGACCAGCGTGGAACCGGTATCCCCGGGATCTTCGGCGTCCGCCTGGGCGTCCCCGCCGGAAGATTCGGCCTCCGGCGCGCCGTGGGCAGGGCCGGAGGGGCCGGATGCATCGGCGGCCAGGGCGGCGCCGCCGGCCTGTACGGCAGTCTGCGCGGCGGAGGTATTCTCCGCCGCCTGGGGCTCAGCCGTGCCGCCGGTCATGGCGGTGCCCAGCATGGTGCTGTTCAGCGCCAGCGTCAGCGCCAGGCAGACGGTCAGGTAGCCGGCTTTCCACAGCGCGGGGCGGGGCAGGGCCAGCCGCCTGCCGGGGATGCACAGCACCAGCAGCGCCAGCGGCAGGTAGACCGCCTTGCCGGGGCACATCAGCAGGCCGGCGGCGGCCATGGCGGCCAGCAGCTTGCGGCCGGGGGCTTCGGGCGCAAAGGCCGCCCGCATCGCCAGCGCCGCAAAGGCAAAGCACAGCCCCAGCAAAAGCGAGTCCCGGCTGAAGGACGCCGCCAGGTGCAGCGTCATGGGCAAAAGCGCCGCCGCGGCAAACACCCGCCGGCCAAAGGGCGCGTATTTGACCGCCGCCGCGGTCAGCAGTGCAAAGCAGACAAGGTTGGCCAGCCGGCCCAGCACCAACGCCGGCACAAAGCCCAGCCGCAGCACAAAGGCCAGGAACACCGCCGCCGCGCTGGGCAGGTAAAGCAGCGGGTTCTCGTCGGTCTGGGCCTCCTGATACTCGGCATGGCTGTCGAACGCATCGGGCGAGAGGGTGAACAGGTCGTCGGCAAAGGCCTGCCAGGCCCACACGGTGGTGCCGGTCTCCTGGTCCTGCAGGGCCGTGTTCACGTCGTGCTCGCGGCGGTAGCTCATGCTGATGGGCACATGCCCCATCTGCCAGTCCTCGTCCGAGAGCGCGTTCGCCCACCGGCAGGCCAGCGTGAAGGACTGGTTGATGTGGTATTTCTCGTCCGGCGCGCCGTAGGGCGGGATGATGACGGTGTACGCCACGCCCAGCGCCAGCACCAGCACAAAAACCAGGCGGTGCAGCGCAAATCTGCCCCGCAGCGCGCTGCGCACGCCAAAGAACACCACCGCCAGCGCCAGCGCCGCCGCCAGCCAGTAATACCGGGTCAAAAACCCGCCGATCTGCCGGTAGGTCACCAGCAGGGCCAGCGTGCCGTCGATCTCGGCGCCGTCCACAGCGGCGTTTTGCTGCCACAGCGCGGTGGCGGCGGAGTGCCCCGCGCTCAGCCGGCCGGCGCCCTCATAATGGGGGGTCAGCGTGACGGTGTAGCTGCGGCCCTCGCCGCCCGTTACGGTGCGGTCCAGCCCCAGGCCGGTGTACTGGCCCGGCAGGATGGCGGCCATGTCTCCGGTGCTTTGGGCCAGCACCTCGCCGGTGGAAGCGTCGGTCAGCGTCAGCTCCAGCGTGCCGGCGGGCTGCTCGCCCTCCACGCCAAAGACAAAGGCCATGGCGATCAGGTCGTCGTCAAAGGCAAAGGTCTGGCTGACGCTTTGCTCCACCATGGTGTAGGCCGAGTAATCATCGCTGATGCGGGCGGACAGCGCCTTGCTGCCCTGGCCCCGCACCGCAGTGTACCAGGCCAGGACAAAAACGGCAAAGCACACCGCCGCGGCCGCCAGGGCTGCAAAGGTGTGCCGGTGCTGTTTGAAGGTCTGTTTCCAGTTTGCCATAGCTGCTCCTTCAATTTATCTGGGATCTGTCTGGCCGGATAGGGCCGGGAAAGGCGGCGGAAAGGCCGGTCAGCCGCCCAGGCGCACGCCGAAAGCCGCTTCCACCGCGGCGGCCCAGCGGCCGTCCCGGCGCAAAATCGCCTCCACCGCGCCCCGCACCGCGCCCTCGCCGCCCTTTTGGGGCAGGCGGCAGTCCGCGCGGGCGGCAACCTCCGGCGCGGCGTCGGCCGGGCAGGCAACAAAGCCGCACAGCGCCATGGCGGCCAGGTCGTTCAGGTCGTCGCCGCAGTAGGCGACCTCCTCTTTGCCATAGCCCTGCTTTGCCATAAAGTCCCGCAGAAACGCGGCCTTATGGTGGACATCCTGGTACAGGTATTCCACCTTCAGCTCGGCGGCTCGGCGGCGCACGGCCTCGCATTCCCGGCCGGTGCAGATCATCACCTGCATGCCCGCCGCATGGGCCAGCACGATGCCGGCCCCGTCCTTGATGGCAAACTTTTTCAGCTCGTTGCCGTTGGCGTCATAGTAGACGCCGCCGTCGGTCATGGTGCCGTCCACGTCCAGAACCAGCAGCCGGATCATCTGCGTCACATCCTTGTCATTGTTTTCAGCATGCCCCAAACTCCCGCAGCAGGCGCTCAGGCCTGTTCGTAGGCGCTGGGGGTCACAAAGGTCACCGGCAGCCCGCAGCTGCGGATGGCCTCGGCCATGGCGGCGTGGAAAGCCGGCCCGCGCCCGGTGTGGGCGTGCAGGCTGGCGTCGGCGTAGGCGGGCCGGCCGGCCGTGTAGCCGTCGGTGCCGGCCAGCAGCACCGCCTTTGCGCCGCACTGTGCCAGCAGCCGCAGCAGCATCACCACGCTGTTGCCGCCCTGGGCAAAGGTCCCGGCCACCCGGTCGTAACCCACCACGCAGCTCTGCGCGGGCTGCACCTGGGGGCGCAGGTTGCTGGTCAGGATCACCGGGCAGGGGAAAGCGGACATCTTGTCCAGCCGCTTGGCGTTGGTAAAAAAGGCGTAGTCCGGCGTCAAAAATTCCGGCACAAAGTTGGCCGAGACCACCGCGTCGGCGTCCGCGCCCCGCAAAGCGGCCACGCGGGCGCGGGTATCCGGGTCGGCCAGGGTGGCGCCGGGGGCCAGCACCAGCACCCGCCTGCCGGCAAAGGCGGCCTTTAAGCTTTCCAGCGCCGCGGCGTCGTCCACCCGGCGGCTTTGGTATTCCCGGTACAGCCGGTCGGCGTAGGCCTTGTCAAAGGCGGTCTTTTTGCCGGGTTCGATGCCGGAAAGAATGTGGTTGATGTCCCGATTGGTCAGATCGCCCTTGGCCAGATAATGCTCGGCATAGTTGCGATGCAGGTTGTACCGCGCCGACAGGAAATAGGCCGGGGTGTAGCCCCATTGGGTCTCGCCCTTGATGGGGGCGATGTAGTCCTGGATGGCGTCCATCAGCTCGTCGATGTCATAGTGGGCACCCAGGGTATCGTTCATATAGTCGGCCACCAGCTCGATGGGCAGGTTGCCGGGGATGCGGCCCATGCCCATCAGGCTGGCGTCCACGGTGGTGTCCCGCTGCAGGTGCTTGTCGATAAACTCCTGCGCCAGGCAGAAGCTAAGCGCCATGTTCTCGTGCAGGTGCAGGCCCACCCGGATGCCGGGGTCGAGGTTGTGGTCCACCAGGCTGACGATGCGCTCCAGATCCCGCCGCCGCATGCTGCCAAAGGTGTCCACAATGGAGAACTGGTAGGGCAGGATGGCGTTGACCTGGTCTAAAATCCACAAAATATCCTTGTCGGCGTAGCCCATGATGTTGATGGGGTTGATGGACAGCTTGTACCCGCGGGCCTTGACCTCGCGGGCAAAGTCCATGCCGTCGCGGATGTCGTAGTCGTGGGCGGTGATGCGGATCATCTCGATGCCCTGGCCGGAGTATTCGCTCAGCTTGGAAATGTCGTAGTTGGAGCGCATGGCCATGCCGGAGTACATGGTTCCGCGGGAATCCTCCGGCAGCAGGCGGTTGAGCTCCTCGATGGTGTTGCAGACGGTGACGTCGGGGTCATACTCGCCCACATTGCGCAGAAAGCCGACTTCCACAATATCGGTGCCGGCGCGGGTCAGCGTGCGGATGATCTGGCGGGCCGGGGCAAAGCCCCACCGCCAGTCGTTCACATAGCCGCCGTCGCGCAGGGTGCAGTCCAGAAGTTTGACGTTGGGCATGGTGGGATCTCCTTAATTTGTGCAGATGTGCAAATTGGAAATTGGGAATGAAAAATTAGGAATTAAGAATTCAGGTGCGGCCGCTGGCCGCGATTGGAAGGGAAAAAACGGCTTGAGATCACTTTCGCAAGCAGGTAGCCGAGCAGGAAGCCGATGGCGTTGCACAGAATGTCATCGATATCAAAGATGCCGCGGCCGGCAAGGGCCTGTGCAAGTTCGATGGGAAGGATCGTCCCGAAACAAATGGCAACCGCGCTGCGCCAGGAATTCTTTTTCAGGTGATTCAAAATGCAGCAAATCAGCACGCCTTCCGGCAGATACATGATGACATTGAACAGATACAGTTCCAGGTCAACGTAACGGCGCTGTCGGAAAATGGAGAGCAGCTCCCGGAAGGGGATCAGGTTGACGGCGGAAACGGCGGCGTCGTTGCTGCTGCGGCTGAGGATGGTGACATAGACCAGTGCGATCAGATAGACTGCCAGCCAGCAGATCAGCACGGCAAACAGAATGCGGGACGCGGGCAGGCGTTTGGCCTTGCCCACAATCAGGATCATGCCCGAAACCGCCAGCATCAAAACAAAGAGCACCAGCAGGACAGGAAGAACGACCCGCATACAGGGACAGCTCCTTTCTTTCCGGAAAAGCGGTACAGGCAGCGGGAAAACTCAGCCCTGCGTTTCGCCGCGCTCCTGCAATATGCGGGAGACCAGGGCCAGGTCCTTGGGGGTGTCCACGCTGACGGTCTTGTAGGGGCTTGTGATGGCATGTACCTTGTGGCCGTTTTCCACAAAGCGCATCATGTCGTTTTCCTCGGCCTTTTCCAGCAGCGACTTGGGGGTGTCGTGGTAGAAGGCCAGCGCCCGGCGGCTGTAAAGCTGGATGCCGGTGACCTTCTCGTACTCGAAATCCAGCGTGCCTTTCGGGTAGGGGATGGGGCTGCGCGAGATCATCAAAATCTCCCGCGCCGCGTTGGTGACCACCTTCTGGTTGGAAAAGTCCACCACGTCGGCGGGGTGCTCCATGACGTTGGTCAGCACCGCCACGTAGTACGGGTCCTGCGGCAGCGTTTTGGGCAAGATCAAATCAAAGGCCGCGGCGTTGATCAGCGGCTCGTCCCCCATGACCTGCAAATAGAGGTCGGCCTCCAGTTTTGTGCTGACCTCCCAGATGCGGCCGGTGGGGGTGTCGTGGTCGGGGCTGGTCATGCAGTAGTCCATGCCGTAAGCCTTGCAGGCGTCGGCGATGCGCTCGTCGTCGGTGGCGACGACCACGCCGGAGAGCGCCGGGCACTTTTTGGCTTCCCGCCAGACCCACCAGATCATGGGCCGGCCCAAAATATCCGCCAGCGGCTTGCCCGGCATGCGGGAGCTTTGATACCGCGCGGGGATGACTGCGATGGTTTTCATGGTAACACCTCGGATCTGTGATGCAAAAAACAATGTTGTGCGCCGGGGGAGCCCGGCGGCTGTATGGCGATGCCCATTCATGGGCACATTGCCCGGCGGGCGTGAACGGGGGTGAAAGGCTGCCGCCCCCTCGTAGGGGCCGATGATTTCATCGGCCCGTAAGGTCCGCGCCGCCGCAAGGTTTCCGGGACGATGCGAGCATCGTCTCCTGCGAGACACAGGGCAAGGCATTGCCGGGCTTTGCAGGATATTTCCATCGCCAACCGGCAATGCACCCCTCTGTCTGCGCCTTGCGGCGCATCCACCTCCCCTTGCAGGGGAGGCTTTATCAAGCGCCTGCCACCCGGAAGGCTCCCCTGCAAGGGGAGCTGTCGCTGCCAGGCGACTGAGGGGTGCGGTACCCGGCCTTGCCAATACCCTCCTGGTTTGCCGCAGCCTTGTAATGCAGGGCTGCGGGGGCAAAATCTGCCGTTGGTTTCCGGGACGATGCGAGCATCGTCCCCTACGCAAGGCCGGTGCGGCTTGTATCGCTTATCGGTCTCGGCAGGGCGCTCCCAATGGTTTGTAGGGCGGGCGATTTCGCCCGCCGCCCAGCCTTGCGATATGACAGGGCCTTGCGGTGCGGCGCTTATACAAAACCGCAGCATTCCTCTGCCGCAAACTTCCCCGGCGGGCGTGAACGCCCGCCCTGCAATGCAGGTGAGACAGGCGGCGAACCGGGGGCGGCAGGCCGCTGGTGCTGCGGCGGTCAACCCTCTGCCATCGCCTTGGCCTCCTCCAGCCCGATGAAAATGTTCTCCTCCGCCGCGGTGAATCCCCGCAGCACCCAGCTCTGCACCGTCACGGCGCGCTTGAATTTGCCGGGCAGGCAGAAGTTCAGCACCTCGCTGGGCATGGTGCGCTCCAAAACCACGGCGTCGGGGAACAGCGCCCCGTAGTCGGTCTCGTCCCGCGGGTGGGTCTTGATATACAGCGGGCCGTCGGCGTATTTGGCCGCCACGGCCCGGAACATCGCGTCCTGCTCGGCCTGGGTCATCAGGCCGTCGGCCACGAAGCTGCGGGGCAAAAGCAGGGTGGCGTTTGCCAGCGCGGCGGGGTCGTCGGGCAGCGGCCGGGTCAAAAACACCCCGCGCACCGCGGCCTTCTCGGCGGGGGTCAGGCTTTCCAGCAGCGCGCGCTTGGAGAAAGCTGCCAGCTTTTCCGGCGGGAAAATGCGGCACTTTGCCGCGTCCTCGCTCTCCACCAACCGGCAGCAGGGGCTGTCGCCCCAATAGAGATAGCCGCGGCCCTTCTGCCGGGCGGCAAAGTCCGGCGCGGCGCGCTGCTCGTCCAGCAGGTGCTGGTCGGGGTCCAGCGTGCCGCCCACCGTGTCCTCGCAGAGCGTATACCCCGCCCGCAGGTCCTGCAAATAGCGCCCCAGCGCGCTCCAGTCGTTGCAGATATAGATGGCGCTGTACCGGGCCGGGTCCAGCTTCAGTCCGCACTGGCGCTCGAACATACGCCGGCCCTGCCAGTGCTGCAGCGGCCCGGCGGGGGCGATGCCGGGGCAAAGGCGCTCGTCCGCGATCTGCACCCCGGCAAAGGCGCCGCAGGCAACCAGCTTTTCCGCCAGCCGTTCGGCGCCCGGCACCTGGGCCGACAGCACCGCCGCCTGGCCGCCGCCCGCCCGCAGCGCCCGCACCAGCGCGATCAGCACGTGGTAGGCGGTGTGGCAGATGTAAAGGTCCGGCTTTGCCATCCCTCAGCCCTCCGTTTCGGTGCCCAGCAGCCTGACGGCGGGGAAGTGCACCCGCCCCCAGCCCGCCGCCCAGGTGGGCATGGACAGGTCGGCGCTGGTCACCTCGAAGGCAAACTCGGTCACCGGCTTGTCCAGGCAAACGGCCTGGGCCAGCGCGCCGTCAAAGATGTCCAGGTAGAAGAAATACTGCCCCTCGCCCAGCAGCGACGGGTCAAACTCGAACTCGGTGGCGTACAGGCGGCCCGGCTCGGCCACGCCCAGGTTCACCGGATGGGTGATGCCCACCGGCGTGGAATCCCGGTAATGCAGGTTCATCTTCAAATTGACGCCGGCAAACGGCTCCGACACCCGCCAGGTGATGCGGATGCGCATTTTCTCGGTGTCGGCAAAGACGCTGGATTCCTTGCCCGCAAAGTCCAGGCTTTCCAGCCGCAGCCGCTTGCCGGCGCTCTGGTTCATGCGGGAGACGTCCTTCAAGTCGTAGTGCACCACGTTCACGTCGGTGGTGTCCATATAGATGGCGATGGCCTGCTCCACGTCGCCGTCAAAAATGACGCGGCCCTTGTCCAGCACCACGCAGCGGGTGCACAGCTGCCGGATGGTGGACATGTTGTGGCTGACGTACAGCACCGTGCGGCCCTCCTGGCCGGCCACGTCGCTCATCTTGCCCAGGCATTTCTGCTGGAACTTCATGTCGCCCACGGCCAGGACCTCGTCCATGACCATGATCTCGCTGTCCAGGTGGGCGGCCACCGCAAAGGCCAGCTTGACGAACATGCCGCTGGAATACCGCTTGACCGGCGTGTCGATGAACTCGCCGCACTCCGAGAAGGCGATGATCTCGTCCACCTTGGCGTCGATCTCGGCCTTGGTCATGCCCAAAATCGCGCCGTTCATGTAGATGTTCTCGCGGCCGGTCATCTCGTTGTTGAAGCCGGTGCCCACCTCCAGCATGCTGGCGACGCGGCCTTTCAGCCGGATCTCGCCCTCGGTGGGGGCGGTGATGCGGGACAGGATCTTCAAAAGCGTGGACTTGCCTGCGCCGTTGCGGCCAATGATGCCCAGCGCCTCGCCCTGGTAGACGGTCAGGTCCACGCCATTCAAAGCCATAAAGGTCTGGCCGAACAGCCGCTGGTCGGTGCCGATGACGGTGTTGGGGTCCTCCTTGCCGCGGACGCGGGCCCACCAGCTTTGCAGGTCGTGGGTCAGGGTGCCGCCGCCGATCTGGCCCAGCTTGTATTGCTTTTTCAGCCCCCGCACTTCAATGACGGGGTTTTTCTCGGTAACAGACATGGCGGCCCCCTTACACGGTATCCATAAAGGTTTTCTCAATGCGGCTGAACAGGATCACGCCGATAAACAGCGCCGCCGCCGTGAACACCAGGCTGTAAATGAACATGCCCATGTCCGCCGAGCCGGTGCCCAGCGTGGCGGTGCGGAAGATCTCCACCGGGGCGGTCATGGGGTTCAGGCGCATCAAAAAGGCAAGGCGCGGGCTGTTGCCCAGGGTGGACAGCGGGTAGACCACGGGGGAGACGTACATCCACAGCTGCACGCCGAAGCTGACCGCGATGGCCAGGTCCCGGTACTTGGTGGTCAGGCTGGAGACAATGATGCCCACGCCAAGCCCCAGCAGCATGACCTGCACGATCACCACCGGCAGCACCCACATCCAGGCGGTCAGGTGCATTTCGGCGCCGGTGGCCCGGAAATACAGCCAGAAGATCACATACATGGCTGCCTGGATGGCAAAGTTGATCAAACTGGTCAGCACCTGGCTGATGGGCATGGTCAGGCGGGGAAAATACACCTTGCCGAACACCTGGCTGTTGGCCACAAAGGTGTTGGCGGTGTTGTTGATGCAGCTGGCAAAAAAGGTCCACACCGTGTTGCCTGCCATGTAGAACAGGAAACTGGGGGTGCCGTCGGTGGAAAGCCCGGCGATGCCGCCGAACACCACGTTGAACAGCACGCTGGTCAAAAGCGGGTTCAAAAGCACCCAGGCGGGGCCGAGGATGGTCTGCTTGTACAAGACCGCAAAGTTGCGCTTGACGAACATGACGATCAGGTCGCGGTAGCGCCACAGCTCCCGCAGGTCGATGTCGAACCAGCCGGTGCGGGGGCGGATAATGGTGGTCCACTCGCCCTGGACGCCGCCTGCTTTGGAAAGGTTTGGCATAATATCTCTCCCGGTGATTTTGTTGAAGTCCTGGCAGGTTTTGCCTTGCCTGGCAAAATTTCATACACGCCCTATTGTACCATGTACAGCCGGAAAATACAAATCATCCGCCTTTGCCGGGGCGCGCGCCGGCGGGGATCTGTAAAAAATTTCGTATAGGTCTTGATTCCCGGCGCAATACTGAGTATGATAGATCCGTAGATGGTTAGACATAAGCAACTACGGATGCCTGCGACAAACTTCTTGCGGGGCGCCGCCCGCAGCGTCACAGAAAGGAAGGGACATCCCATGAGCTATTTGGAAATCGAGAAGGTCGTCGGCCGCGAGATCATCGACTCCCGCGGCAACCCCACCGTGGAGGCCGAAGTCTGGCTTGCCGACGGCACCGTTGCCCGCGGCGCCGCCCCCAGCGGCGCGTCCACCGGCGAGTTCGAGGCGCTGGAGCTGCGCGACGGCGACAGATCCCGCTTTGGCGGCAAGGGCGTCGGCAGGGCGGTGGAGAACGTCAACACCGCCATCCACGGAGCGCTGGCCGGCATGGACGCCTCCGACATCTACGCGGTGGACCGCGCCATGATCGCCGCCGACGGCACCAAAGACAAATCCAACCTGGGCGCCAACGCCATCCTGGCGGTGTCCATCGCCTGCGCGCGGGCGGCGGCCGCGTCGCTGGACGTGCCGCTGTACCGCTTTCTGGGCGGCGTTTCCGGCAACCGGCTGCCGGTGCCCATGATGAACATTCTGAACGGCGGCGCCCACGCGGCCAACACGGTGGACGTGCAGGAGTTCATGATCATGCCCGCCGGCGCGCCCAGCTTCAAAGAGGGGCTGCGCTGGTGCACCGAGGTGTTCCATGCGCTGCAGACGCTGCTGAAAAGTCGCGGCCTGACCACCTCGGTGGGGGACGAGGGCGGCTTTGCCCCCGACCTTGCCAGCGACGAGGAAGCCATCCAGGTCATCCTGGAGGCGGTGGAAAAGGCCGGCTACCGGCCGGGCAAGGACTTTGTGCTGGCCATGGACGCCGCCTCCAGCGAGTGGAAGGGCGGCGAGAAGGGCCTGTACAAGCTGCCCAAATGCGGCAGGACCTTCACTTCCGCCCAGCTGGTGGAGCACTGGAAAGCCCTGGTGGACAAGTACCCCATCTACTCCATCGAGGACGGCCTGGACGAGGAGGACTGGGAAGGCTGGCAGCTTTTGACCAGGGAGCTGGGCGGCCGGGTCCAGCTGGTGGGCGACGACCTGTTCGTCACCAACACCGAGCGCCTGGCCAAGGGAGTCGCCCTGGGCTGCGGCAACTCCATCCTGATCAAGCTGAACCAGATCGGCTCGGTGTCCGAGACGCTGGAGGCCATCAAGATGGCCCACAAGGCCGGCTACACCGCCATCGCCAGCCACCGCTCCGGCGAGACCGAGGACACCACCATCGCAGACCTGGCCGTGGCGCTGAACACCTGCCAGATCAAGACCGGCGCCCCCAGCCGCAGCGAGCGGGTGGCCAAGTACAACCAGCTGCTGCGCATCGAGGAGGATCTGGGGCAGAGCGCCGTCTACCCCGGATTTGCCGCCTTCAACATTCGGCGGTGAAGCTTCCCGCGCGCCCATCGGCCATATAGAGATGCAAAAAGGGCAGGGCCGCCCCCGCAGCTGCGGGGGCGGCCCTGCCCTTTTTGCGCCCGGGTTCAGGGTTCGTCCTTGCCGTCGTTCTCCTCCGGCTTTTTGTCCGGTTTGGGGGCGCTGCACCGCTGCTGGCAGCTGGCGCAGTGGCCGGTGCAGCCGGACTTGAAGCCGCCGTTGTTGGCGATAAACAGGATCGCCAGCGCCAGCAGCACAAAAATCACCACGAGCACGATAAAACTTTGCAGGTTCCACATGGGGAGATCCCTCCTGTCCGGCCCGGCGCGGTGTGTGCCGGGCAAAAATGCAGCCGCTGCTGCGCTAAACTGCAAACGGGAGCCTGCCGGGCGGTCAGGCCAGACCCAGCAGCAGGCCGACGGCGTGCACGGCAAAGGCCGCGACCCAGGCGATCAGGCACTGGGCCACCACCACGCCGGCCGCCGCCTTGGCGGAGCCCAGCTCCCGCCGGGCCGCCGCGATGGCCGCCACGCAGGGGGTATACAGCAGCGTAAAGGTCAAAAACACAAAGGCGGTAAAGGGGGTGAACAGGCTGCCCAGCAGCGCGGTATCGCCGCCCAAAAGCACCGTCAGGGTGGAGACGACGCTCTCCTTGGCGGTAAAGCCGGTGATCAGCGCGGTGGACACCCGCCAGTCGCCAAAGCCCAGCGGGGCAAAGATGGGGGCGATCCAGCCGCCGATCATGGCCAGCAGGCTGGAATCCGGCGACTCGACCACGTTCAGCCGCGCGTCAAAGCTCTGCAGGAACCAGATGATGACGGTGGCCACAAAGATGATGGTGAACGCCCGCTGGATAAAATCCTTGGCCTTGTCCCAGATCAGCTGGCCCACGCTTTTGGGGCTGGGCAGGCGGTAGTTGGGCAGCTCCATCACAAAGGGCACCGGCTCGCCGCGGAAGCGGGTGTGCTTCAGCACCAGCGCATACACCACCGCGAACGCCACGCCCATCAGGTAAAGGGCGACCATCACCACCGGCTGCCACCCCCGCGGGAAAAACGCCGCGGTGAACAGCCCGTAGATGGGCAGCTTGGCCGAGCAGCTCATAAACGGCGTCAGCAGCACCGTCATGCGGCGGTCCCGGTCGGAGGACAGCGTCCGCGTGGCCATGATGGCCGGCACCGAGCAGCCAAACCCGATCAGCATGGGCACAAAGCTGCGGCCGGAAAGCCCGATGCGCCGCAGCGGCTTGTCCATGACAAAGGCCACGCGGGCCATGTAGCCGGTGTCCTCCAAAATGGACAGGAAAAAGAACAGCGTGACGATGGTGGGCAGGAAGCTGAGCACGCTGCCCACGCCGGCAAATATGCCGTCGATGACCAGCGAATGGACCACCGGGTTGATGCCGTAGGCGGTCAAGCCGGCGTCCACCCAGTCGGTGACGGCGCCGATGGCCAGCTCCATCAGATCGGACAGCGCCACGCCCACCACGCCGAAAGTCAGCCAGAACACCAGCGCCAAAATAGCGATAAAGCAGGGGATGGCGGTGTATTTGCCGGTCAGCACCCTGTCGATGGCCACGCTGCGCTTGTGCTCGCGGCTTTCCACCGGGTGGACCACCGTCTGGTCGCAGACGCCCTCGATAAAGCGGAAGCGCATATCCGCCAAAGCGGCCTCCCGGTCGGTGCCGGTCTCGTGCTCCATCTCGACGATGGTGTGCTCCAGGGTCTCCTTCTCGTTCTGGTCCAGGTCCAGCTGCTCCAAAATCGGCGCGTCGCCCTCCACCAGCTTGGTGGCGGCAAAACGGGGCGGCAGGCCGGCCCGGCGGGCGTGGTCCTCGATCAGGTGGACGATGGCGTGGATGCAGCGGTGCACCGCGCCGCGGGGGTCGTTGTCGCCGCCGGCCTCGCAGAAGTCGATGCGGCCGGGCGTTTCGCGGTGGCGGGACACATGGATGGCGTGGTCGATCAGCTCGTCGATGCCCTCGTTGCGGGCGGCGGAGATGGGCACCACCGGGATACCCAAAAGCCCCTCCAGCTCGTTGACGATGACGGTGCCGCCGTTGGCGCGCACCTCGTCCATCATGTTCAGCGCCAGCACCATGGGGATCTGCAGCTCCATCAACTGGATGGTCAGGTACAGGTTGCGTTCGATGTTGGTAGCGTCCACGATGTTGATGATGCCGGTGGGCTTTTCCTTTAACAAAAAGTCCCGCGTCACGATCTCCTCGCTGGAATAGGGCGAGAGGGAATAGATGCCCGGCAGGTCGGTGACGGTGGCCTCGGCATGGCCGCGGATCTGGCCGTCCTTGCGGTCCACCGTCACGCCGGGGAAATTGCCCACATGCTGGTTGGAACCGGTCAGCTGGTTGAACAGCGTGGTTTTGCCGCAGTTCTGGTTGCCGGCCAGCGCAAAGGTCAGCGGCTGCCCCTTGGGGATGGCGTCGCCCGCCTTGCGGTCGTGATAGCTGGGCGCCTGGCGGATCTCGCCGTGACCGGGGTGGGGCGTGGGCGCGTGGCGGGTCTGGGGCCGGACGGCGCGGTCGGTGTCGTGCACGCCCTCGATCTCGATCTGTTTTGCGTCGTCCAGCCGCAGCGTCAGCTCGTAGCCGCGCAGCTCCAGCTCGATAGGGTCGCCCATGGGCGCCACCTTGCGCAAGGTCACTTCAATGCCGGGCGTCAGCCCCATGTCCAGCAGGTGCCGCCGCAAAGCGCCCTGCCCGCCCACCGACCGGATGCGCGCATCCTGGCCGATGGCAAGCTCCGCCAATGTCATAAAATCACAACCCCCCAAAAGATCCGGCCGGGCGGCGGGACCGCGCCCCGGCGTGCTGTGCACGGCCCGCGGCGGCTCCGCTGCGCCGTTGCCCCGGCGCAGACGCCCTGATAAAAACAAATGGATACAGCAAATGCGCGGCCCGGCGGCTTCCCATGCCCCGCCGGGGATCCTGGCAAATCCTACTGAATCAGTGTAGCATCGGGGCGGAAGCGTGTCAATAGCGGGCGAACGGCGGAAAGGCGCGGCAGCGCAGGCGGCCGGCCCTCCCCGCGGGGAAGGCCGGCCGCCTGCCGGGAACCCCCGGCTTATTCGATGGTGATGCCCCAATGGGCGGTCAGCGACGCGCCGGGGGCCAGCTCCTCGTGGCGGCCGGCCTCGTTGACGCTGTTGGCCCAGCCGTTCCACGGCTCCATGCAGACAAAACGCTCGGCGTCCTGCTGCCACAGCACGCCGTTGCCAAAATGGCTGTCAAAGTCCACCGTGACCCGGTGGCCGTTGCCGGAATCGGTAAAGACCATGGGGCTCTCGACGCCGGTCAGCAGGCGGATGGAATCGGCCGCGCCCGGCTTGCGGGTCAGCGTGATGGCGGCGGGGGCGGCGGGCTGCTCGCCCTTGGCGTCCTCCGAGCAGGTGGCGGCGCGGACGTCAAACTTGACGTTTTCCAGCGCCGACGCGGCAAAATAGGGGTGGAAGCCAAAGCTGAAGGGCAGAGGCTTTTCGCCGGTGTTTTTGACGGTCAGTGCCAGCTCGGCGCGGTTGCCGGCCAGTGTGTAGCGCATGGTCAGCTGGAAGTCGAAGGGGTACAGGAATTTGGTCAGGCCGTTGGGGGTCAGCTCCAGCTCGACTGCCTCGTCGGTGGCGGAAGCGACCTTCCAGGGCACCAGGTCGGCAAAGCCGTGGATCTCCATGGGATAGGCGGCGCCGTCAAACAGATGCACGCCGCCGTCCGGCCTGCCGCAGTTGGGGAACAGGATGGGGACGCCGCAGCGGGGGCGGTCGGTGGATTCAAAATTGCCGTCCCGCAGCCAGAGGTATTCGTCGCCGTTTTTGGTAAAGCTGGTGGCCATGCCGCCCTTTTCGGGGGTCACGGTCAGGGCGCAGCCGCCGTCGGTCAGGGTCAGGGTGTCGTAACGGACGCCGTGCTTTTCGTAGACGCCCCGGGTCAGTTGAGAAGCCATGGTGGGCACATCCTTTCGCATTGCGATTTGTTGGCCTGCCGGGGAAACTGCGCGGGCCTGCCCCGGCAGGAACTTCTGATTTTTATTGTACTGCGCGGCGGGGGGCAAAATCAATCCCGGCGGCCGGACTTTTGCGCAATTTTACGCTGTGCCGCTGTGCGCGCCCTTCCGGACGGGGGCGGCGGGGCGCGAAACGGGCCGAAACAGCCGCGCACACTGCACAAATTCCTTGTACGAATTTCAGTGGAATTACAGCCAACAGCGCAACTTTTGCAACTTGTTGAAGCCACCGCCATTTTGTATAATAAGAATAAGTCAAGCCATACTACGCCGCCGGCTCCCGGCGGGCAGAAAAGGAGAATTGCCGGATATGAAAGCATTTATGGACAAGAATTTCCTGTTGGATACCCCCACCGCGCAGCATCTGTACCACGATTATGCGGCCAAGATGCCCGTCTGCGACTATCACTGCCACATCCCCCCGCAGGAGATCTACGAGGACCGCCGTTTTGAAAACATCGCTCAGGTCTGGCTGGGCGGCCATCAGGTGCTGGCCGACGGTTCCGACTATTATTTCGGCGATCATTATAAATGGCGCGTCATGCGTTCCAACGGCGTGCCGGAGGAGTATATCACCGGCGACAAGCCCGACCGCGAGCGCTTCCAGAAATTTGCCGAGGCGCTGGAAATGGCCATCGGCAACCCGATGTATACCTGGTGCCACCTGGAATTGAAGAAATACTTCGGGTATGACGGCGTCCTCAACGGCGACACCGCCGAGGAAGTCTGGAACCTGTGCAACGACAAGCTGCAGAACGACCCCGATATGACGGTGCGCGGCCTGATCCGCCAGAGCAACGTGGCTTTCATCGGCACCACCGACGACCCCGTCGACAGCCTGGAATGGCACAAGAAGATCAAGGAGGATCCCTCCATCCACTTTACGGTCGCCCCCTCCTTCCGGCCGGACAAGGCGGTCAATATCCAGAAACCCGGCTTTGCCGACTATATCCATCAGCTGGAAGCCGTCGTCGGCCGCGAGTTCAAATGCGTGAACTGTGTGGTCAAGGCGCTGGACGAGCGTTTGCAGTACTTTGTCTCGCTGGGCTGCCGCGCCGCCGACCACGGCCTGGATTATGTGCCCTACCGTGAGCCGGACGCCGACGTGGCCACCGCCGCTTTCAAGAAAGCCATGGCCGGCGAGCCGGTCAGCGTCGAGGAGGCCGAGACCTACCAGACCTATCTGCTGTGCGCCATGGGCCGGCTGTACCACAAGTATAACGTGGCCATGCAGATCCATTACAGCTGCCTGCGCAACGTCAACGCCGCCATGTACAAAAAGCTCGGCCCCGATACCGGCTTTGACATGATCGCGATCAGCGACGGCAGCGCCTCCATCAGCAGCCTGCTGTCCAACCTGACCGGCACCGGCGAGTGCCCCAAGGTCATCCTGTACAGCCTGAACCCTGCCGACTTTGACATGCTGGGCACCCTGATGGGCGCTTTCCAGGACGACGAGGTGCCGGGCAAGATCCAGCTGGGCAGCGCCTGGTGGTTCTGCGACACCGACGACGGCATGTACCAGCAGATGCGCACGCTGGCCCGCCTGGGCCTGCTGGGCAATTTCATCGGCATGCTGACCGACAGCCGCAGCTTCCTGAGCTATACCCGCCACGAGCTGTTCCGCCGCATCATGTGCAACCTGATCGGCGGCTGGGTCGAGAACGGCCAGTACCCCAACGACGAAAAGCTGCTGAAGAAGATCGTCGAGGGCATCAGCTACGCCAACGCCGCCCGCTATTTCGGGTTGTGATCGCCGGCTGAACGCAAAAACAGAAAACGGGGCGCCCCGCATCGGCAATGACCGGCGGGGCGCCCCGTTTTTCCACAATATGGTTGAAAATTCCGTCGGACGCAGGGCAGACGCAAGGCTGCGGACCTCCGGCGGCAGGGCGGGTCCGCGGCCTTGTTTTGCGTTAATAAGCGCTGCGCCGCCGGGAAAATTATTCCCCGGTCCGCCAGCCCTTGGCGACGTCCACCCAGCCGGCAAAGTTCTGCACGCTGCGCTCCAGCTCGGGCACGGCCAGCCGCACCGCCGAGCTGGCCGTGCCTGCCGCCGGGTAGACGGTGTCGAACCGTTTCAGGCTTTCGTCCAGGTAGACCGGCACGTCGTCGCGGATGGCAAAGGGGCAGACGCCGCCCATGGGGTGCCCCACCAGCTCCACCAGCTGGTCGGGGCGCACCATGGCCGCCTTGGTATGGAAGGTGGCTTTATACCGGGGATTGTCCACCTTGCCGTCGCCGGCGACCACCACCAGCACGGCGCGGCCCGCCACCAGAAAAGCCATCGTCTTGGCGATGCGGGCAGGCTCGCAGCCCAGATCGGCCGCCGCCTCGGCCACCGTGGCCGAGCTGGCGTCGAACTCGATGACCCGGTCGTCCAGGCCGAAGCGGGCAAGATAATTTTTGACAGATTCAATGGACATGGCAGATTCCTCTCTCTATGAAAAATGGGGTGTCAGGACAGGCGCGTTAGCTCGACCGAGCGAACATTCAGCACCGTGCCGGAGTTTTGATATACCCGGAAGCTGATCCGCTCCGTTTTCGCTGGCAGTTGCAGGGAAAGCACAGTGGAACCGTCCGTCTCCACCGGAACGGAAGCCAGAAGCTGCAGTCCGTCCGGTCCGTTTGCGGTTGCCTGCAACTGGGCGGGGGCATCGGCGGGCATCTCCAAACAGTCGGCGTTTAGCACCGCCTGATAACTGCCCGGCATGAATGTGGTTTCCTCGGTCCAGAACGGATAGCCGGCGTCGGAAGAAGTGGTCAACGTCCCGTCTGCCACCTCGCCGTTGGAGATATACAAATACCCGTTGGAGACAGAACATTCCCAATGCGCCAGATAAATATGACGGCTGGCCGGAATGGTCAGAATCTGCTTCTCTGTGCCAAGGTCGGCCAGTTGCTCTTCCAGCCAAACCAGATCCTCCGGCGAGTTGCTGCCCACTGCCTGCCTCACCATGTCTGCTTGCGATATGTCCAGATACAACTTGCGGATCTCCTGATCATCGTCCATCCAGCCTTCTGGCAACCAGGGGCCGGTATTGGAACGCGATGTCAGCACCACAGGCAATGGCTGATACAGACTGGGGAAATGCTCCAGCAATTTCTGAGCGATGGGAGTAATGGCAAGATAATCTGTATTTGGAGCAGTGATGCCGCCGTACCAGGCGATTACACCGCCAGTATAAACAGCCGAACAGGTCAGCACGCCGGCCAGTACCCGGCGGGGGCGGACGCCATGCAGGATCGTCGGCGCCTGGGTGCAGACTGCCACCGCCATCAATGCAGTGGCCCAAGCCAGATAGCGGGAAATGCCCGACATCCCGTGGTTGATGTTTGCCATCAAAGAGACGCCCAGCAGTGCCGCTGCAAAACCGGCGCTCATCCACAGATAACGGCCGCAGTGCCGGATGGCAGCAATCAACAAGAATACCAGCCAGACGATCAGCAAGATCGGAAGGTAGGGCAGAATGCCAAAGTTCCAATCGGTAAAATATGCCCAAAAATGACGCAAAAGAGTCAGATCATTTAGAGGTATCCATTCGCCCTCATAGGAGGCGGTCAGATTGATGGCGCCGCAAATGGAATAATTGTAGGCAAACGGTACCAGGCCCGGCAAATAGCAGCAGGCATAGACCAAAACCTCTTTCCAGCGGACAACCATCCCTTTCAACCGAGCAAAGGGGCGGCCCTGGCCCTGCTTCCATAGGCCCACCAGATATTCGCCGATCATGGCCAGCCCAATGGCAAGGATGCAGGGATTGGTAGTACCGGCAATGGCGTTCAGCAAGGCCGCTCGATGCCGGCGTCCAGTAGCCCAACAGAGTGCCGACAGAGCGACCAAAGAAAACTGGAAAACCTCGGAGGAAGGCCAACTGAGGTAAAAGATGGCCGGATGGATGCCCAGCAACAGGCACAGCAGGACTTTCTGCCCCAGTGCCAGGCGGCGGTCGACAAGCACTACCACCAGAACTGCCAAAAAGCAGACCAGATTGGTCAGACAGAAGGCGTATTCCATTGGCAGGTTCAGCAGACCCAACAGGCCGAACAGCGGCAGACAGGCTGCCGGATAGGTGGGAAAATACCAAGGAACCGTACCTTGGTCGGTGGTATAGTGAGAACCGCCGAACTCCTGGTACCGATCCTCCCACTCAGGCAGCCAGCGCCGGGCAGCGGCCAGATCCTCTTCCGAGATGATAGCATTGCCGTCGTTGGCCAACGAGACGGTGGTCAGCGTATAGCTGGCAGCCTCTCCGGAAAAAGTGCTGCCGGTACGCACTGTACACCAAGAGAGAAATATGGCGTACACAGTCACGGCCAGACACAGGATCACAAAAACAATTTTCTCCCGCTTGGAAGGCACGGCAGTCGAACGATCATTCATAAAGAACAACACCTCAATTTCTTGATGAAAACGGCTGCAGCGTCCGGTCACCTCTTCTTTCTCAGCAGCACCGTGCGGATATAGCGGAAACAGGCGTCCTCGCCCTGGTCCTTCAGGATGGTCAGGGCGGTCTCCAGCTGGGCGCGGGTCTCGGGGTGCAGGATGTAGTGGTCCTTGCTGTGGTCGTAGTACTCCCACGACGAGGCGTCGGTGTACTGATCGCCCTTATAGTTTTTGCTGGCGGCGATGCGGTCGCAGACCATCTCGGCCACATACTTTTCCGGCATGCGCATGCCGGCCATGGCGTGGTCGCCTTCGGGGGAATAGTCGATCCAGTATTCCAGATGGTGTTTGTTGCGCCCCTTGTGGTGCAGCCAGGCGGCGCTGTACCCTTCGGCCTGGCGCTGGGCGTTGTTGGGGCTGCAGTTGCCCTGCCAGTATCTGGCGCCGGCCAGGAACTCCACCGGGGCCAGCTTGCTCAAATCGTGGGTCAGCCCCTGCCAGTACAGCCCGCAGCGGAAACAGTACCGCCGCACCAGCACTTTGTGGTGGTGGATGGTCTTGAAATGCTTGATCGGATGCCACACAGGGCAGTACCTCCTGTATCGTTCAGTCAAAGATGCCAAAGCGTACCAAACAAATCATGCGGCGCCATCCGGCAGTTTCCGGCCGGCGGTACCGCATTTATTGTAATACAAAGCTCGCTGCAGCGCAAACGGAACCTGTGGAGCTATGCTTTTTTTCCGCGCCGGGCAACGGCGCGGAACAGCAGGGAGGCCGCCGCGCCTAGCAGGGCCAGGCTGGCGGGCACCGCCGTGATCTGGAACAGCACCGGGATCAGGTGGCTGTGCACGTCCGAATGGACCTTGCTCAGGATCAGCCAGGAGGCCGGGGCGGCCACCGCCAGCGCCCACAGGCAGGCCGAGGGCGCCAGGGCGCGCAGCAGGTCCCGGCGGCGCAGCGCCGGCAGGGCTGCCGCCGCCGCGGCGGCAGCGGCCAGCGCGGCGGCCAGCAGCGGGCCGGATGCGACCTCCAGCCCGCCCAGGCGCAGCGCCGGGGTGGCGTCGGCCGCAAAATACTTGAACAGCACGCCGGGGATGGTCACGCCCTGCCGCACCGCGCCGTCGCTGACGCTGATGCGGCTGCCGGCCGCGCCCAGGATGTTGGTCAGGCTTTCGCCCCAGCTGCCGTAATAGGCATAGCCCTGGCACAGCCAGACCAGCAGCGCGGCGGCCACGCCGCCCAGCGCCGAAAGCCCCGCCCGCACCATGCGGAAAAACCAGGGCCTGCCCGGCTGACGCCCGGCCAGCGCCGCAGCCCAGCAGAATGCCAGCGGGATCTCGGCCAAAATCAAAAACGAGGAGATAAACTCAAACCCGCACATGCACCGCAAAAGGCAGGCGGCACCCATCAGCAGATACGCCCAGCACGGCGTGCGCCCCCGCCGCAGCGTGGCGGCGCACAGCAGCACCCCGGCCAGCGCCGGCAACAGCCAGGTCCACAGGCACCAGTACAGGTCTTTCATGCCGGTCTGGACGCCGGGGGCCAGCAGCGCGGCGGCCAGCCAGCCCAGCGCCGGCAGCCAGCCGGCCGCCCGGCGCAGCGCCAGGCAGAGCGCCAGCGTCAGCCAGTAAAACAGCACGGCGTTGGTGGTGTACAGCATCGTTTCCCGCGCGGCGCCGTCCGGCTGGAACACCGAGTATATTTTGTTCAGCACCCCCAGCGCCCAGCCCTGCAGGCCGCTTTGGTGGGTGTAGCTGTGGAAATCGGCCGCGTCCACCGGGGTGTTGTCCCTGTACCAGTAGCGGTTCTGGCTGTCGCCCCAGTCCGGGGTATACACGCCCATAAAGCCGCCGGGCGCGCTTTGGTCCTGCTGCATCTGCAGCATGCGGCCAAATACCAGCTGCTGGGAATAGTCGTCCCAGCTGCCGGTGGCGTAGGTGCTGCCGTTTTGCAGCAATACCGCCAGCGCGGCGGCGCACACAAACAGGCCCAGGGCCGCACAGGCGGCCCAGAGCCCGGGATGCCGCTCCGCCCAGGACGGGCGGGGCAACGGTCTGGTTGAAAAAAGCTGCTGCATGGGGAGAGGCTGCTCCTTATCTGTCCCATTTGTCGCACAGGGCCTGGATCTGGCTGGCAAACTTGGCCAGGTCCTTGTTGGCCCCGCCGCGGTTGTGCTCGATGACCACCAGCAGCCGCTTGCCCATATTGACCAGCCGCTCGAAAGCCGGGCTGGTGCGCACCACTTCTTTGGCGGGGGCGGCGGCCTTCTGGATGCGCTCCCGCGTGCCGGGGTCCAGGCAGACGGCGCGGCCGCCGGCCAGCTCGTAGACCGCGCCGTTGTATGGCGCGGCGGCCGTGTATCCCTCGTGGCGCAGGTGGCTTGCCCAGGCTTCGGCCACGTCGTCGTCGCCGTGGTTGACGAACACAAAGGCCGGCCGCGGGGCAAAATTGCCGATCCAGCGTTCCAGGCCCGCACGGTCGGCGTGGCCGGAAAGCCCGGTCATCTGGCGGATCTCGGCGTTGACCTGCACATCCTCGCCAAACAGGCGGACCTCGTCGGCGCCTTCCAGCAGGGCGCGGCCCAGCGTGCCGCCGGCCTGATAGCCCACAAACAGGATGGTACATTCCCGCCGCCACAGATTGTGCTTGAGATGATGGCGGATGCGGCCGGCGTCGCACATGCCCGACGCCGAGAGGATGACCTTTGGCGTGGCGTCGGCGTTGATGGCGATGGAGTCCTCCTTGGTCTGGCTGATGCACAGCCCGGGGAAGGACAGCGGGTTCTGCCCGGCGCGGATCAGGGCCAGGGTCTCCTCGTCGCAGCACTGGCTGTAATTTTCGCGGAAAACGGTGGTGGACCGGTTGGCAAGCGGGCTGTCCACATAGACGGGGAACCCGTCGTGGCCGTGGACGCGGCCCTCGGCCTTGATCTGCCGGATAAAGTATAAAAGCTCCTGGGTGCGCCCCACCGCAAAGCTGGGGATGACCACGTTGCCGCCCCAGTCAAAGGTGCGCTGCAGCACGTCGGTCAGCTCGCCCAGATAGTCGGGGCGTGGCGGATGGTCCCGGTCGCCGTAGGTGGATTCCATCACCACATAATCGGCGCGGGTCAGGTATTCCGGGTCGCGCAGCAGGGGCTGGTTCTGGTTTCCGATGTCGCCCGAGAACACGATGGTCTGGGTCTGGCCGTTCTCGGTGATGCGCAGCGTGATGCTGGCGCTGCCCAGCAGGTGACCCACGTCGGTAAACTCGGCCTCCACGCCGTCAAAGACGCGCACCGGGCGGTCGTACTGCTGGGGCACAAACAGCCGCATGGCTTCCTCGGCGTCGCGGGTGGTGTATTCCGGCTCGACGGGGGCGCGGCCGCTGCGCTGCGCTTTGCGGTTTTTCCACTCGGCCTCCTGCTCCTGGATGTGGGCGGAATCCTCCAGCATGATCTCGCACAGGTCCATGGTGGCGTCGGTGGCGTAGATGGGGCCGCGGAAGCCGTTTTTGTACATGTGGGGGATCTGCCCCGAGTGGTCGATGTGGGCGTGGGTCAGCAGGATCGCCTCGATCTCGGCGGGCGCGCAGGGCAGGGGCGTGTTTTCGTAGGCGTCGCGCCCCTGCTCCATGCCGCAGTCCACCAGGAAACGGTGCCCGGCGGCCACCACCATCGTACAGCTGCCGGTCACCTCGCGGGCGGCGCCCAGAAAATGCAGTTTCATGTCAGGACCTCCTTCTGTGTTCGCGGCGTCTGCCGCAGGCCGGCGGGAGGCAGGGCAGCCCCTGCCCCCGCCGGAAAGATGCTCGGCGTCCTTTCCCACTTTTCCCCTTACCACTCTGCCCGGCGGCGGTCAGCCTGTCACGTCGCCGCGGCCCACGCCGTAGCGGGGCGCTTCGGGCAGGACGAACGCCTCGGTAAAGCCGCCGGTGGCGTCGTTGATGGCCATGCGCACGCACCAGAAAGCGTCGCCGTAATCCCGCAGCACCGTGTAGCTCTGGTCGGTCAGGCTGCGCAGGGTGCCGCTGTCGGTGACCAGCAGCATCTGGCCGTCGGGGATGGAAGCGCTGGTCAGGCTGTCGGTGTAAGTTTCGGTCACCAGGCCGGAGTCCAGCAGCTCGGCGTACATATCGCCGGTGACCAGCGCCAGCTGCAGCCGCTCGGGGGCGGGCAGCGCGTCGATCAGCATACCGCGGGTGACTTCGCCGGCGGCCAGCTCCCCAACGCCGCCGGCCAGCGCCACCGGCGTCATCTCCTGATACTCGGCCGGCCAGCTGGCGCGGTCGGCCTCGGCCAGAGACAGGTAAGTCTCGGCCACGTAGTTGCCAAAGCTGATGGTGCGCTCGCCTTCCTGATGGGTGAACAGCACCTGGGCGCGCACCTGCTCGTCGCCGGCGTCCAGGCTGTCCAGCGCCGCGGCGGCCTGTTCGTAGGCGTCCCGCTGCAGATCGGTGGCGGCGTCGGCGCGGGTGGTGGAGGCGGCGGCCTCCACCGTGCCGCGGGCGGTAAAGGTCAGTTCCAGGCAGCCCACGGCCTCCAGCCCGCCGCCGGCGGGCACCACCGTCACGGCGGTCCCGGTCACGGCCTCGGTCTCCCCGCCGGCAATCACCGCGTTGACGCCCAGCTGGGACAGGGCGTCCAGCAGCGGGGCATAGTCGGTGTCGGGGCCGACGACGCAGACGATGGCGTCCACGCCCTCGCCCCGCAGCGCGGCGACCTGTTCCGACGCGGTCTGCACCAGATCGGCGGCGGAAAGGACGCTGCTCTCGGAGGAGTTGCCCAGGCTGGCCAGCGAGAAGAAGCCGATGCGCTTGCCGGCGGATTCCAGCACGGCGTTCATGCCGTTGGTGATGCGGTTGCGGCTCCAGCTGGTGGAGCGGTAGAACAGCGGCACGCCCTCGGCGCTGCGCAGGTTGGAGGCCAGCGATTCGCCGGAAGCGGCGGCCACGTCCTGCAGCAGCCGCTCGGGGCCGTAGGCCAGGTCGCTGGCGTCAAAGCACTGCAGGTCGTAGCCCACGTCGCCGAACGCTTCGGCCATGTCCATGCCGCCGGTCAGGCTGTTGTTTTCGCTGCCCTGCAGGCTGCCGCCCGCGTCGATCAGCAGGGCGTCCTCGTTGGAGGCTTTCAGCGCGGCCACGTCGGCCAGGCTCAGCGCGTCGGTGCGCATGACGCCCTGCAGGCGGCCGGTGGCATAGATGGGTACCGTTACGTCGCCCACCCGCACGGTGCATTCGGCCCAGGTGCGGCCGTCGGCCAGCGTGGCGGTGACGGTGCACTGGCCGTCGGCCACCGCCGTGACTACGCCGCTGCGGCTGACGGTGGCCACGTCCTCGTTGTCCGAGGTCCAGTAGATGCGCTGGCCGCCGTCGTTCTCGCCCGGTTCGTCGGTGACCAGGGTGGCCTTGTCGCCCTCCTGCCCCAGCGAAAGCTCGCAGCGGTAGGTATTGTTGGTGAAGCTGGGCGCCACCACGCTGCCGGACGCCTCGGTGATGCCGGTAAACGTCAGATCCTCCATCACAAAGTCGATGTCCACCGTCTCGCTCTGCACGCCGTAGTCGGCGCCGGGCGCCTGATAGGTGGCCTGCCAGATGGAGTAGGTGCCGGTATAATTCAGGTCGGTGTCGTACCGGGCGATCCACAGGTTATCCCGCCAGGGGTCGAAAGCGGGGTCGCTGAAACGGGCGCGCACCCAGTTCAGCGAGGCGTACAGCCCCTGCGGGCCGGTGTAGCCGTATTGCTCCAGCTGGTCAAAAAAGGCGGTGACGATGGCGGCCATCTCCTCCGGGAACAGCCCGGTGATGGAGGCGTCCTCCAGATCGTAGTAGATCGGATAGCTCAGCTGATAATTTTTGTCGGTATAGCTGGGCAGCCCTTCCAGCGTCGGCTCGATCAGCCCCAGCAGCCGGGCAACGTGGGTGGCCTCGCTGCGGGCCATCTCCTCGGTGGTGGCGTAGGAATACAGGTACACGCCGAAGGGGATGCCCAGCTCGGTGCAGGCGTCGGCGTTGTGTTCCCAGTATTCGTCGTCCTGATTGTAGTCGGCCGCGCTGCCCGCGCCGTCCCACTCGCTGCCGAAACCGCAGCGCAGGATGGCAAAGTCGATGCCGGTGTCCCTGGCTTTCTGCCAGTCCACCGCGCCCTGATAGCGGGAAACGTCGATGCCCTTGAGGGTGGCGGCCAGGATCGGTTCGCCGGCGTCGTTGAAATAATAGCCCTGCTCGTTTTTCATCCATGCGCCGGCGCTGACGCCGGTTTCGGGCACATCCGGCGCGCCCTCGTCCGGCAGGACCAGCAGGAACACCGACGCGATGACGGCGACCAGGATCACGACTGCCAGCGCCAGCCCGGGCAGGATCAGCCGCCGGCGGGGGTCGGCCCTGCGGCGGGTGCGGCGTTTGCGGTAGGTGGTTTTCACGGTGGCAGGTTCCTTTCTGTGGAAAAGTGGGGCCTGACGGGCAGCGGCCCCGCCTGGCGGCCGGCAGGCATACGGCGGGCGGCGGGACGCATACAGTGCATGTGTATGCGGCGGCGCGCGGCCGGATACAGCCGGGAAAAGCATTATAATTATCGTACCATCTTGTCGAAAAAAGTGCAATGCTGGCGCCGGGATACAAGTGTAAAATTCCGGCATTTGCCGGTGAAAATTTTGGAAGTCCGCCGCCGCGCGCCGCCGGCGGGCCTTGCAGGGGTATGGTATAATAAAAATGGTTTCCCCGGGGGAACCGACTATGCTTTGGAAACGGAGGCTGTATTGCTGTATGAAGGTTCTTTTGATCAACGGCAGCCCGCATGAAAAGGGCTGCACCTACACCGCCCTGGCCGAGGTGGCCGCCGAACTGGAACGCGCCGGCATCGAGACGACGATCTTCCACATCGGCCGCGCGCCGGTGGGCGGCTGCGTGGGCTGCGGCGGCTGCGCCAGGGCGGGGCAGTGCGTGTTCGGCGGGCCGGTCGTGGACGTGCTGCCGCTGGTAAAGGAGGCCGACGGCATCGTGTTCGGCGCGCCGGTGCACTACGCCACCGCGGCGGGCAGCATGCTGGGCTTTATGCACCGGCTGAGCTATTCGGCAGGGCGGTATCTGCGCCGCAAGCCGGCGGCCGTGGTCACCAGCGCCCGGCGGGCGGGGACCACCACCGCGCTGGACGCCATGATGAAGGTGCCCGGGATCCTGGAGATGCCGCTGGTCAACTCCACCTACTGGCCGATGGTCCACGGCTCCAACGCCGAGGAGGCCCGCCGCGACGAGGAAGGCATGCAGGTCATGCGCAACCTGGGCCGCAACATGGCCTGGCTGCTGAAATGCATCGAGGCGGGCAAGGCCGCCGGCATCGAGCAGCCCCCGGCCGAGACCGAGCACCGCACCAATTTCATCCGCTGAGCGCGCCGGGCGGCGCGCCCGCGCAGCACGCCGGAAAATCGGCACCGGACCGCCCCGGCCGGCGGTCCGGAGCTTTTGTTTTTTTCCGTTCCAGCGTTTACCAGCGTTTACCCGCCCGAAAACTGCACAAAAAAGAGCCGGAGCCGGCAAAAGGGGTACACAAAACGCTGAAAATGCAAAATATTCATTGACAATAGTAAGTTTATGCATCATACTGGTAAAGTCGCCGGGGGAACGTCCTGCCGGCGGCACATGAAAGTATTTGCGAAGAATAAGAGGGAAATCACCATGAAAAAACTGACTGCTGTTCTGCTGGCTTCGGTCATGGCCTTCAGCCTGGCCGCCTGCGGCGCCACTTCCTCGGAGAGCACCGCGTCCGAGAGCTCCTCGGCCGCGTCGGATGCTTCCAGCGAGGCTTCCTCGGAAGATACCTCCAGCGAGGCCGCTTCCGACGGCGCTTCTTCCGCCGAGACCGCTTCCTACGACGTGGAGACCGTCGAGGACGGCGTGCTGATCATGTCCACCAACGCCGCCTTCCCGCCGTACGAGATGACCAACGACGCCGGCGAGTTTGAGGGCATCGACGTGGAGATGGCCGGCGAGATCGCCAAGCGCCTGGGCCTGGAGCTGCAGATCGACGATATGGACTTTGACGCCGCTCTGCTGGCGGTGCAGCAGGGCAAGAGCGACATCGCCATGGCCGGCATCACCATCACCGAGGACCGCCTGGTCAACATGGACTTCTCCAACACCTACGCCAACGGCGTGCAGTCCGTCATCGTGCCGGAAGGCTCCGACATCACTAGCCCCGACGACCTGGCCGGCAAGCTGGTCGGCGTGCAGCGCGGCACCACCGGCTATACTTTCTGCATCGACGAGTTTGGCGAGGACGCCGTGGCTCCCTTTGCCGACGGCAACACCGCCGTGCAGAACCTGGTCTCCGGCAAGGTGGACGCCGTGGTCATCGACAACGCCCCCGCCCAGGAGTACGTGGCGGCCAACCCCGGCCTGAAGATCCTGGACACCGCCTTTGCGGACGAGGATTACGCCATCGGCGTGGCCAAGGGCAACACCCAGCTGCTGGATGCCATCAACAGCATCCTGGCCGAGATGGAGGCCGACGGCACCACCCAGGCCATCATCGACAAGTACATCTCCGCTGACTGATCAGCGGCCCTGTGCAGGACGCGCAGGCGTCCGCGCATAAGCACAGCAGGGGGGGCGGTCTGGCAGGCATGGGCCTGCGCTTTCCGGCAGACGCCGGGGCAGGGCCGCTCTCCTTTTGCTGTATCTTCCCCCAAATCCCCAAACCGACCCGCCGGCGGCTGCCGGCAGGAAAATAAAATCGACCGTTCAGAAAGGTGGAGGTGGACATGGACCTGGCCGCACAGTTTGAGGCGTTGTCCGAACTGGCCCGCAGCGGCGGCGAGCTGACCTTCTGGCAGGATTTCTTCGTCAAATTCTACCAGGCATTCATCGAATCCGACCGCTGGCTGCAATACCTGGAAGGCGTGGGCACCACGCTGGTGGTCACGGCGGCGGCGCTGGCCCTGGGCGTTATCCTGGGCAGCGTGGTGGCGCTGGTGCGCGTCACCCACGACCAGCAGCGCGCCGGGCACAAAAACCCGGTGCTGGGCTTTTTCAACCTGATCTGCAAGGTCTACTCCACCGTCATCCGCGGCACCCCCATGATGGTGCAGCTGCTGATCATGAGCATGGTGGTGTTTGCCTCCAGCCGTGACTTCACGCTGATCGGCGCGCTCAGCCTGGGCATCAACTCCGGCGCTTATGTGTCCGAGATCATCCGCGGCGGCCTGATGGCGGTGGATCCCGGCCAGATGGAGGCCGGCCGCAGCCTGGGCCTGAACTACACCACCACGATGTTTTTGGTGGTGGTGCCCCAGGCCATCAAGTCGGTGCTACCGTCGCTGGGCAACGAGTTCATCATCCTGCTTAAAGATACCTCGCTGATCACCGTCATCGGCGGCAAGGAACTGCTGTACGCGGCCCAGGGCGTTATGAACCGCACCTACGAGGCCATGTTCCCGCTGTTGGGCACCGCGGCCATCTATCTGGTGCTGGTCATGATCTTTACCTGGCTGCTGGGCAAACTGGAAAGGAGGCTGGCGCAGAGTGATCGACGTTAAGGGACTGCGTAAAAGCTACGACGGCGTGGAGGTGCTCAAGGGCGTGGACCTGACCATCCACAAGGGGGATGTGGTCTGCCTGGTAGGGCCTTCCGGCTGCGGCAAATCCACCTTCCTGCGCTGCCTGAACCGGCTGGAGGAGCCGGACGCCGGCACCGTCACCCTGGAAGGGCAGGAGATCACCGACCGGGACATCGACGCCATGCGCGCCAGGATGGGGATGGTGTTCCAGCACTTCAACCTGTTCCCCAACCTGACGGTGCGGCGCAACATCACCCTGGCCCCGGTCCATCTCAAGCGGATGACCCAGGCCGAAGCCGACGCCAAGGCCATGGAACTGCTGGAGCGCATCGGCCTGGCCGACAAGGCCGACGCCTACCCGAACATGCTGTCCGGCGGGCAGAAGCAGCGCATCGCCATTGTGCGGGCGCTGGCCATGAACCCCGAGGTGCTGCTGTTTGACGAGCCCACCTCCGCCCTGGACCCCGAGATGGTGGGCGAGGTGCTGGAACTGATGAAGGAACTGGCCCACGGCGGCATGACGATTGTGGTGGTCACCCACGAGATGGGCTTTGCCCGGGAGGTGGCCAACCGGGTCAT